>NZ_CP166245.1:330162-660324 GCF_033597815.2 Staphylococcus sp. KG4-3
TTGATTAATAAAGAACGACTTTGATTTTTTAAATATCACAAAATTTATAACGCCTTAAGGCACTATAAATATTACTGTGTTTAAAAGGTTCTTTAGAGTTAAATCACCCTTATTATAATCAATGTCTTTTAAATTTAAGTCACTGTGTTTGTAGTAAGGGTGCAATACAATGTTGAAAATTTTATATGTAACAGTTGCAAAGGGGATATAAATGAATGGAGAATTAAAAAGTAGGAAACTAGAAATTGAGCGAGTTATTTTTATTGGTCGAACATATGAAGAGTATTTGAGTATGTTTGATTTAAACTTGGATGAATTAGAAGGTAGGAAAATATTAGATTGCCCTGCTGGTGCATGTTCGTTTACAGCAATAGGAAGACAAAAAGGTTTGAATAGAGAGTCTTGTGATATTGCATATGCTTTTAGTGTTGCAGAATTATACAATAAGGGGAAAGATGATTTAAAGCACGCAATTGAGAAGATGCAATTATCAAAATCAAATTATTATTGGAGTTATTTTGAAAATATAAACGACTTGGAGAGGCATAGAATGCAAGCATTAACAGATTGTTTTTATGATATGGAATAATGTCCTAAATCATATAAAGTAGCCTCATTGCCCAAGATACCATATAAAAATAATGAATTTGATGTCTTATTATCTGCGCATTTTTATTTATGTATGCTGATTGCTTTGATTATAATTTTCATAAACAGACTTTGAATGAAAGGTTAAGGGTAACTAAAAAAGAAATACGTATTTTTCCAATTATTAATTTTAAAAGGTGAACGTTATGAGAAGCTGGACGATATAATAAAGTATTTGTCTGAGTTAGGTTGTAAAATGGAAGAAGTAGAAGTTGATTATGAGTTCCAAACTAAAGCGAATATTATGTTAAAGATTAAAATATGAAAAATGCATTAAACTCACTTTTGTTGTTTTGATATTAGTTTGTAATCTAATTAATATCTAAAGTTTTTTAATAGATGTAAAGATTATTCATTTTAAATATATACTTATTATTGCATTTATAATAAAGTAATATATGGAGTGTTTATTTAGAATTTATCAAAATATAAAACAAATTAGGAGACGAGTGACATGAATCTATTAGTACTAATCGGTATTGCTACTATCATAGGTCTGATACTATTTGGTGGTTTAGTTTGGTATCTTTATATGAAAGCAAGATTTAAAACGGTACCATCCAATGAAGCTTTAATTATTACTGGACCAAATATTGGTAATCCAAAAACTGAATCTAATGTTTATCAAGATGATGAAGGCCGTCATATGAGAGTGGTCCGTGGTGGCGGTTATAGAATGAAAATGTTCCAATCATCAACACGTATATCATTGAAATCTTTCCAATTAGAAATTAAAACGCCCGTTGTGTGGACCAAAGCTGGTGTTGGCATAGAGGCTGAAGCAGTTGCTACAGTTAAAGTTGCAGATCAATTACAAGGTATTGTTAAATATGCTGAACAATTCTTAGGAAAATCGAAAGATGAAGTATCTGAAG
The DNA here is from genome assembly GCF_033597815.2 of Staphylococcus sp. KG4-3. NCBI lineage: Bacteria > Bacillati > Bacillota > Bacilli > Caryophanales > Staphylococcaceae > Staphylococcus > Staphylococcus halotolerans. The sequence goes on from NZ_CP166245.1 coordinate 331,686, forward strand.
AAATATCACAAGTGTTGAACACCAACTTACGAGCAATATTATCTAAAATGACAGTAGAAGAAATCAATTCAGATAGAGAAGCATTTAATAATAAAGTAACCGAAGTTGCTCAAGAACAACTCAACAATATGGGCTTTACTATTACGTCATTAGGGCTATCGGATATTAGCGATAACGAAGGTTACTTAGAAAATTTAGGTAAACCTGAAATTGCTAAAATCAAGAAAAAAGCTGACATTGCAGAAAGTGATGCGGCACGCGAAACTGAGATGAAAATTGCTGAGAATACTGAATTAACTGAGAAAGAAAAAATATCTCGTCAAATGAATGTTGCAGATTCACGTAGAGAAAAAGATTTAAAAGAACAAGCTATTTTAAGTGAAACAAATAAAGCACAAGCCCAAGCAGAAGCTTCAGGGCAGTTAGAAAAAGAATCTAGAGCTTTAGAAATCAAAGAAAAACAATTAAATGTTCAACGTAGCGAAAAAGAAAATGAGTTACATTTGATACAGATGGAACGTGAGAATGATGTACATATTCAACGTCAAAAAGATGACGTGCGTCGTCAACAATCAGAAACAGATGCAGCAATTAAGATAAAGCAAGCTGAGGCTGCTTATGAAGCGCGACTTAAAGAAGGTAAAGCAGAAGCGGAAGTTATTAGAGAACAAGAGAAAGCTAAAGCTGATGGTTTGAGAGAAAGAGCAAATGCACTTGCTGAGAATAAAGATGTTATGTTGGCTGAATTGATGATTAAAACAATGCCTGAGTTTGCTAGAGCGCTGGCTGAACCATTATCTAATGTTGAAAATATTCGTATTTTAGATGGTGGAAATGGTGAAGGTATCAATTCATTATCAAATGGTATTATTGCCCAAATGGCTAATGCTGAAGAAGGTTTAAACCAAATGACAGGCTTTAATTTAACTAAGATGCTTGAAAATGTTTCAAATCAAAAGAAAACATATGCATTCGAACAAAACGAAAAATCAAATGAAAAAGCACATGAAGATATAACTTTAAAACAAAGTGAAGAGGTCAACGCTGAAGAGCCTATTGAAGATACTTCAAATCAAATAAAAGATAACCATAATGACGACAATAATCAAACAACAGAAAAATAAAAAATAACCTCAGTAAGCAAAAGTTATAAAACTTTTGTACTGAAGTAAATTAGAGATCCCACTTTATGAAGTTAGAGGGTCTCTTTTTTAATGTTGAAAATGTTTGAATTACGTTCGCCAAAATGTTGCACAATCAGCCTTATCATCGATATTGTATTGGATGATTTCTTTCAATAAGGCATAGTCAATATCTTGGTCCCATTTTATACGGAATAAATTATTTGTCTGTGAGTAACCAGCGGCTTTTACTTTTTGGGTGAACTCAGCTAATGCCTTTGGTTCAGGTGCTACTGAGAAATGTGCTTTTGATTTACTAAACGCAATGATAAAAGTACCGTGATCTGTGTACATTGGCTGGTTCCATTTTACTGTAGTTTCAAGGTTTGGAAATGTTTCTGAAACCCAATTGAAAATGGCTTCCAATTTCTCTTTGTGTGCTGCATTATCAATAGACTCTAAAAATTCTTTAAATTCATTCATATTAAAACTCCATTCTTTTTTTATATGGAATATTGCTTTAATTACTTACTAGCTATCATAACAAATTCAATATATATTATCCTCAGATAACATATAAAAATAGGGAGTGGAGATATAAATTCAATAACATGATTTCATATCTTCACTCCCTTTAATTTCTAAGTTAAAACACAAGTATTAAGACAAGTCTAAAGACTATTACTTATGTTTTATATATTAAATGTTAAAAGTTTTCAAGATTATGACGGTTTTACAGTATTTCTTTTTAAAAAATCAATAATTAAACCGACAACAAGTAAAATTATAAATGGAAGTAACCAACTTAATTGAATATCTGCTAATGGTAATTTTTGATATAACGCATTAAGTGATTTAATCAAGTTGAAATCATTGAGTATTTGTAACACTGAGATAACGAGTGTAACGATAGTCGGTAAGATAAAAGCGAATTTCATTTCAAATGGAATGAAAATGCCAACTAAAGAAATAAGCACTAATACAATTGATGTTGGATAAATAAACGTTAACAATGGAACAGCGATTTGTAAAATAAGCTCTAAACCTAGCGTTGAAACAATGAAACCAAGTAAAGAGAATACCAATACGAACTTTTTATAAGATACTTTTGGTAATTTCTTCATAGCAAATGCAGCGCAGGCATTGACTAACCCAATACATGTAGTTAAGCATGCTAAAATTACGATGATACCGAATAATAAATTACCAATAGATCCAAATACACGTAAAGAATTGAACGTTAAAATACCAGTCCCGTCTTTAAATCCAGGATGACTTGTTGTAGCTCCGACGTAAGCAAGTGCAAAATAAATAACGAACAGTAAAATCGCTGATATTAAACCAGCTTTAATCACGTGCTTGACGAGTGTCTTTTGATTATCAACACCATTTAATTTAAACATTTGGACGATTACTACCGAAAATGCTAGGGCAGCTACTAAATCCATCGTAAAGTATCCTTGTAGAATACCTGATACTAATGGTGTTTGAGCATATTCGCCACTGGGTTGCCCGATAGAGCCCTCTGGATTAATAATTACCAATATACATAAAATTGCGATAATAATTATTAAAATTGGTGTTAAGTATTTACCTAAATTATCTATAATACGGCTTGGATATAAAGCAATAATATAAACAATGAAGAAAAATATTAATGAAAATATAATTAAAGTGAAATGGTTATGTACGGGTAATATATGATTTGTTCCAATTTCATAGGCAACGTTAGCAGCACGAGGAATACCGTATAAAGCACCGATTGATAAGTAAATACAGATTGCAAAGACCGTACCGAATATCGGATGGACTCTGTTACCGATGCTTTCTACGCCACCGTTCATATAGGCAACTACAATAACTGTTAAGTAAGGTAGTAATATACCGGTAATAGCAAATCCAGTCATCGATACCCACATATTTTCTTGAGCTGTGTAACCTAACATAGGTGGAAATATTAAATTTCCGGCGCCAAAGAAAAATGAGAATAACATTAGACCAGAAATTAGGATAAGTTTATTCATTTTTATATACCTCAATTTCAAGGAGATTATCTTGCACAAAACACATGCTACTTTAACATAAAAAAACATTATATTCAATAAAATGTCAGATAATTTTTAATATTTAAAGTATTGCATGTGAGAAAAGCCATGAAATATTCGAAAAATTTTAAGTTAATTATTGACTGTAGTGACAAGTTTTTAGCTCTAGTTACTGAAAATACATATTGAGTCAAAGATGAAAAAATGGTATAGTAGATGCTATGTCACGCAAACGCTTTAACGCAATAAAGTTTTGTAAAATATAAAGGATGTAGAATTATGAATAAACAATCACAGTGGAAATCCTCAACAGGATTTATTTTAGCAAGTGCTGGTTCTGCAATAGGATTAGGTGCCATGTGGAAGTTTCCGTATATGGCTGGTATATACGGTGGTGGCGCATTTTTACTAATGTTTTTAGTATTTACCATTTTTGTTGGATTGCCATTACTTATGATGGAGTTTACGGTCGGAAAAATGGGTAAAACATACACGACTAAAATTTATGAAAAATTGACTGAGAAAAAATGGCTAAATATTATTGGCTGGAACGGTAATTTAGCTGTATTTATATTATTTGGTTTTTACAGTGTTATAGGTGGTTGGATTATTATCTATATCTTGAATGTAGCTTTCCAAATAGTAACTTTTAGCGATAGTACATTAGGAAGTATAAAGTTTGAATCTATTATAGGAAACCCATGGTTAACGATAATGGGACAAGGTATTTTTATCTTATTAACAATGGTTATTGTAATGATGGGAGTAGAAAAAGGATTAGAAAAAGCTTCTAAATTTATGATGCCGCTATTATTTGTTTTTCTAATTGTCATCGTTATTAAATCACTTTCTTTAGAAGGCTCGTGGGAAGGTTTGAAATATATCTTGCAACCTAGATTAGAAGATATTTCTATGGAAGGTGTATTATTTGCGCTAGGTCAGTCATTTTTCACGTTATCTTTAGGTACGACGGGAATGATTACTTATGCGAGCTATGCCTCAAAAGAAATGACGATTAAAACATCTGCTATTTCAATCGTAGGAATGAATATTTTGGTATCTATTTTAGCAGGTTTAGCAATATTCCCTGCGATTGCAGCTTTTGGGTATAGTCCTACTGAGGGACCTGGGTTATTATTCAAAGTATTACCACAAGTTTTTGATCAAATGGCTTATGGACAAGGTTTTTATTTTATCTTTTTAATTCTATTTTTATTTGCTGCACTGACATCATCGATTTCGTTACTTGAGTTAAATGTATCGAACTTTACTAAAAATGATAATTCAAAACGTAAGTCTATAGCAATTTATGCAAGCATTTTAGTATTTATTATTAGTATACCGGCCACGTTGTCATTTAGTAGTTTAAGCGGTATCCAATTTGGTGCTGGAACAATATTTGATAATATGGACTTTTTAGTATCAAACATTTTGATGCCATTAGGTGCATTAGGAACGACGCTTGTAGTTGGTCAATTATTAGATAAAAATGACTTGGAAACACATTTTGGAAAAGACAGGTTTAAATTATTTATGCCATGGTACTACTTAATTAAATTTGTTTTACCAGTAGTTATCGTGTTAATATTCATCGTTCAATTTATATAATTGTAAAAATTCTCGTTGCTTAATGCATCGAGAATTTTTTAATTGTGCGTAATTTAGTTGTAATCAGTTGTTGACTGAAAATAGTTTGTTTAGTAAAATCTAATTAAATTATTTATTGAAAGTTTTTATTTGTTAATTATAAAGATTTTTAACAATTTATTGGAAATTCTTTTGATAAATAAAATTTTTCTTAAAGAATGTAAGCGCTTTCTTTAGGAAGGGGTGAGTGGTATGAAAGCATTGATAGGTAAATTTTTTGAACTAATACCGCGCTTTATTATTAACTTTTTCATCTAGTCTGTCTTATTAATTAAATTGTGTTTTAAAATCATAAAATTTAGAGGTGTTGTATATGGAGAAGAAACGAAATAAGTATAGTATACGTAAATTTACTGTCGGCGCTTCTTCAATTTTAATTGGCTCGTTATTATTTTTGAATATAGGAACTGTAGAAGCTGCAGAAGAAAATAATCAAAGTGAAGCGGACGCACAAGTACAAAATGGGAATCATTTGGGAGATGATGAACATCAAAATTTAGTGAATGATAAAACAAATACACCGGTTAATGATGATAAAACACAAGTGAATGATGAAAAACTCAATCCACCAACTCATACTAGCTTACATAAAGATCAACAAAATACTAAAAATAAAGTTAACGATTCAACAAGTAAAGTGAAAGAGCAAGAAGAGTCAGAAGTGGATCCAGAATTTAATTCAAATGACAAAGTGAAAAAGCAAGAAGAGTCAGAAGTGGATTCAGGATTTAATTCAAACGACAAAGTGAAAAAGCAAGAAGAGTCAGAAGTGGATCCAGAATTTAATTCAAATGACAAAGTGAAAAAGCAAGAAGAGTCAGAAGTGGATTCAGGATTTAATTCAAACGACAAAGTGAAAAAGCAAGAAGAGTCAGAAGTGGATCCGGAATTTAATTCGGAAGACAAAGTGAAAGAGCAAAAAGAGTCAGAAGTGGATCCAGGATTTAATTCAAACGACAAAGTGAAAAAGCAAGAAGAGTCAGAAGTGGATCCGGAATTTAATTCGGAAGACAAAGTGAAAGAGCAAAAAGAGTCAGAAGTGGATCCAGGATTTAATTCAAACGACAAAGTGAAAGAGCAAGAAGAGTCAGAAGTGGATCCAGGATTTAATTCAAACGACAAAGTGAAAGAGCAAGAAGAGTCAGAAGTGGATCCAGAATTTAATGAAGAAGATAAATTAAAGCAACAAGAAGATCATGTGGATTATAAAGATGCTAAACAAAATAAAGTGGTAGGCAACAATCAGACACCATTAAATAAACATGTTAAAAGTGATGGAAATAAAAAAGAGGAGATATCCTTAGATAAATTACCAAATCAAACTGCAAATCGCGATTCTGAACAAGATAATAAGGATAATCCTGATAAAGCATTAAATACATTGAAAGAAAATGCTGTGGCAACGCCGAAGAACCAAACTCAACAAAATGTAGAAAAAACGAATGAACAACCTAATAAAACTGCAAAACAAGGACAGTATAAAAACCAAGATCCTATCATTTTAGTACATGGTTTCAATGGTTTTACTGATGATATTAATCCAGCAGTATTAGCGCATTATTGGGGTGGAGATAAATTGGATATCCGCCAAGATTTAGAAAGTAATGGTTATGAAACATACGAAGCGAGTATCGGTGCGTTAAGTAGTAACTATGATCGTGCCGTTGAGCTTTATTACTATATTAAGGGTGGCACGGTGGATTATGGTGCAGCCCATGCTGAGAAGTACGGTCATGAACGTTATGGTAAAACATATGAAGGTGTATATAAAGACTGGAAACCAGGTGAAAAAGTGCACTTAGTGGCTCATAGTATGGGTGGTCAAACAGTAAGGCAACTTGAGGAATTATTACGTAATGGTAACCCAGCAGAAATAGAATATCAAAAGGAACATGGCGGTGAAATTTCCCCGCTTTTCCAAGGAAATAACGATAACATGGTGAATTCAATTACAACCATAGGTACACCACATAATGGTACACATGCTGCAGATGCATTAGGTAACGAAGCTCTTGTTAGACAATTAGCGTTTGATTACGCCAAATTTAAAGGTAATAAAAACTCAAAAGTAGATTTTGGTTTTGGCCAATGGGGGCTTAAGCAGAGAGAAGGAGAAACATACGCTCAATATGTACAACGCGTTCAAAATAGTGGATTGTGGAAAACAAAAGATAACGGCTTTTATGATTTAACGAGGGAAGGCGCTGCTAAATTAAATAAAAACACCTCGTTAAATCCTAATATTGTCTATAAAACATATACAGGAGAATCAACAAGACCTACTTTGCTCGGAAATCAAAAATCAGACATTAATATGTTTCTACCATTTACTGTAACAGGTAATGTAATTGGTAAAGCTGCAGAAAAAGAGTGGCGTGAAAATGACGGCTTAGTATCTACTATTTCATCACAACATCCGTTTAATCAAGCCTTTACAGAAGCTACAAATGAAGTGAAAAAAGGTATATGGCAAGTGACTCCAATTAAACACGGTTGGGACCATGTTGATTTTGTTGGACAAGATTCTACTGACTCTAATCACCCTACTGAAGAGTTGCAACAGTTTTGGCATAATTTAGCAGCAGATTTAGTTCGTAACGAGCAATTTGATGCTTAAATAAAATTAAAATTTAAATAATGGAGGTAATGGTCATGACAGGAGACTTATTTGATTTATTAGGTTCGTTATTCCGTGTGATTAAAACATTATTTTTCTGAAAATTAATATGACGGTATAACAAGGTTAACTTAATTATTATAATCCAGAGGGGCAGGCATTGAGATCAATTTGTAATTATTGGTTTATGCTTGGCCCTTTTTCTATTTTGAGTATTGGTTAGTTTAAAGTATACTAACACATAATGATTAGGTTAGGAGAGGTGTAATGATACAGTTTTCAAAAGGTACTTTAGAGTCGCTTGATGAAACGATTATGGATGATTTCTATTATTGGAAATATGAGGAGCTTGAACAAAAAGCAAAAAAATGGAATGGTCCATATATTGAGGAACCGCAAATAGATAAATTATCATTTATTAGAGATTTAGAGGAAAATCGTTATATCTATCCAAACGTAGAAAGTACTTTAGCGATTATGGTAGAAGGTAATTTTATAGGGACTGTCGGTTCATATTGGATAGATAAAAATACTAATTGGTTAGAAATAGGTATTGTTATTTACAATAGTGATTATTGGGAAAGTAGTATTGGCACAGAAGTATTTCAACTATGGATTGATTATTTATTTAAGAAAGATTTTGTTCATAGGTTGGGTATCTCAACATGGTCAGGTAATGAAAGAATGATTAAGCTTGCTCAAAAAGTTGGCATGCGAGAAGAAGCTAGAATTAGACAAGCAAGAAGTGTGAATGGACAGTATTTTGATGCCATTAAAATGGGTATACTAAAATTTGAATGGCTTGGAATACGAGAGTAAACACTACATAGTTTATAATGTAAAAAATATAAAACGAGACCGAAACAATTGAATGTCTCGGTCTCAAATAATTTTTAGAAATTATTTACCTGTGAATAAACCAACGATTTTTTTGATGATATCAATGATAAAGCTCATGTAACTCACCTCGCTTTGTTTTGTTAAATTAAATATAATACAATTGTGTTCAATTTTGTTATATATTCCCTAAGTTGTAAAAAATCATTCTCTAATGACTAAAAATAAAATGAATAAACAATTGCGCATTCTAAAGTGTCTTTTTGTGAAAAATTTTGCATTATATAGAAAAAAGTCTTATTACAATGTGTTAGAAAACACTTTGTAACAAGACTTTTTTGCTTAATATTATAATGATATTTAGTCAGTAATTGCGCCTTTTGATGCTGAAGAGACAAGTTTAGCATACTTAGCGAGTGTACCTTTTGTTGCTTTTAGAGGAGGGACTTCCCAATTTTGATAGCGACGTTCAAGTTCTTCTTCAGAAACGTTGAAACTAATTTCAAGGTTCTCTGCATCAATGGTAATTATATCGTTTTCTTCTAAGAGTGCCATTGGTCCACCTACTTGAGATTCTGGTGCAGCATGACCTATAACTAGTCCGTGAGAACCGCCAGAGAATCTACCATCTGTAAGTAATGCTACAGATTCTCCTAATCCTTTTCCTACAAGGATAGAAGATGCAGATAACATTTCAGGCATGCCTGGTGCGCCTTTAGGACCTGCGTAACGAATAACGACGACATCGCCAGGTTTGATTTCATCATTTAGTATAGCTTTAGTGGCTTTCGATTCTGAATCGAAGACACGTGCAGGTCCTTTGATATAAGTGACACTAAGGCCAGAGATTTTAGCTACAGCCCCTTCAGGAGCCAAGTTACCTTTTAAAATAACAAGAGGCCCAGTTGCATGTTTAGGTTCTTCGAAATTTATGATTTCTTTATTATCAGTTAGGTCTGGTTGACTAGCTAAATTTTCAGCTACTGTATGGCCAGTTACAGTTAAGCAATCACCGTGAATTAATCCTTTGTCATGAAGTAGTTTCATAACAGCAGGGATGCCCCCCACTTCGTCAAGGTGTGCCATTACATACTTACCACTTGGTCTCAGATCAGCAATATGAGGCACACGCTTACGGATTCTCTCAAAATCATCTAGTGTTAAATCTACTTCAATTGTATGTGCTATAGCAAGTAGATGTAAAATAGCATTTGTTGAACCACCTAATGCCATTACAACGGTAATTGCATTTTCGAAGGCCTCTTTAGTCATGATATCTTTTGGATAAATACCTTTTTCTAATAATTTATAAACTGCTTTTCCGGCTGCTCTACTATCTTTTGCTTTATTTGTAGAAACAGCAGGATGTGAGGCACTACCTGGTAAACTCATACCCATTGCTTCAATTGCTGATGACATCGTGTTAGCAGTAAACATACCACCACAAGCACCAGCGCCAGGGCACGCAGAACATTCTACTTTATGTAAAGCCTCTTTATCAATTTCTCCATTATTATATTGTCCGACACCTTCAAATGCAGATACGGCATCTAAATCTTTGCCATCTAATTTTCCAGGTAAAATCGTTCCACCGTAAACGAATACGGCAGGTAAATTTAAGCGAGCGATTCCAATCATACAACCAGGCATGTTCTTATCGCAGCCACCTATAGCTACAACGCCATCAAGGTTTTCAGCGCTAACAACGGTTTCTATTGAATCTGCAATGATTTCACGACTTGGTAATGAAAAACGCATACCGTCTGTCCCCATAGAGATACCGTCTGAAACTGTAATTGTATTGAAAATTAACGGAGAGCCACCTGCTTCACTGATGCCTTGTTTGGATGCACGTGCTAGACCGTCAATGTGCATGTTACATGGCGTAACTTCGCTCCAAGTACTTGCGACCCCAATCATAGGTTTTTGGAAATCTTCATCTTCAAAACCGAGTGCGCGTAAATAAGCACGGTTAGGCGTTCTACTGACACCTTCACTAATTACTTTACTTCGTATACGTAAATCTTGTTGATTTGTTTGTTGTTCTTGATCTTTAGCCAAGTGATAACCCCCTAGATATGTTGTTTTATAATGTTAGAAAAATCAGAATTTTTAATAGTTAGTCATACATCTATACTAAAAAACTTAAGAACGTATAGAGTTGTGTTGGTTTCTGATGTTAGTTATAAAGTATCGAAAGTACACATTATCTGTATATCGGATTAATGTCAAACTTATCATGACCTATATATATTGTTATACCCTGTATTTAATGTTGTGAAAATCAGGAACTGAGCCATTTTTTGAAAATCTAAAAAATTGTTTTAAATAATGTTTTTGGATTAAAATATATGTGTACTGTAGGGTAGTATAAATTGAGGGGGGATTAAAATGACAGATTTTAGTCAATTAGAGAATTATTTAGAAATTGATACAAAAAAATATAATCGAATTGATTTATTATCATTAAATCATTATATTCATCAATATGTTTCGCATGTGCCTTTTGAAAATATAAATGTCCAAAATAAGCAACCGATTGCACTTAATGATGCGTCTATGCTCTACAAAATCCTCCAAGAACATCGAGGTGGTTTTTGTTATGAACAAAATCGCTTTTTCAAAAATTATTTAGTTGGAAAAGGATTTAATGTAGATATGATATCTGCGACAATTAATACAGGAAATGGTTGGGCGATGGCAAGTTCTCATATGGCACTCAAGGTAAGGGTAAATCAACAAGACTATTTAGTTGATGTTGGATATGCGGATGTACCTAAAGAGGCAATGCCTTTATCGAATCGACAAGAAGTCGTTACTGATATCAATGGTTATTTCAGAGCTTCCTATATAGATACACAAACGATTGAAATGTGTAAGTATAAAGATAATGGATGGCAAATACAATATCAAGCGACGGATGCACCAAAAAATATTTCAGATTTTGAAGAGGGGATAACGTATAATCAACACAACCCTAGTTCTATATTTGTGAAAAAATTAATAGTAAGTAAAGCAACCAATCATGGCCGTATAACATTGTCTAATTCCCATTTAACTATTACAAACTATGGTGAAAAAGTAAAGAAACCTGTGACAAGTGATAATTATTTAGCGATATTAGATAACTACTTTGGTATTGATAATGTAAATATATTAACGTTTGAACGGTCATAAATAAGTTGTATATTACAGGTTTTATATTTTTACGTTCTCTTTTGTAATCATAATGTCATATAAATAATATACTAATGTACATTTTTACAATGTATAATAAAGGAGTGAGTATAGACACGAAGTGTAATAGATATATAGTAGGAGGTTTACATAAGTGCGTAAAAAAATTATTGCTACTGTAATAGGCACAAGCGCCTTAGCAGCAGTTTCATCAACTAACGCAGATGCCGCTACAACTTATAAAGTTAAGAGTGGCGACTCATTATGGTCAATAGCGAATAAATTCAATACTTCAGTGGACAAATTGAAGTCATTGAATAATTTAAGTTCAAATGTTATCTTTCCAAACCAATCATTGAAGGTGTCAGGGACATCAAGTTCGAACACGACTTCAAACACATCAACTGGAACGACGTACACAGTTAAATCAGGTGATACATTATCAGGTATAGCTGCGAGATATGGAACGACTTATCAAAAAATCATGAGTTTAAATGGTTTATCGAATTTTAATATTTACCCTGGTCAAAAATTGAAAGTATCAGGCACTGCATCAACTGGTAGTTCGAATACTTCAGGAAATACAAGTAGTGGAAGTACAACAACTTATACAGTTAAGAGTGGTGACTCATTATCAGCGATTGCTGCAAGATATGGCACTACATATCAAAAAATTATGAGTCTAAATGGTCTAACAAACTTTAATATTTATCCTGGTCAAAAATTGAAAGTATCAGGCACTGCATCAACTGGAGGTTCTGGTTCAACAGGATCTACAGGATCATCGGGATATTACTCACCTGTATTCAACCATACTAATCTATATGATTGGGGACAATGTACTTGGCATGTATTTAATAAACGTGCACAAATTGGTAAAGGTATCAGTACTTATTGGTGGAATGCTAATAGTTGGGACACTGGTGCTGCAGCTGATGGTTATACTGTGGATTATAATGCTACAGTGGGTTCTATTTTACAATCGGATTTAGGTTATTACGGGCATGTTGCTTTTGTAGAATCAGTAAATTCGAATGGTAGTATTACTGTATCTGAAATGAATTATTCTGCTGCACCTGGTACAGTGACTTATAGAACAATCCCAGCATCACAAGTTAAATCGTATAAATATATTCACTAAATAAATATAGCAAAAAAGCTCGTATTACAGTATGAAACGTGTAACTGTAATACGAGCTTTTTATATGAGTTTTTAACATCAATTAGAATGGTGTACGACTTGTGACATTGAAGTTATGTTATTTTAACAGAAACCGTACTATGTTATGATGCGTTCTCTTTGCGTAAAGATTTAACACGTTTCGCTGTTGTGAATAGCGTACTTGCAAGTGTGAAAGTTGAAAATATTTTTGCGAATTTTCGCGGTGATTTTAAAGCGGTATAAAAGTCTAGCACTGCTCCCACGCTTGTAATTGCCATGCTAGCATATATTAGTTTTTTGTTTTTTGATTGATAGGCATACCAATTGAAACCTTCTACTGCAATGCCTACAAAATTAACTGTATTTGAAATGCGATTGATTTTTGTTTTCTTAGCCATTCTATTAAACCCTCCATTTTAAAATGTATATCTTGTTTTAATATTATAACACTTTATAAACTTATAATTGATATATAAGTGTCTAATGTTGCTTAAAACATAAGGTGTATACAATATTGAAATATGATAACATAAGCGATGTTCATATAAAAATAGTACGATTATATATAGGGGATGGAGTGGTGCAAAGTGATTAAATGTGTTTGTTTAGTAGTGGAATATAATGAGTATTTATTACTCGTTCAAGCTAGGAATAGAGAAAAGTATTATTTCCCTGGCGGTAAGATAGATGCGAATGAATCATATAAAGAAGCAGTAAAAAGAGAAGTGCAAGAAGAATTACAAATTGATTTACCAGAATCATCTTTTGTTTATCTTCAAACAGTCGTTGGACAAGCATATCCTCAGAAAAACACACAAACAGAACTGAATTGCTATCGTACTACGATGAATATAAATTGGGATGCGATTGAACCTGATCAGGAAATTACAGATATGCAATGGATACATAAATCAGAACGTCATAAAATAGCACCAGCAGTTTTAACGTGGATTGATGCACAATCAGAACATTGCGAAACTATTAATATTGTACCTTATGAAGAGGCGCTTATTTCAGAAATAAAACAGTTCAATATTTCAGCAGAAGATAGAAAGTTTACAAAAACCCCCGAAGAAAATATTAAGCTTGCTACTAATGATGAAGAACGCCATCCAACATTAGTATATAATGCGAGGTCGGAATGCGTTGGTTTCTTTACATTGCATGAAGGGGATGGCGTTGCACCTTATTCAAACAATAAAAACGCGATATTTTTCAGATCATTTAGCATTGATTCGAATTATCGAGGTCATGGTTATGGTAAACAAGTCATTCAATCGTTACCTAACTATTTAAGGCAATATTTTCCTGATGTAGATGAAATCTATTTGACAGTAAATATGGATAATGAAATAGCTCAAAAATTATACCAACAATGTCGCTACCAAAACGTAGGAACCTCAAAATTAGAAGGGCGTCCAGTATATATTTTGAAACAAAATTTATAAAAAGAGAATGAGAGCGTCACATAACTTAACACGTTGTGTTATCTTATGTGACGCATTTTTGCGATCTAATTTGTTAGGGGGTAAGATCTTCTACAAAGGAGTGAGCAGTATGAATATGAATGATACATTATTTTTATTTCTTTGTACGTTATTAGTATGGTTAATGACCCCAGGATTGAGTTTGTTTTATGGAGGTTTAGTGCAGTCCAAAAACGTTTTGAACACAGTGATGCAAAGTATGTCTGCTATTGTAGTTGTTACATTTGCTTGGGTAATACTTGGTTTTAGTTTGAGTTTCGGTTCAGGAAATACAATCTTAGGTGATTTTACATATTTGGGATTACAACATGTTGGATTTGATACGCAAACGGAAATATCACCACACGTACCTCTAGGGTTATTTATGCTATTCCAAATGATGTTTTGTACAATTGCTGTTTCGATATTATCTGGTTCAATTGCAGAAAAAATGAAGTTTATACCTTATCTTATTTTTGTGTTTTTATGGGTGATTTTAGTATATAGCTCTGTAGCGCATTGGGTGTGGGGCGGCGGTTGGATTGATCAACTTGGTGCGATAGATTATGCCGGTGGGACAGTAGTACATATCACTTCCGGTGTTTCGGGACTCGTGTTAGCAGTGATGATAGGCGCAGGCAAAAATTTTGATAAACGACCACCGCATAACCTTATTATTTCATTAATAGGTGGCATATTCGTATGGATTGGTTGGTATGGGTTTAATGTAGGGAGTGCGTTAACATTTGATCATATCGCAATGACATCGTTTATTAATACTGTGTTAGCAGCGAGCGCAGGCTCATTAGGTTGGTCGATTATAGAATATTGGATGAAAAAGACGACAAGCTTAATCGGTATGTTGTCTGGAATGCTAGCAGGTTTAGTAGCAATCACACCTGCAGCAGGGTTTGTTGATTATACAAGTGCTATATTAATTGCGTTAATAGGTGGCGTATGTTGTTATTTTGCGATTAATTATATCAAAGTGAAATTAAAATATAATGATGCCTTAGATGCATTTGGAATCCATGGTATCGGTGGTGTTATCGGCGCGATATTAACGGGTGTATTCCAATCACAAAAAGTTAATGACGGCATTTCGAATGGTTTGCTATTTGGCGGTAATATACAGGCGGTAATGGTTCAAATATTGGCAGTAGTCGTAACGATTATATTTAGTGGATTAGTTACATATATTATTGCAAAAGTAATTGGTCTATTTAGCGAGATTGCTGCGGATAAAGTTGAAGAAGAACAAGGTCTAGACTATGTAGTTCATGGGGAAAATGCATATTTCAGTGGCGAATTGAATAAATTGAATAGACGTTCTTAAGATCGAATGTTTACGGTTTACGAATAAGGTCTGATGTGAGATGTAAGGTGCAAATTGGAAGGTCGAATATATTAAAGACCTATCGAGATATAGACATAAATACATGTTCTAATCTCGATAGGTTCAAGTTAAATTGATTGGTTATTTTGTGCTTCGGATGACTTTTGCTTTTTAATTAAGATGGAGGTTAACCATGCCGTAATTGGAATGCTAATGGCTACAGCAATTCCACCTAAAAGAATTGAAATAAATTCTTGAGCAAAAATTTTCGAATTAATTATGTGGCCAAATGAATAATTAAGTTTGAAGAACCAGAAAAATAATGTCAGTTGACCACCAAAATAAGCTAAGTAAATGGTGTTTGCTGAAGTTGCTAATATTTCTCTGCCAACGCGCATGCCAGAATGGAATAGTTCTTTCTGCGTTAATTCGGGATTTGTTTCATTTAATTCGCACATTGGAGAACTTATCGTAATCGCTAAATCAATCACGGCTGCAATGACGGCCAACACAATTGTAAAGACCATGAATTTGACCATGTCGATACCGATATTCATTGAAAAAATATAAGTCTCGTCTTGTTCTTCTGTCGTAAAGCCTTGTAAATCACCGATTGAAACAGAAAAATAAATTGCCAAGATTAATATTACTGTAGTTAAAATTGTCGCATAAAATGCAGCTTTAGTTTTAGTGTTATAACTATTCAACATAAATAAGTTACATGCTGCGATAATAATACAAAATATAAGCGTGACTAGGTAAATCGGTGCACCAAATATAATGATGACAATTGCGATTAATAGGATGACAAAGTTCAAGAACAGTGTCATATAAGAGATGAGTCCTTTTTTACCCCCGAATATAAGCATTAATACTAGCAATATTAGACCTAAAATTGTTATAGCACTCATTGGTTAGCACCTCTCATTTTAAACCATAGTTGCATCAATAAAATTGTAATTGGAATTGTTAATACGATGCCAATACCTCCTGTGATTGCCCGGGAAATTTCAAGTGACCAATTCATAGAAATAGTATATGTAATGGTGTTTGCATTTTTTAAGTATATGAGTAGCATGGGTAAGCTACCTGATAAATACGAAAAGAGTAAGATATTTGTCATAGTGCCCATGATATCTTGTCCAATATTGCGTCCAGCTAATGCCCAACGCGTCATACTGATGTCTGGCGTACGCCGTAAAATTTCCGCCATACCACTTGCGATAGTTATCGCGACATCCATTACAGCACCTAAGGTACCAATTAATACAGAAGCGAGAAATACTTCTTTAGGTGGTAACGTTAAAAAGCTCATAGTTTCAAACTTTATCCCTGAACCGTCAGTAAAATGTATCACTAATTGTGTAATGCCGACACAGATGAATGTACCGAGTAACGTACTGATAATTGTAATGAGTGTTCGCCATTGCCAACCTGTAACTAAGATTAAAGTTAATATCGTTGAAATGAAAATACCGATACTTATCAAACCGAATAAACTGATGTTAGGGTACTGATTATGAATGTAAATTGCTAAGACAACGACCATTGTATTAATCACTAACGATAAAATTGATTGTAAACCGATTTTTCTTCCTACTAGCAATACAGTTAATAAAAACAAACCTGTAACGGCGACAATTAGGCTATCGCGTTTCTTTTCAGTGATATATGCACTATTCAGTTTATCGTCAATATGTAGCAACACTTTGTCGTTGGTGGAATAAGCTTCACTGTCTGCTTGGGACTCAATGTATTGATTTTGAATGGTAGTCGTTTTACCTTCGTATTTTCCGTTGAGTATTTTGATTGTTAACTGTTCTTTATGTTTCGTATCTTTGTTATGATGTTCATCTGTAATTTGGGATGTAGATTTATTTTCAATATTGGTAATTTGACCTATAGGTATATCGTAAAATTTAGCGTTCACGAAAGTGAAAATAAAAACTCCTAAAAATATGATGCAAAAAGCAAAGATAACCCAATTGAAAGGGCGCTTCAATATTTTTTTAGCTGAATTCAAGCTGACTCAATCCTCTCTATTTTTAGACAATGTGATTATACGCCCCAGTTTTGTTGAATTCAAAGATTTATAGGCTATAGTTTTGAGTCTGCATTAATGATAAGTCGCACTACGGCTTAATAATTGCTCTATAGTTGTCAGCATCAATTGTAAATCGTTTTTACGATTGTCTTGTCGGACGACACTACAAATCGTACGTCTTAGCTCTGTGTGTTCTAGAGAAATATCTACCCATTTTTGTGGGTTTTTATCTAGAAGATGATATGAGGGGGCGATGATGTAACCACGTTCTTTATTAAGTAAATATTGTGCGATCTGAGTATGCGTAACAGTACGTATTGGCGTTTCGACGACCTTTTCCAATGTTTGCCTGATGTTTTGAGGTAAGGCGTAGAGTTCGTAAATCATTTTATTTGAAAATTGGATTAACGGCGGATTAGTTGCCATGGTAATGGGATCATCTTTTGGAACATAGATATGAAAATTTTCTTCGAATAAAGGGTTAATCTTTAATGAAGGGTTTTGCTTAAGGTTATGCGTTAACTCTGTAAAAGCAATATCGATTTGATCGGTGAGTAAAGCATTGAGTATATCATTTTCTTCCATTAGAATGGGTTCAATTACTGAATCACTTTTATTTTCAAAGGCTTGAATTAATAAAGTTAGTACTTGAGAAATATAGCTTTCGACATAACCTATGCGAATGATAAAGTGGTTTGATTCAGATTGGTTATGAAACAAGCGTATAGTTTCGTCGAGTTGATCGATAATCTTAGTCGCTTCTGTAAACAAATGCTTACCTTCATCGGTGAGGTGAATATTGCGTCCTTCTCTTTTAAATAATGTAACTTGTAATTCTTTTTCAAGTTGCGTGATTTGTCGACTGATGGCAGATTGTGCAATGTCTAATTCAAGTGCAGCTTCTGACAAGTGCTCCCTTTTAGCTACTTCTATAAAATATTTTAATTGTTTTATTTCCATAGTTAATAACTCCTATTCCAAATCATTCTAATAATTAGAATGATATCATCTAATTTATATATTGAACAGATTAATCAACTGCTATATAGTTTACTTACTTAATTTAATATTCAGAATTTTCGTAAAAGAGGTGAGGGTCATGCTTGAATATGGTGAAAAAGTAGGCTTATATGATGGCCGCGAAGAACATGATGCATGTGGTATAGGATTTTATGCCAATATGGATAATCAGAGAAATCACGAGATTGTTGAAAAATCATTAGAGATGTTACGTAGGTTAGATCATCGTGGGGGAATTGGTGCTGATGGTATTACTGGTGATGGCGCCGGTATTATGACAGAAGTGCCTTATGAATACTTTGCAACAAAAGTTGACTTTGATTTGCCGGCTGAAGGTAAATATGCGGTTGGCATGTTTTTTACTAATGAGAAGATAGCTGGTTCTCAACATGAAGCGCAATTTAATGCTCACTTTGAAGCAGAAGGCTTAAGTGTCATTGGTTATAGAGATGTTCCTGTAGATACGAATGCAATCGCATCGCATGTAGTTGAAACTATGCCACATATACAACAAGTGTTTGTTGCGTTAAACGATGTATCACACATAGAAAGAACATTATTTTTAGCGCGTAAACAAATTGAAAATTACGCTAATCAACAGCGTTTGAATTTATATTTTACAAGCTTATCTCATAGAACCATTGTGTACAAAGGTTGGTTACGCTCAGATCAAATAAAAGCGTTATACCAAGATTTGAATCATGAGACTTACGTTTCGAAGTTAGGTCTTGTGCATTCACGTTTTAGTACAAATACGTTTCCGAGTTGGAAACGTGCGCATCCTAACAGATTGCTCATGCATAACGGTGAGATTAATACTATAAAAGGTAATGTGAACTGGATGAGAGCAAGACAAAATGATTTAATAGCAACAATATTTGGTGACGATAAAGATAAGATTAAGGAAATTGTAGATGAAGATGGTAGTGACTCTGCCATTGTAGATAATGCATTAGAATTTTTATCGTTAGCTATGGAACCTGAAAGAGCAGCGATGCTGATGATTCCAGAACCTTGGTTATACAATAAAGCTAATGATGCTAATGTACGCTCTTTTTATGAGTTTTATAGTTATCTGATGGAACCGTGGGATGGTCCTACAATGATTTCTTTTTGTAACGGAGATAAGATTGGTGCGTTAACGGATAGAAATGGTTTAAGACCGGGACGCTATACGATTACGAAAGATAATTATATCGTCTTTTCTTCGGAGGTTGGCGTGGTAGATGTACCAGAAGATAATGTAGCGTTTAAAGGTCAATTAAACCCAGGGAAGTTGTTGCTGGTTGATTTTAAACAAAATAAAGTAATAGAAAATAACGAATTGAAAGCGCGTATCGCAGATGAACATCCATATGAAAGTTGGTTGAACCAATTTAAGGTAGATTTAGGATTGGATAAAGTAGCGTATCAAAATTCTGAATGGAGCGATGAGAGTTTAACACGTTTACAAAAACAGTTCGCTTATACAAAAGAAGAAATGGATAAATACCTGACTGAAATTGTTGAAAATAAGAAAGACCCAATAGGCGCAATGGGGTATGATGTGCCGATTGCGGCTTTAAATGAAAAAGATGAAACATTATTTAATTATTTCAAGCAATTATTTGCGCAAGTTACGAATCCACCTATCGATGCTTACCGTGAAAAAATAGTTACGAGTGAACTATCTTATCTAGGTAGCGAAGGGAATTTATTGAATCCGAATGAAGATGTATTGAACCGTATTCAATTAGCACGACCAGTTTTAACAGAAGCGCAACTAGAAGTCATTGAACAGAGTAGATTTAATGTTACACATTTATCTACGATTTATCAAAATGATTTAGAGGTAGCTTTAGAGAAATTAGGAGATAAAGCGATTCATGCTGTTAAAAAAGGCGAAGAAATCATAGTATTAGATGATCGTGAATTAGTGAATGCTAATGAAGGATATGCGATGCCGATGCTATTAGCAGTAAGTCATATTCATCAGTTGTTGATTAGAGAAGGGTTACGTATGCGCACGAGTATAGTAGCCTTGTCAGGAGAAACAAGAGAAGTACATCATGTTGCTTGCTTGCTAGGATATGGAGCAAATGCGATTGTACCTTATTTAGCACAACGTACGATTGAGCAGTTAGTGAGAAATCAACGTTTAGAAGGGGGTATTTCTGAAAATGTTCAAACCTATACAGATACATTATCTGAAGGTGTGATAAAAGTTATGGCTAAAATGGGTATTTCTACTGTTCAAAGTTATCAAGGGGCACAAATTTTTGAAGCAGTAGGCTTATCATCTGAAGTTGTTGAAAAATATTTCACAGGTACACAAACTAAACTTTCAGGTATATCCATAGATATGATAGATAAGGAAAATAAAGCAAGACAAACACCTACCAGTAAATATATTGAATCAGGAAGTACATTTCAATGGCGTAAACAAGGTCAACACCATGCCTTTAATCCGACATCTATTCATTTGTTGCAACATGCATGTAGATTAAATGATTATGAAAAATTCAAATCATTTTCATATGAAGTTAATCATAAACGCACTGATCACGTTCGTCACTTGATGGAATTTAAAAAGCAAAAAGCTATTGATATCAGTGAAGTTGAGCCTGCAAGTACCATTGTTCAACGTTTTAATACAGGGGCAATGAGTTATGGTTCAATTTCTGAAGAAGCACATCAAACATTAGCTGAAGCGATGAACCGAATGGGTGGTAAAAGTAATAGCGGTGAAGGTGGGGAAAATCCGGAACGCTATATTGTAGATGAAGAAGGCCGTAATCGTTCTAGTGCAATTAAGCAAGTTGCATCCGGTCGTTTTGGTGTGACGAGTGATTATTTACAACATGCCAAAGAAATACAAATCAAAGTTGCGCAAGGCGCTAAACCAGGGGAAGGTGGACAATTACCAGGTACTAAAGTATATCCGTGGATAGCTGAAGTAAGGGGTTCAACACCAGGTATAGGTTTAATATCACCACCGCCACATCACGATATTTATTCAATAGAAGATTTAGCACAATTAATACATGATTTAAAAAATGCAAATAAAGACGCAAATATTACGGTGAAACTTGTGTCCAAAACAGGTGTAGGTACAATTGCAGCTGGTGTTGCTAAAGCATACGCAGATAAGATTGTTATTAGTGGATATGACGGAGGTACAGGCGCTTCTCCTAAAACGAGTATTCAACATGCAGGTGTGCCATGGGAAATTGGTCTAGCGGAAACGCATCAAACTCTAATGATGAACGGTTTAAGATCAAGAGTGAAAGTAGAAACCGATGGCAAGTTACTTACAGGTAAAGATGTTGCTTATGCATGTGCGCTAGGTGCTGAAGAATTTGGTTTTGCTACTGCACCATTAGTAGTACTCGGATGTATTATGATGCGTGTCTGTCATAAGGATACTTGTCCTGTAGGTATTGCTACACAGAATCAAGATTTGAGAGCCTTGTTTAACGGTAGAGCGGATCATGTAGTTAATTTTATGCACTTTGTTGCTGAAGAATTGCGTGAGATACTAGCTGAACTTGGATTGAAATCTGTAGACGAACTTGTAGGTAGAACGGATTTATTAACACGTAAGAATAATCTAGCCAACAGTCGTCCTAAAGCAGCATCGATGAATGTTGAAGCATTGTTGTATCAACACGAAGGTGAAAGATTTAAAAAAGTAGAGCAAAACCATCATCTCGATGAAGGCTTTGATTTAACAGAATTTTATCCAGATGCTAAAGCGGCGATTGAAAGTGGTCAATCATTTAGTGGTCAATATCAATTGAAAAACGAACAACGTGATGTAGGTGTTATCACTGGTAGCGCCATTACAAGAGCACATGGTAAAGACGGACTGCCTGAAGATTCGATTTATGCTGAGACTGTTGGTCATGCAGGTCAAAGTTTAGGTGCTTATACACCAAGTGGTTTAACAATTCATCACACAGGGGACGCTAATGATTATGTAGGTAAAGGTTTATCTGGTGGTAAAGTGATTGTTAAAGCGCCAAACCAACAACGTGAAGAAGAAATTATCGTAGGTAATGTTTGTTTTTATGGTGCTTCTCATGGTAAAGCTTTTATAAGTGGTAAAGCTGGAGAACGTTTTTGTATTAGAAATAGTGGGGTACAAGTAGTTGTTGAAGGTATTGGTGATCATGGTCTTGAATATATGACTGGCGGTAGAGTTGTTGTGTTAGGTGATGTAGGTAAAAACTTTGGCCAAGGTATGAGTGGTGGTGTGAGTTATATCTTCCCGTCTGATATAGAGCAATTTAAATCAGAAAATAAATTAGACAGCTTAGATTTCGATTTCATTACTGTCGAAGAAGAATATGATGTTTTGAAATCTATGTTAGAAGAACATGTGAAGTATACAAATAGTACGAAGGCGAAAAATATTTTAGCTAACTTTGAATATGTTGCAGATAAAGTCGTTAAAGTAATTCCTAAAGACTATAAACTAATGATGCAAAAAATCGATTTACAAAAGCAAAATTCAACAGAACTTGACCAAGCTTTATTAAATGCTTTTAATGACAAGCGCACATATATAGAATCAGAGCAACAATTGACTGCCGTATATTAATTGTAGAAGGGGGATTTATCATGGGCGAATTCAAAGGATTTATGAATTATGACAAACAACAATTGCACGAGTTGTCTTTGGTTGATCGTTTGAAGAGTCACGATGCGTTTCAACAAAGATTTACGAAAGACGAAGCGGCACAACAAGGTGCTCGTTGTATGGATTGTGGTACGCCATTTTGCCAAACTGGAGAACCATTTGGTAGAGAAACCATTGGTTGTCCTATAGGTAATTATATTCCAGAATGGAACGACCTTGTTTATAGACAAGATTTCAAAACTGCCTATGAACGGTTGAACGAAACGAATAACTTCCCTGAATTTACAGGGCGTGTTTGTCCAGCACCTTGTGAACAATCTTGTGTCATGAAGATTAATCGTGAATCAGTTGCTATTAAAGGGATTGAAAGAACTATTATAGATGAAGCTTTTGAAAATGGTTGGGTGAAACCAACAGTACCAGAGTATCGTAAAGACGAATCAGTAGCTATAGTAGGCAGTGGTCCAGCTGGTTTAACTGCTGCAGATGAATTAAATAAATTAGGATACAACGTTACAGTCTACGAGCGTGCGCACGAAGCTGGAGGATTGTTGATGTATGGTATACCTAATATGAAATTAGATAAAGATGTAGTACGTCGCCGAATAAAAGTGATGAAAGAATCTGGTATACGTTTTGAAACTGATACAGAAATTGGCGTGGATATTAGCAAAGAAACGCTTAACGAGCAGTATGATGCAATTATTTTATGTACTGGTTCACAAAACGCAAGAGATTTACCTTTGGAAGGACGCATGGGATTAGGTATTCACTTTGCGATGGATTATTTAACAGAACAAGGTCAGTATTTAAATGGTGAAATCGATGAACCATCTATTTCTGCTGAAGGTAAAAATGTGGTCGTAATCGGAGCCGGAGATACAGGAGCAGACTGTGTTGCTACTGCATTGCGTGAAAATTGTAAATCAATCGTACAATTTAATAAATATACAAAACAACCAGAAGAAATTGAATTTGATGAGAATACGTATTGGCCGTTGGCAATGCCTGTATTTAAAATGGATTATGCACATAAAGAATATAAATCACGCTTTGGTTTTGAGCCACGTGCTTATGGTGTGCAAACAATGCGCTATGATGTGGATAGAATTGGTAATGTCAAAGGCGTCTATACACAAATTCTCGAAGAAACTGATGAAGGCATGGTAGTTGTAGATGGTACTGAGCGCCATTGGCCAGCGGATTTAGTACTGCTGTCTATAGGTTTTGTAGGTACTGAAACAACAGTGCCACATGCTTTTAATATACAAACAGAACGCAATAAAATTGTAGCTGATAACAAAGATTTTAGAACAAACCAACCACACATATTCGCTGCAGGCGATGCTAGAAGAGGACAAAGTTTAGTTGTATGGGCGATACAAGAGGGTAGAGCGGTAGCGGATTCTGTAGATTCTTATTTAAATGAAAAAACATTAGTGTAACTTTGTAATTTTGATTGACTTTTACAAATGGCTATAATATGATGAGTATTGTGTTTGGAGGAATACCCAAGTCCGGCTGAAGGGATCGGTCTTGAAAACCGACAGGAGCTTAACGGCTCGCGGGGGTTCGAATCCCTCTTCCTCCGCCATTATATTTTTAAAACCAAGACTAATGAATAGATGAGGCAAGTATTCAATCTCGTATTGAATGCTTGCCTTTTTTGATGTGCTTTTTTAAGACTGCATGATTATATAGTAAGGTATCTAAAAAATTATGTTTATCGGTTCTTTATTAATAAGGAATTTAAAGTTATAAAATCAAAATGGTAATTTTCAATGAAAAAGAAATGTGTTTTGATGAAGAATGAACAGTTGATAACTAAGTGAAAGCCCAAAGATTGCTACTTCTCACTTTTAGTAATAATACAGTTTATTATGGCCTTTTGTGCGATGGGGTAAAAGATTTGTATGATTTTTGTGAAAGCCTTTACAAAACTTGTCTAGACAAGTTATAATTTCTGTAATGTTAAAAGTATAAGGGAGTGGATCGTCATGGCCGTTAAAAAGAAAGATGTGCAAGATATAGTCGAAGCTGTTGGGGGCAAAGATAATTTGGACACAGCAACACACTGTGTTACACGTTTGAGACTTGTCTTGAAAGACGATGATAAAGTGGACAAAGACCGATTGAGTAATAATGATTTAGTGAAAGGCCAGTTCAAAGCGGATAACCAATATCAAATAGTTATTGGGCCGGGAACGGTAGACGAAGTCTATAAGCAACTGATAGCAGAAACGGGGATTAGTGAATCATCTAAAGATGATGCAAAGGCGGCAGCAGCTAAAAAGGGAAATCCTATTCAAAGATTGATTAAGTTACTGGGGGATATCTTTATACCAATCTTGCCAGCAATCGTAACTGCTGGTTTACTTATGGGAATTAATAATTTACTCACAATGGAAGATTTATTTGGACCGAAACCACTTGTTGAACAATTTCCGCAATTGGGCGATATCTCAAATATTATTAATGTCATTGCTAGTACAGCTTTCATATTTTTACCAGCATTGATTGGTTGGAGTAGTATGCGTGTGTTCGGAGGAAGTCAAATACTTGGTTTAGTGTTAGGTTTGATTTTAATGAATCCACAGCTTGTTTCTCAGTATGACATTGCAAAAGGTAACATTCCTACTTGGGATATTTTTGGTTTAGAAATCAAGCAACTAAATTATCAAGGACAAGTGTTGCCGATTTTACTTGCAGCATATGTTTTAGCTCAAATTGAAAAATTCTTAAATAAACATATTCATGATTCAATTAAAATGTTAGTTGTTGGTCCAATTGCATTACTAATAACAGGATTCTTAGCATTCATTGTTATTGGTCCTGTAGCGTTATGGCTAGGTACTGGCATTACAAATGGTGTGACGTTCGTCTTTGAACATGCTGGTTGGTTAGGTGGCGCTATTTATGGTTTGTTATACGCACCACTTGTTATTACAGGATTACATCATATGTTCTTGGCTGTTGATTTCCAACTTATGGGTAGTGAGCTCGGTGGAACATACTTATGGCCAATTTTGGCGATATCTAATATTTGTCAGGGGTCAGCAGCATTCGGCGCTTGGTTTGTTTATAGAAGACGTAAAATGGGCAAAGAACAAGGTTTGGCGATGACTTCTGGTGTTTCAGGTTTCTTAGGGGTGACGGAACCGGCATTATTTGGTGTCAATTTACCATTGAAATATCCGTTTGTCGCAGCGATTTCAACATCTTGTGTGTTAGGAGCAATCATTGGTGCAACGCGCGTGCTTGGTAGTGTTGGTGTCGGTGGCGTTCCTGCTTTCATCTCAATTAAAAGCGAGTATTGGGGTATCTACCTTGTATGTACCTTTTTAGCAATTGTGGTTCCGGCAATTTTAACGGTATTCTTGTCAAAATTTAGTAAAGATAAAGCAAAAGAAATGGTAGAAGAATAAGCATTCTAAAGCAATACAACTAAACTCGCTAAAACGGCTTAGCGGGTTTTTCTTCTTTAAATAATATAAGTAAAGGTGGTAATTTCATGAGTCAAAGTGATTGGAGAAAGTCAGTAGTTTATCAAATATATCCGAAATCATTTAATGACACGACAGGTAACGGTGAAGGTGATTTGAAAGGAATCATTGAAAAGTTAGATTATTTACAGTATTTAGGTGTAGACTACATTTGGTTAACACCAGTGTATGAATCTCCAATGAATGATAATGGTTATGACATTAGTGATTATTATAAAATAAATGAGAAGTTCGGCACGATTGAAGATTTAGAAACACTTGTTGCTGAAGCTCATAAACGTGATTTAAAGATAATGATGGATATTGTTATAAATCATACATCTACAGAACACGAATGGTTTAAACAAGCATACGCTGATAGCGATAGTGAATATAGAGATTACTATTTCTTTAAAAGGTCATCTGATGCTCAACCACCAACAAATTGGGAATCGAAATTTGGAGGGAATGCGTGGAAATACGATGAAAAGACAGATGCGTATTATTTACATTTGTTTGATGTAACACAAGCGGATTTGAACTGGGATAACCCCAAAGTAAGGTACGCATTATATGATATTATCAATTATTGGATAGACTTCGGTATAGATGGCTTCCGTTTTGATGTTATTAATCTAATTTCAAAAGGTGAATTTAAAAATTCTAAAAAAATAGGAAAAGAATTCTATACGGACGGCCCACATGTACATGAATATTTACATGAAATGAATGAGTGTACTTTTGGAGGTAAAGACTTAATGACTGTGGGTGAGATGTCTTCCACAACGATTGATCATTGTATAAAATATACGGCGCCTGAACGTCAAGAGTTGAATAGCGTTTTCAATTTCCATCATCTTAAAGTGGATTACGTTAATGGCGAAAAATGGTCAAATGCAAAATTAGACTTTCATAAATTAAAAGATATACTAATGGAATGGCAACTGGGCATTTATGAAGGTGGAGGTTGGAACGCGATTTTTTGGTGTAATCATGATCAACCGCGTGTTGTTTCGCGTTTTGGAAACGATACTAATGAAATGTTACGTAAACAAAGCTCTAAGATGCTGGCAACAGTATTGCATATGATGCAAGGGACGCCATATATATATCAAGGGGAAGAAATAGGTATGACGGATCCTGGTTTTGGTAGTATTGACCAGTACAGAGATATAGAATCGTTAAACGCTTATAATAATATGAAACGAGCTGGTTATGATGAAGATGAAATATTAACAATATTAGGTCAAAAATCTAGAGATAACTCACGAACACCTGTACAGTGGACGAGCGAGGAAAATGCAGGATTTACTAAAGGAACACCTTGGATAGATATTCCTAATAATTTTGATCAAATCAATGTTGAAGCAGCTATTAAAGATGATCAATCTGTTTTGCATACTTACAGAGACTTAATTCGCTTACGTCATGAATACGATATTATAACTTATGGTAGTATTGAACCATTGTACATGGAACACGATGAGTTATTTGTATATAAACGACATTATAAAGGTGAAACTTGGTTAGTTGTGGCGAACTTTTCAAAAGAAAGTGTTACTATACCAGAAGACTTAAATGTTGAAGGTCGAGTGATGATGCAACATGGTAATATCTCGGATGGGCTGATAGATGGTTTTGGTGCAATAGTTGTAGCACAATAATTTATAAAAGGGTAGTGAGTGAGCGCATATGACACAAAAAAAGTTTATTACAATATATGAAACTTTGCGAGCAGACATCATTGAATCGCGCATATCTTATGGTACACAATTACCGTCAGAATATGAACTGGTAGAAACTTATGATGCGTCACGTGAAACTGTCCGTAAAGCTTTGAATTTATTAGTGAGAGATGGAATGATACAAAAAATTCGTGGTAAAGGTTCGGTTGTAATATATCAAGGACTAACAGAATTTCCATTTGCAGATTTAACGAGCTTTCGAGAAGTTCAACAAGGGCTAGGATTACAACATGAAACTGAAGTGAAAGTTTTAGAGCGAATACCTGCAGGGGATGTGCCAAGGGTGAAGGAAGCTTTAAATGTTACCCAAAGCACAGTATTGTGGCATGTTATTCGTACTAGAAAAATTAATGACAAAGTAAAGATAATTGATGAAGATTATTTAATAGAAGCAATTGTTCCAGGTTTGACCTTAGATATTGTAAAAACGTCTCTATATGCATATGTAGAGAATGTGCTAGGGTTAGATATTAGTTATTCTAATAAATCAATAACATTTGAAGCTTTTGGTGATTTAGAGTATGAGATGTTTGGTGATGTAGCGCCACCTTATACAGCTACTGTACGGGGGATTGTACATCTCAAAGATACTACACAATTCCAATATAATATTTCTAGGCATTTAGCCACAGAGTTTAAATTTAAAGATTTCTCAAGACGTCACAAAATATAAAATTTATTTATAAGATGACCATTTTGTGAATGGTTCTAATAATCTATTTGTTAAATGAAAAGCTAATGCTTGCATTCAGATAGAAGAATATAGTATGATATATTTTGCCGTGCTAGGTGGGGAGGTAGCGGTTCCCTGTACTCGAAATCCGCTTTACGCGAGACTGAATTCCTTTGCTAAGGGTACGTTTTTGTGAAGTCTGCCCAAAGCACGTAGTGTTTGAAGATCTCGGTCCTATGCAATATGAACCCATGAACCATGTCAGGTCCTGACGGAAGCAGCATTAAGTGGATCATCGTATGTGCCGTAGGGTTGCCGAGATTTAGCTGTCGACTTTGGTTACGTTTATGATACGTATTCGAAGCGAAGGTGCACGGTTTTAATTTTAAAAAATAATTAAATTAAAATATACATATATAAAGAGTGACTTCTTTTGATAGCAGTCGCTCTTTTTTTATATTAAAATATAAGCAATGCTTAAATGTTGTTTTAGTATCCGTACAAATGGAATGTGCTAACTGATGTTATAATGTTTAAAAATAAAACTAAACGTTTGGAGGGGGTAGCCATGCAAATTTACTTAAGTACTTTAACTGAAAATGATTATGATACAAGTTTAGATGCTATTGAAGCGGCTTTTTCAGATGTGGCAGAATCAAATCACGATGAACAAGAATTAGTGAAAAAGTTGAGGAAAGCACCTGAATATAATTATGAACTAGAGGTTGTAGCTAAAAATGATGACGGTGAAGTCATAGGTCATATCATGTTATCTGAAATTGCAATTGTAAGTGGAGACAACCGTTATACCGCTTTGGCATTAGCGCCATTATCTGTATTAGCAGATTATAGAGGGAAAGGTATAGGCAAAGCGCTGATTCAAGCGGTTGAAGAACGGGCTAAAGCACAAGACTATAGTACGATTATTGTATTGGGAGACCCATCATATTATGGTAAGTTTGGTTATGAAGAGGCACAAGATTTTGAGATTTCTAATCCGTTTGATGTACCATCGAAATTCTTTATGGTTAAATTTTTATGGGATCAATTACTTGAACAACCAAAAGGTGATGTAATTTATCCTGAAGCTTTTAACTAATATTCAAAGTGGAAAATACAATGCTATAATTATTGGTGAATGTAATTGGAGGTGCGAAAGTGAATTATCAAGCTTTATATAGAATGTTCCGACCGCAAAGTTTCGATGATGTTGTAGGACAGGAACATGTTACCAAAACACTACGTAATGCGATTTCGAAAAATAAACAATCACATGCTTATATATTTAGCGGGCCTAGGGGTACTGGGAAAACAAGTATCGCCAAAGTGTTTGCCAAAGCTATTAATTGTCTTGAGCGTGCAGATGGAGAACCTTGTAATGAATGTGCGATTTGTAAAGGTATCACTCGTGGTACAAACTCAGACGTTATTGAAATTGATGCAGCTAGTAATAATGGTGTGGATGAAATTAGAAATATTAGAGATAAAGTTAAATATGCACCTAGTGAATCGAAATTTAAAGTTTATATCATAGATGAAGTACACATGCTTACGACTGGCGCGTTTAACGCATTGCTTAAAACATTGGAAGAACCACCAGCACACGCGATTTTTATATTGGCGACAACAGAACCTCACAAAATTCCGCCTACAATTATCTCAAGAGCACAGAGATTTGATTTTAAAGCAATTAGTCAAAATGAAATTGTAGAAAGATTGAAATTCGTAGCAGAAGAACAACAAATTGATTATGATGAAACGGCATTAGATTTTATAGCGAAAGCTTCTGAAGGTGGTATGCGTGATGCGCTAAGTATTATGGACCAAGCTATTGCTTTTGGTGATGAGCACTTGACCTTAGAAGATGCTTTGAATGTCACGGGTAGTGTAGATGCGAAAGCGTTAGATGAATTATTTAGAGAGGTTGTAGAGGGGGATGTAAGAAATGCCTTTGCAACGTACCATAAATTTGTGTCTCAGGGTAAAGAAGTAAATCGCTTGATTAATGATATGATTTATTTTGTTAGAGATACGATTATGAATAAAACATCTAACGAAGAAACTGAATATGATGCATTAATGCATTTTGAGTTAAATGTACTATACAAAATGATAGATGTTATTAACGATACACTTGTATCGATTCGTTTCAGTGTGAATCAAAGTGTACATTTTGAAGTATTATTAGTAAAATTAGCTGAAATGATTAAAGAAACACCTGAACATGTTCGAACAGTTGCTACAACAGGTGTTGCAACAGAACCTAATAATGATGTATTGATACAAAGAATGGAACAACTTGAAAATGAGCTTAAATCAATTAGGGCGAATGGTATAGCGACAACTACATCGCCGCAGCAAACAAAGCGTGTTTCTAGCAAAGGTGGACAATCTAAAAATGCCTTTTCAATGCAACAAATTGCCAAAGTTTTAGATAAAGCGAATAAAGATGATATCAAACAATTGAAAGAGCATTGGCAAGAAGTTGTCGATCATGCCAAAAATAATGATATGAAATCTTTAGTTAGCTTGTTACAGAATTCTGAACCAGTGGCAGCTAGTGAGACCCATGTGCTTATCAAATTTGAGGAAGAGATTCATTGTGAAATTGTTAATAAAGATGATGAAAAACGAGAGAACATCGAAAATGTTGTTTGTAATATTATAGATAAGACAGTTAAAGTAGTTGGGGTGCCAGCAGATCAATGGATGAGAGTGAGAACAGAATATCTTCAAAATAGAAAAACTGGCTCAACAACAGAAGCTGGAAATGACGAACAAACTACGACTCAAATACCTGATGAAGTAGATGTTGTTCAAAAAGCAAAAGACTTATTCGGTGAAAGTACTGTAAATGTTATAGATGAAGAGTGATACATGACAATGTTCAAAAAGGCATGTATAATGAGAAAAAAGATAAATCACAACAAAGTGATGTAAAAGTTTTAAGGAGGATATAATTATGCGCGGTGGCGGAAATATGCAACAAATGATGAAACAAATGCAAAAAATGCAAAAGAAAATGGGCGAAGAGCAAGAAAAGCTTAAAGAAGAAAAAGTGCAAGGTACAGCTGGTGGCGGTATGGTAACTGTAACTGTATCAGGTCATAAAGAAGTATTAGATGTAGAAATTAAAGAAGAAGCGGTAGATCCAGATGACATTGAAATGTTACAAGACTTAGTGATTGCTGCTACAAATGAAGCAATGAATAAAGCAGATGAACTTACGCAAGAACGTTTAGGTAAGCACACGCAAGGCTTAAACATTCCTGGAATGTGATCGCATGCATTATCCTGAACCAATCTCGAAACTTATTGACAGTTTCATGAAACTGCCAGGCATTGGACCTAAAACGGCTCAACGTCTGGCGTTTCATGTATTAGATATGAAAGAAGACGACGTTGTTCAATTTGCCAAATCACTTGTAGATGTTAAAAGAGAGCTAACCTATTGTAGTGTATGTGGACATATCACAGAACAAGACCCATGTTATATTTGCCAAGATAAGCAAAGAGATCGATCTGTCATCTGTGTAGTAGAAGATGATAAAGATGTTATTGCAATGGAAAAGATGCGTGAATACAAAGGACTGTATCATGTACTACATGGTTCTATATCACCTATGGACGGTATTGGACCTGAAGATATTAATATACCTAGTTTGATTGATCGCTTAAAAGACGAAGAAGTAAAAGAATTGATACTAGCAATGAACCCTAATTTAGAGGGAGAGTCGACAGCTATGTATATCTCAAGACTAGTAAAACCAATCGGCGTTACAGTAACGAGATTAGCACAAGGTCTTTCTGTAGGTGGAGATTTAGAGTATGCAGATGAAGTTACATTATCTAAAGCTATAATGGGTAGAACAGAGATGTAGCAATGCATGAAATGCATAGTAAATAGAGTATAAGGCTATTCCATTTTGGGATAGCCTTATTTTTATAAATAAAATTAAGGAAATGTAAAATAAAATAAAGTATGGATATAGGAGCTATTTTATATATATCAGTACTTTTTTAGTATTGAAAAACGCTGAAAAAGGGACTTTAATTACAATTGATGATTTAAAGTTTGGTTTTCGCTAATAAAGCTAGGTTCTTAAAGAGAGTAAGTGTAAATTTTACCGTTGTTAAAAGGTTTTTATACGTGTATAGTATTTACTTGTCGGACGAAACAAAACGACAAACATACAAACGAAACATAAAAAACAATTTCAAAAAACTTCTTGACTTTCTGAGTTAAAGAGAGTAAAATTGTTTCTTGTGATTGAAGAAATGAACATTGAAAACTGAATTGCAATATGTCAACGTTAATTCCGAACGCAACATTAAATTGTTGGTTCAAAACAAGTGTTAGAGATAACACAAATTAGTATTTTATGAGCTAATCAAACATCATAATTCATTTATGGAGAGTTTGATCCTGGCTCAGGATGAACGCTGGCGGCGTGCCTAATACATGCAAGTCGAGCGAACAGATAAGGAGCTTGCTCCTTTGACGTTAGCGGCGGACGGGTGAGTAACACGTGGGTAACCTACCTATAAGACTGGGATAACTTCGGGAAACCGGAGCTAATACCGGATAACATTTGGAACCGCATGGTTCTAAAGTGAAAGATGGTTTTGCTATCACTTATAGATGGACCCGCGCCGTATTAGCTAGTTGGTAAGGTAACGGCTTACCAAGGCGACGATACGTAGCCGACCTGAGAGGGTGATCGGCCACACTGGAACTGAGACACGGTCCAGACTCCTACGGGAGGCAGCAGTAGGGAATCTTCCGCAATGGGCGAAAGCCTGACGGAGCAACGCCGCGTGAGTGATGAAGGGTTTCGGCTCGTAAAACTCTGTTATTAGGGAAGAACAAATGTGTAAGTAACTGTGCACATCTTGACGGTACCTAATCAGAAAGCCACGGCTAACTACGTGCCAGCAGCCGCGGTAATACGTAGGTGGCAAGCGTTATCCGGAATTATTGGGCGTAAAGCGCGCGTAGGCGGTTTCTTAAGTCTGATGTGAAAGCCCACGGCTCAACCGTGGAGGGTCATTGGAAACTGGGAAACTTGAGTGCAGAAGAGGAAAGTGGAATTCCATGTGTAGCGGTGAAATGCGCAGAGATATGGAGGAACACCAGTGGCGAAGGCGACTTTCTGGTCTGTAACTGACGCTGATGTGCGAAAGCGTGGGGATCAAACAGGATTAGATACCCTGGTAGTCCACGCCGTAAACGATGAGTGCTAAGTGTTAGGGGGTTTCCGCCCCTTAGTGCTGCAGCTAACGCATTAAGCACTCCGCCTGGGGAGTACGACCGCAAGGTTGAAACTCAAAGGAATTGACGGGGACCCGCACAAGCGGTGGAGCATGTGGTTTAATTCGAAGCAACGCGAAGAACCTTACCAAATCTTGACATCCTTTGAAAACTCTAGAGATAGAGCCTTCCCCTTCGGGGGACAAAGTGACAGGTGGTGCATGGTTGTCGTCAGCTCGTGTCGTGAGATGTTGGGTTAAGTCCCGCAACGAGCGCAACCCTTAAGCTTAGTTGCCATCATTAAGTTGGGCACTCTAGGTTGACTGCCGGTGACAAACCGGAGGAAGGTGGGGATGACGTCAAATCATCATGCCCCTTATGATTTGGGCTACACACGTGCTACAATGGACAATACAAAGGGCAGCTAAACCGCGAGGTCATGCAAATCCCATAAAGTTGTTCTCAGTTCGGATTGTAGTCTGCAACTCGACTACATGAAGCTGGAATCGCTAGTAATCGTAGATCAGCATGCTACGGTGAATACGTTCCCGGGTCTTGTACACACCGCCCGTCACACCACGAGAGTTTGTAACACCCGAAGCCGGTGGAGTAACCATTTATGGAGCTAGCCGTCGAAGGTGGGACAAATGATTGGGGTGAAGTCGTAACAAGGTAGCCGTATCGGAAGGTGCGGCTGGATCACCTCCTTTCTAAGGATATATTCGGAAACATCTTCTTACGAAGATGAAATAGGAATAACATTGACATATTGTATTCAGTTTTGAGTGCTCATTGGAGTATTCATTGCATTATTTTGTACATTGAAAACTAGATAAGTAAGTAAAATTTATGATTTTACCAAGCAAAACCGAGTGAATTAGAGTTTTTTAACAAGCTTTGAATTCAAAAAGAAATAATCGCTAGTGTTCGAAAGAACACTCACAGATTAATAACATTTTGGGTTTTCAACCGACTTGTTCGTGTTGAAAGTCAAAAAAGATTAAGTTATTAAGGGCGCACGGTGGATGCCTTGGCACTAGAAGCCGATGAAGGACGTTACTAACGACGATATGCTTTGGGGAGCTGTAAGTAAGCTTTGATCCAGAGATTTCCGAATGGGGAAACCCAGCATGAGTTATGTCATGTTATCGATATGTGAATACATAGCATATCTGAAGGTAGACGCGGAGAACTGAAACATCTTAGTACCCGCAGGAAGAGAAAGAAAAATCGATTCCCTGAGTAGCGGCGAGCGAAACGGGAAGAGCCCAAACCAACGAGCTTGCTTGTTGGGGTTGTAGGACACTCTATACGGAGTTACAAAAGAATAAACTAGACGAATCATCTGGAAAGATGAATCAAAGAAGGTAATAATCCTGTAGTCGAAAGTTTATTCACTCTTGAGTGGATCCTGAGTACGACGGAACACGAGAAATTCCGTCGGAATCCGGGAGGACCATCTCCCAAGGCTAAATACTCTCTAGTGACCGATAGTGAACCAGTACCGTGAGGGAAAGGTGAAAAGTACCCCGGAAGGGGAGTGAAATAGAACTTGAAACCGTGTGCTTACAAGTAGTCAGAGCCCGTTAATGGGTGATGGCGTGCCTTTTGTAGAATGAACCGGCGAGTTACGATTTGATGCAAGGTTAAGCAGTGAATGTGGAGCCGTAGCGAAAGCGAGTCTGAATAGGGCGTTGAGTATTTGGTCGTAGACCCGAAACCAGGTGATCTACCCATGACCAGGTTGAAGTTCAGGTAACACTGAATGGAGGACCGAACCGACTTACGTTGAAAAGTGAGCGGATGAGTTGTGGGTAGCGGAGAAATTCCAATCGAACCTGGAGATAGCTGGTTCTCTCCGAAATAGCTTTAGGGCTAGCCTCAAGTGATGATTATTGGAGGTAGAGCACTGTTTGGACGAGGGGCCCTTATCGGGTTACCGAATTCAGACAAACTCCGAATGCCAATCAATTTAACTTGGGAGTTAGAACGCGGGTGATAAGGTCCGTGTTCGAAAGGGAAACAGCCCAGACCACCAGCTAAGGTCCCAAAATATATGTTAAGTGGAAAAGGATGTGGCGTTGCCCAGACAACTAGGATGTTGGCTTAGAAGCAGCCATCATTTAAAGAGTGCGTAATAGCTCACTAGTCGAGTGACACTGCGCCGAAAATGTACCGGGGCTAAACATATTACCGAAGCTGTGGATTGTCCGTAAGGACAATGGTAGGAGAGCGTTCTAAGGGCGTTGAAGCATGATCGCAAGGACATGTGGAGCGCTTAGAAGTGAGAATGCCGGTGTGAGTAGCGAAAGACGGGTGAGAATCCCGTCCACCGATTGACTAAGGTTTCCAGAGGAAGGCTCGTCCGCTCTGGGTTAGTCGGGTCCTAAGCTGAGGCCGATAGGCGTAGGCGATGGATAACAGGTTGATATTCCTGTACCACCATAATTCGTTTTAAGCGATGGGGGGACGCAGTAGGATAGGCGAAGCGTACTATTGGATTGTACGTCCAAGCAGTAAGACTGAGTGTTAGGCAAATCCGGCACTCTTAAGGTCAAGCTGTGATGGGGAGAGGAAATTGTTTCCTCGAGTCGTTGATTTCACACTGCCGAGAAAAGCCTCTAGCTAGAATTGTGGTGCCCGTACCGCAAACCGACACAGGTAGTCAAGATGAGAATTCTAAGGTGAGCGAGCGAACTCTCGTTAAGGAACTCGGCAAAATGACCCCGTAACTTCGGGAGAAGGGGTGCTCTTTAGGGTTAACGCCCAGGAGAGCCGCAGTGAATAGGCCCAAGCGACTGTTTATCAAAAACACAGGTCTCTGCTAAACCGTAAGGTGATGTATAGGGGCTGACGCCTGCCCGGTGCTGGAAGGTTAAGAGGAGTGGTTAGCTTCTGCGAAGCTACGAATCGAAGCCCCAGTAAACGGCGGCCGTAACTATAACGGTCCTAAGGTAGCGAAATTCCTTGTCGGGTAAGTTCCGACCCGCACGAAAGGCGTAACGATTTGGGCACTGTCTCAACGAGAGACTCGGTGAAATCATAGTACCTGTGAAGATGCAGGTTACCCGCGACAGGACGGAAAGACCCCGTGGAGCTTTACTGTAGTCTGATATTGAAATTCGGCACAGCTTGTACAGGATAGGTAGGAGCCTGAGATACGTGAGCGCTAGCTTACGTGGAGGCGTTGGTGGGATACTACCCTCGCTGTGTTGGATTTCTAACCCGCACCATTTATCATGGTGGGAGACAGTGTCAGATGGGCAGTTTGACTGGGGCGGTCGCCTCCTAAAGAGTAACGGAGGCGCTCAAAGGTTTCCTCAGAATGGTTGGAAATCATTCATAGAGTGTAAAGGCATAAGGAAGCTTGACTGCGAGACTTACAAGTCGAGCAGGGTCGAAAGACGGACTTAGTGATCCGGTGGTTCCGCATGGAAGGGCCATCGCTCAACGGATAAAAGCTACCCCGGGGATAACAGGCTTATCTCCCCCAAGAGTTCACATCGACGGGGAGGTTTGGCACCTCGATGTCGGCTCATCGCATCCTGGGGCTGTAGTCGGTCCCAAGGGTTGGGCTGTTCGCCCATTAAAGCGGTACGCGAGCTGGGTTCAGAACGTCGTGAGACAGTTCGGTCCCTATCCGTCGTGGGCGTAGGAAATTTGAGAGGAGCTGTCCTTAGTACGAGAGGACCGGGATGGACATACCTCTGGTGTACCAGTTGTCGTGCCAACGGCATCGCTGGGTAGCTATGTATGGACGGGATAAGTGCTGAAAGCATCTAAGCATGAAGCCCCCCTCAAGATGAGATTTCCCAACTTCGGTTATAAGATCCCTCAAAGATGATGAGGTTAATAGGTTCGAGGTGGAAGCATAGCGATATGTGGAGCTGACGAATACTAATCGATCGAAGACTTAATCAAATTTTAAATTGTTTTGTTTTGGTTAAATCATATTTTACTTACTATCTAGTTTTGAATGTATAATTTCATACATTTCATTGTCTGGTGACAATGGCAAAGAGGTCACACCTGTTCCCATGCCGAACACAGAAGTTAAGCTCTTTAGCGCCGATGGTAGTCGGACTTACGTTCCGCAAGAGTAGGACGTTGCCAGGCAATTCCATATTGACCCTTGGGTCGTTTTTTTATGGAAGTTTTACCAAGAAAACAAAAAATAATTTTAAAAACTTCTTGACTTTCTGAGTTAAAGAGAGTAAAATTGTTTCTTGTGATTGAAGAAATGAACATTGAAAACTGAATTGCAATATGTCAACGTTAATTCCGAACGCAACATTAAATTGTTGGTTCAAAACAAGTGTTAGAGATAACACAAATTAGTATTTTATGAGCTAATCAAACATCATAATTCATTTATGGAGAGTTTGATCCTGGCTCAGGATGAACGCTGGCGGCGTGCCTAATACATGCAAGTCGAGCGAACAGATAAGGAGCTTGCTCCTTTGACGTTAGCGGCGGACGGGTGAGTAACACGTGGGTAACCTACCTATAAGACTGGGATAACTTCGGGAAACCGGAGCTAATACCGGATAACATTTGGAACCGCATGGTTCTAAAGTGAAAGATGGTTTTGCTATCACTTATAGATGGACCCGCGCCGTATTAGCTAGTTGGTAAGGTAACGGCTTACCAAGGCGACGATACGTAGCCGACCTGAGAGGGTGATCGGCCACACTGGAACTGAGACACGGTCCAGACTCCTACGGGAGGCAGCAGTAGGGAATCTTCCGCAATGGGCGAAAGCCTGACGGAGCAACGCCGCGTGAGTGATGAAGGGTTTCGGCTCGTAAAACTCTGTTATTAGGGAAGAACAAATGTGTAAGTAACTGTGCACATCTTGACGGTACCTAATCAGAAAGCCACGGCTAACTACGTGCCAGCAGCCGCGGTAATACGTAGGTGGCAAGCGTTATCCGGAATTATTGGGCGTAAAGCGCGCGTAGGCGGTTTCTTAAGTCTGATGTGAAAGCCCACGGCTCAACCGTGGAGGGTCATTGGAAACTGGGAAACTTGAGTGCAGAAGAGGAAAGTGGAATTCCATGTGTAGCGGTGAAATGCGCAGAGATATGGAGGAACACCAGTGGCGAAGGCGACTTTCTGGTCTGTAACTGACGCTGATGTGCGAAAGCGTGGGGATCAAACAGGATTAGATACCCTGGTAGTCCACGCCGTAAACGATGAGTGCTAAGTGTTAGGGGGTTTCCGCCCCTTAGTGCTGCAGCTAACGCATTAAGCACTCCGCCTGGGGAGTACGACCGCAAGGTTGAAACTCAAAGGAATTGACGGGGACCCGCACAAGCGGTGGAGCATGTGGTTTAATTCGAAGCAACGCGAAGAACCTTACCAAATCTTGACATCCTTTGAAAACTCTAGAGATAGAGCCTTCCCCTTCGGGGGACAAAGTGACAGGTGGTGCATGGTTGTCGTCAGCTCGTGTCGTGAGATGTTGGGTTAAGTCCCGCAACGAGCGCAACCCTTAAGCTTAGTTGCCATCATTAAGTTGGGCACTCTAGGTTGACTGCCGGTGACAAACCGGAGGAAGGTGGGGATGACGTCAAATCATCATGCCCCTTATGATTTGGGCTACACACGTGCTACAATGGACAATACAAAGGGCAGCTAAACCGCGAGGTCATGCAAATCCCATAAAGTTGTTCTCAGTTCGGATTGTAGTCTGCAACTCGACTACATGAAGCTGGAATCGCTAGTAATCGTAGATCAGCATGCTACGGTGAATACGTTCCCGGGTCTTGTACACACCGCCCGTCACACCACGAGAGTTTGTAACACCCGAAGCCGGTGGAGTAACCATTTATGGAGCTAGCCGTCGAAGGTGGGACAAATGATTGGGGTGAAGTCGTAACAAGGTAGCCGTATCGGAAGGTGCGGCTGGATCACCTCCTTTCTAAGGATATATTCGGAAACATCTTCTTACGAAGATGAAATAGGAATAACATTGACATATTGTATTCAGTTTTGAGTGCTCATTGGAGTATTCATTGCATTATTTTGTACATTGAAAACTAGATAAGTAAGTAAAATTTATGATTTTACCAAGCAAAACCGAGTGAATTAGAGTTTTTTAACAAGCTTTGAATTCAAAAAGAAATAATCGCTAGTGTTCGAAAGAACACTCACAGATTAATAACATTTTGGGTTTTCAACCGACTTGTTCGTGTTGAAAGTCAAAAAAGATTAAGTTATTAAGGGCGCACGGTGGATGCCTTGGCACTAGAAGCCGATGAAGGACGTTACTAACGACGATATGCTTTGGGGAGCTGTAAGTAAGCTTTGATCCAGAGATTTCCGAATGGGGAAACCCAGCATGAGTTATGTCATGTTATCGATATGTGAATACATAGCATATCTGAAGGTAGACGCGGAGAACTGAAACATCTTAGTACCCGCAGGAAGAGAAAGAAAAATCGATTCCCTGAGTAGCGGCGAGCGAAACGGGAAGAGCCCAAACCAACGAGCTTGCTTGTTGGGGTTGTAGGACACTCTATACGGAGTTACAAAAGAATAAACTAGACGAATCATCTGGAAAGATGAATCAAAGAAGGTAATAATCCTGTAGTCGAAAGTTTATTCACTCTTGAGTGGATCCTGAGTACGACGGAACACGAGAAATTCCGTCGGAATCCGGGAGGACCATCTCCCAAGGCTAAATACTCTCTAGTGACCGATAGTGAACCAGTACCGTGAGGGAAAGGTGAAAAGTACCCCGGAAGGGGAGTGAAATAGAACTTGAAACCGTGTGCTTACAAGTAGTCAGAGCCCGTTAATGGGTGATGGCGTGCCTTTTGTAGAATGAACCGGCGAGTTACGATTTGATGCAAGGTTAAGCAGTGAATGTGGAGCCGTAGCGAAAGCGAGTCTGAATAGGGCGTTGAGTATTTGGTCGTAGACCCGAAACCAGGTGATCTACCCATGACCAGGTTGAAGTTCAGGTAACACTGAATGGAGGACCGAACCGACTTACGTTGAAAAGTGAGCGGATGAGTTGTGGGTAGCGGAGAAATTCCAATCGAACCTGGAGATAGCTGGTTCTCTCCGAAATAGCTTTAGGGCTAGCCTCAAGTGATGATTATTGGAGGTAGAGCACTGTTTGGACGAGGGGCCCTTATCGGGTTACCGAATTCAGACAAACTCCGAATGCCAATCAATTTAACTTGGGAGTTAGAACGCGGGTGATAAGGTCCGTGTTCGAAAGGGAAACAGCCCAGACCACCAGCTAAGGTCCCAAAATATATGTTAAGTGGAAAAGGATGTGGCGTTGCCCAGACAACTAGGATGTTGGCTTAGAAGCAGCCATCATTTAAAGAGTGCGTAATAGCTCACTAGTCGAGTGACACTGCGCCGAAAATGTACCGGGGCTAAACATATTACCGAAGCTGTGGATTGTCCGTAAGGACAATGGTAGGAGAGCGTTCTAAGGGCGTTGAAGCATGATCGCAAGGACATGTGGAGCGCTTAGAAGTGAGAATGCCGGTGTGAGTAGCGAAAGACGGGTGAGAATCCCGTCCACCGATTGACTAAGGTTTCCAGAGGAAGGCTCGTCCGCTCTGGGTTAGTCGGGTCCTAAGCTGAGGCCGATAGGCGTAGGCGATGGATAACAGGTTGATATTCCTGTACCACCATAATTCGTTTTAAGCGATGGGGGGACGCAGTAGGATAGGCGAAGCGTACTATTGGATTGTACGTCCAAGCAGTAAGACTGAGTGTTAGGCAAATCCGGCACTCTTAAGGTCAAGCTGTGATGGGGAGAGGAAATTGTTTCCTCGAGTCGTTGATTTCACACTGCCGAGAAAAGCCTCTAGCTAGAATTGTGGTGCCCGTACCGCAAACCGACACAGGTAGTCAAGATGAGAATTCTAAGGTGAGCGAGCGAACTCTCGTTAAGGAACTCGGCAAAATGACCCCGTAACTTCGGGAGAAGGGGTGCTCTTTAGGGTTAACGCCCAGGAGAGCCGCAGTGAATAGGCCCAAGCGACTGTTTATCAAAAACACAGGTCTCTGCTAAACCGTAAGGTGATGTATAGGGGCTGACGCCTGCCCGGTGCTGGAAGGTTAAGAGGAGTGGTTAGCTTCTGCGAAGCTACGAATCGAAGCCCCAGTAAACGGCGGCCGTAACTATAACGGTCCTAAGGTAGCGAAATTCCTTGTCGGGTAAGTTCCGACCCGCACGAAAGGCGTAACGATTTGGGCACTGTCTCAACGAGAGACTCGGTGAAATCATAGTACCTGTGAAGATGCAGGTTACCCGCGACAGGACGGAAAGACCCCGTGGAGCTTTACTGTAGTCTGATATTGAAATTCGGCACAGCTTGTACAGGATAGGTAGGAGCCTGAGATACGTGAGCGCTAGCTTACGTGGAGGCGTTGGTGGGATACTACCCTCGCTGTGTTGGATTTCTAACCCGCACCATTTATCATGGT
Source organism: Staphylococcus sp. KG4-3 (assembly GCF_033597815.2). Lineage (NCBI taxonomy): Bacteria > Bacillati > Bacillota > Bacilli > Caryophanales > Staphylococcaceae > Staphylococcus > Staphylococcus halotolerans. Next base: position 374,387 of record NZ_CP166245.1, read on the forward strand.
GGGAGACAGTGTCAGATGGGCAGTTTGACTGGGGCGGTCGCCTCCTAAAGAGTAACGGAGGCGCTCAAAGGTTTCCTCAGAATGGTTGGAAATCATTCATAGAGTGTAAAGGCATAAGGAAGCTTGACTGCGAGACTTACAAGTCGAGCAGGGTCGAAAGACGGACTTAGTGATCCGGTGGTTCCGCATGGAAGGGCCATCGCTCAACGGATAAAAGCTACCCCGGGGATAACAGGCTTATCTCCCCCAAGAGTTCACATCGACGGGGAGGTTTGGCACCTCGATGTCGGCTCATCGCATCCTGGGGCTGTAGTCGGTCCCAAGGGTTGGGCTGTTCGCCCATTAAAGCGGTACGCGAGCTGGGTTCAGAACGTCGTGAGACAGTTCGGTCCCTATCCGTCGTGGGCGTAGGAAATTTGAGAGGAGCTGTCCTTAGTACGAGAGGACCGGGATGGACATACCTCTGGTGTACCAGTTGTCGTGCCAACGGCATCGCTGGGTAGCTATGTATGGACGGGATAAGTGCTGAAAGCATCTAAGCATGAAGCCCCCCTCAAGATGAGATTTCCCAACTTCGGTTATAAGATCCCTCAAAGATGATGAGGTTAATAGGTTCGAGGTGGAAGCATAGCGATATGTGGAGCTGACGAATACTAATCGATCGAAGACTTAATCAAATTTTAAATTGTTTTGTTTTGGTTAAATCATATTTTACTTACTATCTAGTTTTGAATGTATAATTTCATACATTTCATTGTCTGGTGACAATGGCAAAGAGGTCACACCTGTTCCCATGCCGAACACAGAAGTTAAGCTCTTTAGCGCCGATGGTAGTCGGACTTACGTTCCGCAAGAGTAGGACGTTGCCAGGCAGCATTTAGGATGCGATGAGCCGAGACCGAGAGGTCTCTTTTTTTATGCGCTAAGAACTTAACTTCAACTGAGAGTGATTGTCGGTTTTCGACGGAGTACATGAGCAAAAGCTCATGTATAAGTCCCACTAATATAGAGAAATATAATATGATAAGAGATTTACGAGTCTACCTTAATAAATTTAGAAATTAGAATTTAAAAGTGGAACTTTGCAGGCAATTGAGGACCCCACAGGGTCTTTTTTTTATGCGCAAAAATCTTAATTTCAACTGAAAGTAATCGGTGATTTCAGAGGGGGACATGAGCAAAAGTCCATGTATAACCACTATTAACTCAATAGAATGAGAGGTGATGCTTTAAAGGAAGAAATAACGAGATTTATATGAGTTTATGAGGAGTTCTTTAAATATGTTAAAATATAATGAAAATTGAAGTTTGAAAAGTGGGTGTTGTATGTCACTACCATTAAAGAAAAAATTTAATAAGTTATTAGAAAGAAAACCAATTTCTATGCATGTCCCGGGACATAAAAATGCGACAATAGGTTATATTAATCAACTAAAGTTTGAAATGGATATGACTGAAATAACAGGTTTAGATGATTTACATCATCCTGAAGGTGTTATAGCACAAAGCATGGTTAATGTGAAAAAGCATCCTGATTATGATGCTTTTTATTTAGTCAATGGGACAACATCAGGTATTTTATCAGTAATACAAGGTTTTTCAAATATTCAAGGCCGATATGTTGTTGCAAGAAATGCTCATAAGTCTGTTTTTCATGCTTTAGATTTAGTTCATGAACCATGTCGATTATTGGGTATGGATATGAGTATAAAAACAAAACAATATTTAGGCCCTCAGAAAAACGCACTGTTCCAACAATTGAATGATACGAAGCTATTAGTTCTTACATATCCTAACTATTATGGGGAATGTTTTGATGTTGAAGAGATACTAAAGTATACAAAGGTTCATCAAATACCTACGTTAATAGACGAAGCGCATGGTGCACACTTTGATTTACCTGGTTTCCCAAAGTCTTCGTTGAATTTAGGAGCAGATTATGTTGTGCAGTCATATCATAAAACACTGCCGTCACTAACAATGAGTTCAATAATATTTATTCATAAAAATGCGCCACAGCGTGAAAAAGTCTTGAAGTACTTAACTTATTTTCAATCTTCAAGTCCTTCGTATCTTCTTATGAATAGTTTAGAATTAGCGCATGATTTTTATGAAAATTATAATACTAACTTGTTTTTTGAAAAAAGAAAGAAATGTATTCACGCTATTGAGACTATAGGCATGCATATAGTTGAAGTAAATGATCCATTGAAGTTGAATATACAATGCATGGGCTATTCAGGTATTGAATTACAACAGTTCTTTGAAGACAAAGATATTTATGTAGAACTAGCAGATGAATATCAAGTGCTATTCGTCTTACCTCTGTGGCATGAAGGCGATAAATATCCATTTGAAGACTTAATCGACAGAATAAAACAAATAAAAATAGAAAAAAGGTTTAATAACATAGATTATGATATTCCTGATTATGACATGTGTGGTTTTTATCGGCCTGATGAAATAGCTAAAGTTAAAAGTATGGATATAAATGAAGCTGAAAACCAAATTTTAGCAGTGAATATTGTACCTTATCCACCAGGTATACCAGTAATGCTAAAAGGAGAAATAATAACAGAAAATATGATAAAATTAATGAATTATTGGTGTGAACACCATATAAGAGTAGAAGGAATTAAAAAACATAAAATTGAAATTAAGGATGAATAAAATGTCAGCTTTTATAACTTTTGAAGGTCCTGAAGGTTCAGGGAAAACTACTGTCATACAGCAAGTAGCAAAAAAATTAGAAAATGAATATGAAGTTGTTCTCACCAGAGAGCCAGGTGGTGTGAAAACTGGAGAGCAAATTCGTGAAGTATTGCTTGAAGGAGATGATATGGATGATCGAACAGAAGCATTATTATTTGCTGCTTCTAGACGTGAACATCTCGTAGGTAAGGTGATTCCATCATTAAATAGTGGTAAATTAGTATTATGTGATAGATATATTGATAGTTCTTTAGCATATCAAGGCTATGCTCGGGGAATAGGAATAGAAGAAGTGAAATCTATTAATGAATTTGCTATTAATGGTTTGTATCCAGATATTACGATATATCTTGATGTCAGCGTAGAAGTTGGAAGGGAAAGAATCTTAAAAAATCAACGAAATCAAAATCGTTTAGATCAAGAAGATGTAAAATTTCATGAAAAAGTAGTTGAAGGTTATAAAGAAATTATTCATAATGAGTCTGAACGCTTTATGGTAATAGATGCAGATCAGAGTGTAGAAAAAGTAGTTAACGCAACGTATGAATCTATCATCAAATACTTAGAAAAATTATGATATAATACTGGGAAGAGGTGTTTAATATGAAAATGATTATAGCAATCGTACAAGATCAGGATAGTCAAGAACTTTCAGATAAACTTGTTAAACATAACTTTAGAGCAACGAAACTTGCAACAACAGGTGGTTTTTTAAGAGCAGGTAATACAACGTTTTTATCTGGTGTTGAAGATGACCGAGTTGATGAAATGCTAAAAGTTATTAATGACACTTGTGGTAATAGAGAGCAACTTGTATCACCTATAACACCAATGGGTGGCAGTGCAGATTCTTATATTCCATATCCGGTTGAAGTAGAGGTTGGAGGAGCAACGGTATTTGTAATGCCAGTTGATGCTTTCCATCAATTTTAGAATCATGGTTGCTATATATAGTGGCCTTTCAAATTACATTTCCACTTAAGATTAAATTGTCATGAGCTTAAGTAATGTGCTTTGTAAGGTTACTATGTATAAGCAGCCTTTTTATATAAAGGAGTAACTTTATGATGGATGAGTTAGAAAGACTGACAAAAGCATATCAATCAAGTAAACTGTCGCACGCTTATTTATTTGAGGGCGATGATGGACAATCCATGCAGCAAGTCGCAATTGATTTCACGAAATTAATACTATGTGGGCAAGACAATCAATGTCAGTTAAAAGTAGAAACATTTAATCATCCAGATTTTATGTATATATCTTCCGAAGAAACTACGATTAAAAAAGACCAAGTAGAACAATTAGTACATCATATGAATCAACTACCTATCGAAGGTGACTATAAAGTTTATATTATTGAATCTTTTGAGAAGTTAACCGTTCAAGGTGAAAATAGTATTTTAAAATTTTTAGAAGAACCACCTGATAATACGATAGCCATCTTATTAACAACAAAACCAGAACAAATTTTAGATACTATTCATTCTAGATGTCAGCATGTATATTTTAAGCCAATAGATAAGTCTATCTTTATAGAAAGATTAATCGAACGCGAAATTTCGCGTCCTGTAGCAGAATTGCTCAGTACATATACAACCCAAATTGAAACTGCAGTAGCGATAAATGAAGAGGCAGACTTGATGGCATTGCGTAAAAGTATTATAAAATGGTGCCAATTGTTGTTAACAAATCGTTCAATGGCATTGATAGCGATTGTCGATTTATTAAAACAGGCTAAAAATCGTCGTTTACAGTTAGTTACATTAGCCGCAGTTAATGGTTTCTTTGAAGATGTTATGCATGCTAAAGTAGGAATGGATGATGATATTATATATCGTGATTTGCATGAAGAAGTAAAAGTATTTTCTGAAAAATTAACATATAATCAAATTATTTTGATGTATGATCAAATAACAGAAGCACATAAAAAATTAAACCAAAATGTTAATCCGACATTAGTATTTGAACAGATTGTGATAAAAGGGGTGAGTTAAACATGCAAAATGTAGTAGGAATTGATTTTCAAAAATCGGGGAAAATGGAATACTATTCGCCAAAAGATTTCGATTTAAATGTAGATGATTGGGTGGTAGTTGAGTCTAAAAGAGGATTAGAGATGGGGCGTGTAAAATATGCTCCGTTAGATGTTGCAGATGAAGATGTAACACTACCTTTAAAAGAAATCGTCCGTCATGCAACAGATGAGGATTTAAGTCGATATGAGCAAAATGAAAAAGATGCTGAAGAGGCAATGGCATTATGCAAAAATACGATTCAACAACAGAGTTTAGAAATGAGATTAGTAAATTGTGAATTTACATTAGATAAATCAAAAGTAATTTTTAATTTTACATCGGATGAACGCGTTGATTTTAGAAAATTAGTAAAAGTTCTAGCTCAAAAACTAAAAACACGTATTGAGTTAAGACAAATAGGTGTTAGAGATGAAGCAAAATTACTTGGTGGTATTGGACCGTGTGGACGTTCTTTATGCTGTGCTACGTTTTTAGGTGACTTTGAACCAGTATCTATAAAAATGGCAAAAGATCAAAATTTATCACTTAATCCTACTAAAATTTCAGGGGCTTGCGGTCGTTTAATGTGTTGTCTTAAATATGAAAATGACTATTATGAAGAGGCGCGTGCCCAATTACCTGATGTAGGAGAAGCTATTAAAACGCCAGAAGGTAATGGTAAAGTAATTGGCCTAAACATCTTAGATATTTCTATGCAAGTAAAAGTGGAAGGGCTTGAACAGCCACTTGAATATAAAATGGAAGAATTAGAAACATTAAATTAGGAGGCCAAAATAACATTGAATCGTAGCGACATATTTGAAAAATTAGCAAATTTAGAATCAAATATTAATCAAATCAATACTGATATGGTTAATTTGAAAAACCTTACGGTTGAATTAATTGAAGAAAATGTCGCCTTACAAATCGAGAATGAGAATCTAAAAACATTGATAGATAAAGAAGAACAATCTAAAAATGTAGTACAAGGTAAGAAAACCCCTGTTAAACAACCACTTCGCAGTAAAGATAATTTGGCTATGCTTTATAAAGAGGGGTTCCATATTTGTAATGGTGAATTATTTGGGAAACATAGAAAAGGCGATGATTGCTTATTCTGTCTCGAAGTATTAACTGAATAAAAGTTGATACAGAACAAAATCAATAGTAATCATATGTAATTGAGGATGAGCAGTAACGATAGGCTTGATTATTAAGCATCGTTACCTTATCCTCTTTTTTGGAGGTTAGGAAGATGCTTTTAGAAGATGAAAGATTAGATTATTTAATAAAAGAAAACTTAAGAATTATACAAAATGATGAAGTGTTTTCTTTTTCTACAGATGCACTATTACTCGCGCATTTTACAAAAGTTAAAAAGCAAGATACGATTATGGATTTGTGTTCAGGGAATGGAGTTATCCCTCTATTACTTTCAGATAAAGGGCAACAACATATAGATGGTATAGAGATTCAGCAACAACTAGTTGATATGGCACAAAGAAGTGTCGCATATAATCAATTAGAAGATAGAATCCACATGTATCATATGGATTTAAAGGACACATATCACCAATTTATGCCTTCACAATATAGCCTTGTTACTTGTAATCCACCTTACTTTAAAGTCAATCAACAACATCAACATCAAAAAGATGCGCATAAAATAGCTAGGCATGAGATAATGTGTACATTAGAAGATTGTTGTTTAGCAGCGAGACATTTATTAAAGCAAGGTGGACGTATGGTAATGGTTCATAGAGCTGAACGTCTTATGGATGTCTTAAGTTACATGAGAGCATATCAAATTGAGCCTAAAAAACTTTATTTTGTGTATAGTAAACAAAACAAAGTGGCGCAAACAATAGTCGTGGAAGGTAGAAAAAGTGGTAACCAAGGTTTAGACATACAGCCACCATTTTATATTTATAATAATGATGGCAGTTACACCGAGGAAATGAGAGAAATATATTATGGATAAACATTATATTTATATAGTTAAATGTAAAGATGGTAGTTTATATACGGGTTATGCAAAAGATGTTACACAGCGAGTAGCTAAACATAATAATGGACAAGGCGCTAAATATACGAAAATAAGACGTCCGGTACAACTCGTTTATCAAGAAATGTTCGCTACAAAGTCTGAAGCATTGAAACGTGAGTATGAAATTAAAACATATACACGTCAACAAAAATTAGAATTAATAAGTGAGGATTAGGTTATGTCGATATTATATTTAGTAGGAACGCCTATTGGTAATTTGGCGGATATTACATATCGCGCTGTTGATACTTTAAAAACCGTAGATTTGATTGCATGTGAAGATACGCGAGTGACCAAAAAATTATGTGCACATTATGAAATACAAGCACCACTCAAATCTTACCATGATCATAATAAAGAACAGCAAACAGATTATCTTATTGAACAATTGCAACAAGGTATTGAGATAGCATTAGTATCAGATGCAGGTTTGCCATTAATCAGTGACCCTGGATATGAACTTGTTGTTGCAGCTAGAGAAAACGGTATAAGAGTAGAAACTATACCCGGGCCAAACGCAGGTTTAACTGCACTAATGGCAAGTGGATTACCTTCCTTTACTTACACGTTTTTAGGCTTTTTACCACGAAAAGACAAACAAAAACAATCATATTTGGAACAACGTATGTATGAAAATAGCACATTAATTATTTACGAGTCGCCACATCGTGTAAAAGATACAATTAAAACGATTCAAAAGGTTGATAGAGAACGTAAAGTGTCTGTAGGGAGAGAGTTGACAAAAAAATTCGAACAAATTGTTACTGACTATGTAGGAAATGTGCTAGATCGTCTTAATAACGGAAATATTCCAACTAAAGGTGAGTTTGTAGTAATTATTGAAGGCGCAGAACCAATCGAAGATACAGCTTGGTTTGAAGACATGTCACTCAAAGCACATGTTGATTATCATATAAATCAAGGTATGAAACCGAAAGCGGCGATTAAACAGGTAGCAGAATTACGCCAAATGAAGACAAGTGAAGTTTATGACATCTATCATGAAGTTTAAGTATGTTGTGGAGGCTCAAATCATAGATAGTTTGATTTACTAATTAATAGATCTAAGTAAAAGGACATACCATAAATTCGAATTTAATCAAGAAAAAAGAGTTGAAAAACTCCCATAACATGCGTGATTTATGGTAATGTAGATAAGATAGAGATTATTAATCATATTTAAATTATAGCAAAATTAAAACTTAAAAACGCTGGATATGACTAGTATGCTATCCAAAGAATTTTTATGATGATTAACATATAAATCGGAATAGAAATACACATCTGCTTCATTGAAAACAAAAATGAATTTAGATATATTTATAGTGTAAGAATCGAGGAGGAACATTGATGGCGAAAGAAACTTTTTATATCACTACACCAATATATTATCCAAGTGGGAATTTACATATCGGTCATGCTTATACAACAACAGCTGGTGATGTAATCGCACGTTATAAAAGAATGCAAGGCTATGATGTTCGTTATTTAACAGGTACGGATGAACATGGGCAAAAAATACAAGAAAAAGCACATAAAGCTGGAAAATCAGAATTAGAATATTTAGATGAAATGATTGCTGGTATTAAAGATTTATGGAAAAAATTAGAAATTTCAAATGATGATTTTATTCGTACTACGGAAGCACGTCATAAAGAGGTTGTCCAACAAATTTTTGAACGTTTATTAGCTCAAAATGATATTTATCTTGGTGAATATGAGGGTTGGTATTCAGTACCAGACGAAACATATTACACAGAAACACAATTAGTTGATCCAGTTTTCGAAAATGGAGAAATTGTTGGAGGTAAAAGTCCAGATTCTGGTCATGAAGTGGAATTGGTTAAAGAAGAAAGTTACTTCTTTAATTTATCTAAATATACAGACCGTTTATTAGAATTTTACGATGAAAACCCTGAATTTATTCAGCCACCTTCACGTAAAAATGAAATGATTAATAATTTTATTAAACCTGGCCTTGAAGATTTAGCAGTGTCACGTACGTCATTTGATTGGGGGATTCATGTTAAATCGAATCCAAAACACGTTGTTTACGTTTGGATTGATGCACTTGTAAACTATATTTCTTCATTAGGTTATCTATCTGATGATGATAGTTTATTTAAAAAATATTGGCCGGCAGATATTCATATAATGGCTAAGGAAATCGTGCGTTTCCATTCTATTATATGGCCAATTTTATTAATGGCATTAGATATACCGTTACCTAAAAAAGTGTTCGCACATGGTTGGATACTTATGAAAGATGGTAAAATGAGTAAATCTAAAGGGAATGTTGTAGACCCTAATGTACTCATTGATCGTTATGGCTTAGATGCTACACGTTATTACTTAATGCGTGAATTACCATTTGGCTCTGATGGTGTATTTACTCCTGAAGGATTTGTGGAACGTACAAATTATGATTTAGCAAATGATCTAGGGAACTTAGTGAATCGTACGATTTCAATGATTAATAAATATTTTGACGGTGAATTACCTGCATATCAAAGTTCTAAACATGAATTAGATAAAGATATGGAGCAAATGGCACTAGATACTGTGAAGACATTCCATGAAAATATGGATGATTTACAATTTTCAGTAGCACTTTCAACAATATGGAAATTCATTAGTCGTACGAATAAATATATTGATGAAACATCACCATGGGTATTAGCTAAAGATGAAGAACAAAAAGAAATGCTTGGCAATGTCATGGCTCACTTAGTAGAGAATATTCGTATTATTGCAGTGTTACTAAGACCATTCCTTACACATGCACCAAAACAAATCTTTACACAGTTGAATATAAATACACCAGAGCTGTTTGAACTTGAAAGTATTGAAACATATGGTGCTCTAACTGAATCGATTATGGTGAGTGATAAACCACAACCTATCTTCCCACGTCTAGATAGCGCGGTTGAAATTGACTATATAAAAGAATCAATGCAACCTGAAAAGAAAGAAGAAGAAGAGGTAGAAGAAGAAATCCCAGCAAAAGCTCAAATTGATATTAAAGATTTTGACAAAGTAGAAATTAAAGCTGCAACAATTATTGATGCTGAACAAGTGAAGAAATCTGATAAGTTATTGAAAATTCAAGTAGATTTAGATAACGAACAGCGTCAGATTGTTTCAGGAATCGCACAATACTATCAACCTGAAGATATTATAGGTAAGAAGGTTGCTGTTGTGACTAACTTAAAACCTGCTAAATTAATGGGTAGAAAATCAGAAGGTATGATTTTATCAGCTGAAAAAGATGGTGTGTTAACACTTGTTAGCTTACCAAACGCGATTCCAAATGGATCAGTAATTAAATAACCACAAATTAAGGAGCGGTTAAAAGATGCTAATCGATACACATGTTCATTTAAATGCAGATCAATACGACGAAGATTTAGAAGCGGTTATTGAACGTGCTAAAGAAAATGGTGTAGATCGCATGTTTGTAGTTGGTTTTGATACACCTACAGTTGAGCGTACAATGGAACTCATTGACCAATATGAATTTATTTACGGTATCATTGGATGGCACCCTGTTGATGCGATTGATTGTACAGAAGAACGATTAGAATGGATTGAATCACTTGCGGCGCATCCTAAAGTGATTGGTATCGGTGAAACAGGTTTGGATTATCACTGGGATAAATCACCTAAAGATATTCAGCAAGCGTTATTTAGAAAGCAAATAGCCTTGGCAAAACGTGTTAATCTGCCAATTATCATTCATAATAGAGAAGCAACTCAAGATTGTATAGATATTTTGAAAGAAGAGCATGCAGAAGATATTGGCGGTATTATGCATAGCTTTAGTGCTTCTCCTGAAATTGCGGATGATGTCATTAATAAATTGAACTTTTATGTTTCTTTAGGTGGTCCTGTAACATTTAAAAATGCGAAACAACCTAAAGAAGTTGCAAAGCATGTACCGTTTGATAGATTGTTAGTTGAAACAGATGCGCCATTTCTATCGCCACACCCTTATAGAGGTAAGCGTAATGAGCCAGCACGTGTAACACTAGTTGCTGAAGAAATTGCTGAATTACGTGGTGTGAGTTATGAAGAAGTGTGTAAACAAACAACTGAAAATGCAGAACGATTGTTTAATTTAAAAGCATAAAATATTACAAAAGGTATCGGTCTGAGATAAGGCTTAGTTGATAAAATATAGGCTAAGTAGTCATCATAATTTACGCCGATACCTTTTTTATTTTTATCTAAACCGAAGTGAGTAATGAAAGGTGTAACAATAAATGAAGATAAATGAATTTATTGTAGTTGAAGGTAGAGACGATACAGAACGAGTAAAAAGAGCGGTTGAATGTGATACGATTGAGACAAATGGTAGTGCTATCAATCAGGCAACTTTAGAGGTTATTGCACGGGCATTTGAAACTAGAGGGGTCATTGTACTTACTGATCCAGATTTCCCAGGTGATAAAATAAGGAATACAATTCAAAAATACATTCCGGGTGTTAAACATGCCTATATTGACCGCGATAAGGCTAAAAACAAACGCGGAAAAATAGGTGTAGAACATGCTAATATTGATGATATTAAAGAAGCATTGATGAATGTAAGTACGCCTTTTGAAGAAGGGCACGAATCAATAAGTAAAGACGTGTTGATTGATTTAGGCTTGCTCGTTGGTAAAGATGCACGTAAAAAAAGGGAACTGTTAGGCCGTAAATTGCATATTGGTCATTCTAATGGTAAACAGTTGTTGAATAAACTAAATGCATTTGGTTATACAGAAACAGATGTTAGAAATGCATTAAGTGATAATGAGGGAAGTGAAAGTTAAATGGAATATAAAGATATTGCAACACCAACGCGAACCAAAGCATTACTTAATCAGTATGGATTTAATTTCAAAAAGAGTTTGGGACAGAATTTTTTAATTGATGTGAATATTATTCATAATATCATTGAGGCCAGTGATATTGATGCGCATACAGGCATAATAGAAATAGGACCTGGTATGGGTTCATTAACGGAACAATTGGCTAAAAATGCTAAAAAAGTGGTTGCCTTTGAAATTGATCAACGTCTAATGCCTGTACTTGAAGATACAATGGGACCATATGATAATGTGACTATAATAAATGAGGATATACTTAAAGCAGATATTGCGCATTATGTTGCTGAACATTTTTCTGAATGTAAGAAAATAATGGTAGTAGCTAACTTACCATATTACATTACAACACCTATTTTATTAAATTTAATGCAACAATCATTACCAATTGATGGTTATGTAGTTATGATGCAAAAAGAAGTAGGAGAACGTCTTAATGCACAAGTCGGCACAAAAGCGTATGGTTCATTATCAATTGTGGCACAATATTATACAGAAACGAGTAAAGTGCTAACTGTACCTAAAGCTGTATTCTTACCACCACCGAATGTAGATTCTATTGTAGTTAAATTAATGAAGCGCGACACACCGATTGTTACTGTAGATGATGAAGATAAATTTTTCAAAATGACAAAAGGAGCGTTTGGTCAAAGACGTAAGACAATTAATAATAATTATCAAAGTTTATTTGTAAATGGCAAAGCTAATAAACAAATGATACTCGATTGGTTAGAAGCCAGTGATATAGATCCGAGAAGGCGAGGAGAAACGCTTTCAATAAAAGAATTTGCACATTTATACAATGAATTGAAAAATTTCCCAGAATTAGAATTTTAAATTATTGACAAGTGCGCTTTACCTTGCTAAAATTGAGATTTTATTTGACAAAAACCCTCAAAATGTGTTATTATACAACTTGTAGCGAGGTGGAGCAATATGCCAAAATCTATTGGAGACATCAAAAATTCACTTGATTGTCAATTAGGGAACAGAATTGTACTTAAAGCGAATGGTGGACGTAAAAAAACAATTGAACGTAGTGGTGTTTTAAAAGAGACATACCCTTCTGTTTTTATTGTTGAACTAGATCAAGAGATTTATAATTTTGAGCGTGTATCCTATACATACACTGATGTTTTAACTGAAAACGTACAAGTTTCTTTTGAAGGTGATAATCATCAAGAAGCAATTGCACACTAAAATAAAATAAATTTAAATTAAATTGGGCACATGATGATGCCTTACATTTCAATTTAAATGTTAATATGAGAACGAATTTAAATGATAGGTATGTTGGTGTAATGACGCTAACATACCTTTTTTGTTATATTAATATTATTGCATTTAAGAGTAGGTAATAGTTTTATCTATAATAAACAATATTGTAAAATAGTAAGTTAAGAAATATATTTTTAATTTTAGTCAACGCTATTTAATGATTTTTACTAATAAAGTAGCAATAGAAAGTGTTAAGTTTTAAAAAAACTAACAACGCAATGTTAACAATATGTTAAAATCATTTTATTACCATATCGAATTGGAAGAGGGTGGGAATATGATATATGAAACGGCACCAGCGAAGATAAATTTAACGTTGGACACACTCTTTAAACGAGATGATGGTTTTCATGAAGTTGAAATGATAATGACGACAATTGATTTGAATGATAGATTGTCATTTGAACTACGTAAAGACAAAAAGATAATTGTTGACGTAGAACAATCCTATGTTCCCTCCGATAACAAAAATTTAGCGTATAAGGCTGCAGAATTAATGAAAAAGACCTATAATTTGAAGCAAGGTATAACTATTACTATAGATAAAAATATTCCTGTCTCAGCTGGTTTGGCAGGTGGGTCTACTGATGCTGCAGCAACAATGAGAGGGATGAATCGATTATATAATTTAAATCGACCGCTTAAAGAACTATGTGAGTTGGGAATACAGATTGGAACAGATATTCCATTTTGTATTTTAGGAAAAACTGCATTATGTAAAGGAAAAGGTGAAATCATTAAATTTTTAGATAAGCCACCTTCTGCATGGGTGGTAGTAGCTAAACCTGATTTAGGTATATCTTCACCTGATATATTTAAAAAACTGGATTTAAAACAACCTTATAATGTACATACTAAAGCATGTGAAGCGGCCTTAATTGCAGAGGATTATGACCTATTATGTAAGAGTCTGTCGAACCGATTGGAACCTGTCTCGGGTAAGATGCATACAGAAATTTTGAAAATAAAGGCTAATATGTTAGAGAACGGAGCAGACGGCGCTGTTATGAGTGGTAGTGGTCCTACTGTTTATGGATTAACACGAAAAGAACGACAAGCAAAGCACGTATACAATGCTGTTAACGGTTGTTGTAATGAAGTACACATTGTAAGATTATTAGGCTAATTGAGAAGGGATGAATCGAATGCGCTATAAAAGAAGTGAACGAATTGTTTATATGACTCAATATTTAATGAACAATCCGAATAAGTTGATACCGTTAACGTATTTTGTACAAAAATTTAAGCAAGCAAAGTCTTCCATTAGTGAAGATGTTCAAATTATTAAAACAACTTTTCAAAAAGAAAAACTTGGGACAGTGATTACTACTGCAGGTGCTAGCGGTGGCGTTACTTATAAACCTGAGATGAGTAAAGCAGAAGCGACAGAAGTGATTGATGAAGTGATAGAACATTTACAAGAAAAAGAACGCTTACTGCCAGGTGGTTACTTATTTTTATCTGATTTAATGGGTAATCCTACATTATTGAATCGGGTTGGTAAATTAATCGCAACACTATATATGGATGAAGAGTTAGATGCTATTGTAACAATTGCTACTAAGGGGATTTCACTTGCAAATTCAGTTGCAAATGTACTGAATTTACCTGTAGTAGTTATACGTAAAGATAATAAAGTGACTGAAGGTTCTACAGTTTCTATAAATTACGTATCTGGTTCTTCTAGAAAAATCGAGACAATGGTTCTATCAAAGAGGACATTACCTGAGAATTCCAATGTACTTGTCGTAGATGATTTCATGCGTGCCGGTGGTTCAATAAATGGTGTGATGAATTTGATGAATGAGTTTAAAGCACATGTTAAAGGGGTATCGGTACTAGTAGAATCAAAAGAAGTTAAGCAAAGATTAATTGAAGATTATACTTCCTTAGTTAGATTATCTGATGTAGATGAATACAATCAGGAATTTAAGGTGGAACAAGGAAACAGTTTAACTAAATTTTCTTAAAGGAGCGATTTCGACATCATGAAAGTTATTAATACGGAAAAGGCGCCCGAAGCATTAGGGCCATACTCGCATGCAACGGAAATAAATGGACTTGTATTCACTTCAGGACAAATTCCATTGAATTTAAATGGAGAAATTGTCAGTGAAGATGTAAAAGAGCAAACAACACAAGTTCTAGAAAATTTAAAAGTCGTGTTAGACCAAGCTGGATCAGATTTAGATTCAGTGATTAAAGCTACTATTTTCATTGCTGATATGAATGAATTTCAAAATATAAATGAAGTTTATGGCAAATACTTTAATGAACATCAACCAGCGAGAAGTTGTGTTGAAGTGGCAAGATTGCCAAAAGATGTTAAAGTTGAAATCGAATTAATAGCGAAAGTGAAGTAAGGGTTTATAATTTTTAATGAAATTGTTAAGCTTCTAAACAAAGAGATACTAGGGGGGCTCACTACATGAAAGTGACAGATGTAAGACTTAGAAAAATACAAACAGATGGAAGAATGAAAGCGCTCGTTTCAATTACTTTAGATGAATCATTTGTAGTACATGATTTACGAGTGATTGAAGGCAACACAGGTCTATTCGTCGCAATGCCAAGTAAACGTACACCAGACGGTGAATTCCGAGATATCGCGCATCCTATAAATTCTGAAATGAGACAAGAAATACAAGATGCCGTGATGAAAGTGTATGAAGAAACTGATGAGGTCATCCCTGACAGAAATGCACAGTCATCAGATCATTCTGAAGAAGAAGCTTAAAATTAAAAAAGTAAAACTAAGTATAAAAAAGATTGGATTTCCGCATAAACGGAAATCCAATCTTTTTTATTTTGCAAAGGCAATTTGAAATAAAAAAATAAAATTAATTGTGAAAGTGTAAAGGTGACAAAAAATATATTATTTATAATTATAAGTAAAATACAATTTTTACTGTAGTAAAAATCAGAATATTAGAATTAGAAAAGGGGTGTATGCGTATAATAACAACTAAGTAAGAATACAGCATCCTTATTATACGTTCGTATATTACCCTGTGATTTGAGAATATAAAAACGGTTACTCAATTGAACAAAGATGACAAATCTATGCTTATATATTTCTAATATTTTTAATAAAAATATTTCCATTATATAACATTGATGTTTTGAGCCTTGAAAGTGTGACTAGCGTTAAATTATAATAAGTAAGAAGTGTATATTTTAATGGAGGGTTAACATACATGCAAAGACATGCAATAGTACTTGCGGCTGGAAAAGGTACGCGTATGAAATCGAAGAAATACAAAGTACTACATGATGTAGCAGGCAAATCAATGATTGAACACGTCGTTGATAACGTTAAGCAATCTGGCGTAGAACAACTTGTTACAATTGTTGGGCATGGCGCACAAAATGTCAAAGAGACATTGGGCGATGCATCACTTTACAGTTTTCAAGAAGAACAATTAGGCACTGCACATGCTGTTAAGATGGCAAGTGAACATTTGAAAGATAAACAAGGTACAACGTTAGTAGTATGTGGAGACACACCGTTAATCACTGCGGCAACATTGAAATCAATGATAGAACATCATGAGAACACAAAAGCACAGGCCACTGTTTTATCAGCAACAGCAGATAATCCATTCGGTTATGGACGTATCCTGCGCGACTCAGTACAAAGACTAACTAAAATTGTTGAGCAAAAAGATGCATCTGAGACAGAGCGACAAATTAATGAAATTAGTTCAGGTATTTTTGCATTTGATAACCAAGTTTTATTTGAAAAGTTGGAGTTAGTGAGAAATGAAAATGCGCAAAGAGAATATTATTTGCCTGATGTACTTTCATTAATTTTAGAAGATAAAGGTAACGTTGAAATCTATCATACAGATGATTTTGAAGAAATTATGGGCGTTAATGATAGAGTGATGTTGAGTGAAGCTGAAAAAGCTTTTAAGAAACGCACTAATGAACATCACATGAGAAACGGCGTGACGATTGTTGACCCAGCAACTACATATATAGGTGCTGATGTTATCATAGGAGAAGATACAGTCATTGAGCCAGGGGTGAAAATTGCTGGCAACACTGTAATTGGAGAAGATACAATCGTTGGACAATATACTGAAATAACTAACAGTAAAATAGGATCAAATGTCACAATTAAACAATCTGTTATTAATGAAGCGATTGTTGGCAATCATGCTAAAATTGGACCGTTTGCACAGCTACGTCCTGGTGCGGACTTAGGCGAAAAAGTTAAAGTAGGTAACTTTGTTGAAGTTAAAAAATCTGTTGTTAAAACAGGCGCTAAATTACCTCACTTAAGTTATATAGGTGATGCTGAAATTGGTGAAAGAACAAATGTTGGCTGCGGTTCAATTACTGTGAACTATGATGGCATCAATAAATTTAAAACGATTATTGGTAATGATTCATTTATTGGTTGTAATACAAATCTCGTTGCACCAATAACATTAGGAGACCGTTCCTTTATAGCGGCAGGTTCCACAATCACGGATAATGTCCCACAAGACAGTTTGGCATTAGCTAGGGCTAGACAAACAACCAAAGAGGGTTATTTGAAAAAATAAAGGCATATATTTAGACAAGCGTGCTTAAACTGTTAAAATCAATGTAATTGTATGAAAGTTAACCAGAGTATGTGATTATGTTGCTGAACGCTTTAAGTTTTGTTTTGTCTACAAATGAAAACGAATTGAAAGAATTAATTGGAGGACTATAAATGTTAAACAATGAGTATAAGAATTCTGCTTTGAAAATATTTTCTTTAAAGGGTAATGAACCATTAGCCCAAGAAGTTGCAGACCAAGTTGGAATTGAGCTAGGTAAATGTTCGGTAAAACGTTTCAGCGATGGAGAAATTCAAATCAATATAGAAGAAAGTATTCGTGGTTGTGATGTATTTATTATTCAACCAACATCAAATCCAGTGAATTTACATTTAATGGAATTGTTAATCATGGTTGATGCTTGTAGACGTGCATCAGCAGCGAATATTAATATAGTTGTTCCATATTATGGCTATGCACGCCAAGATAGAAAAGCACGTAGCCGTGAACCAATTACAGCAAAACTTGTAGCGAACTTAATTGAAACAGCAGGCGCAGATCGTATGATTGCACTTGATTTACATGCGCCACAAATCCAAGGATTCTTCGATATGCCAATTGACCACTTAATGGGTGTTCCAATCTTAGCTGAATATTTTAATAATCAGACAGATATTGATCTTGAAGAATGTGTTGTTGTTTCACCTGACCACGGTGGGGTAACAAGAGCACGTAAACTTGCAGATATATTGAAAACACCAATTGCCATTATAGATAAGCGTCGTCCAAAACCTAATGTTGCTGAAGTGATGAATATCGTAGGTGAAATCGATGGTCGTACAGCTATTATAATAGACGATATTATTGATACAGCTGGTACGATTACTTTAGCTGCACAAGCCTTAAAAGATAAAGGTGCTAAAGATGTTTATGCATGTTGTACACACCCTGTTTTATCGGGCCCTGCAAAAGAACGCATTGAAAATTCAGCAATAAAAGAGCTTGTAGTTACGAATTCAATTCAATTAGATGAAAGCCGAAAACCATCTAATACGAAAGAATTATCTGTAGCAGGTTTACTAGCACAAGCAATTATCCGTGTATATGAACGCGAATCTGTTAGTGTACTATTTGACTAATTGGTAAAATAGATATATAATTGTTCCGTTCGTGATTTCACGACTTAATAAACACTTGCAAGCAACATGATGTTGATGGGTAAGTGAAGGGGTTCTTATTATGAAATATAAGAACAAAATATGAAAGGTGGAAATAATATGGCTTCATTAAAGTCAATTATTCGTCAAGGTAAACAAACTCGTTCAGACCTTAAAAAATTAAGAAATACTGGTAAAGTACCTGCAATCGTATACGGTTATGGTACTAAAAATACTTCAGTTAAAGTAGATGAAGTAGAATTTATCAAAGTTATCCGTGAAGTTGGACGTAACGGTGTTATCGAATTAGGCGTAGGTTCTAAAACTATTAAAGTAATGGTTTCTGACTACCAATTCGACCCACTTAAAAACCAAATCACTCACATTGATTTCTTAGCTATCAATATGACTGAAGAACGTACTGTTGAAGTACCAGTTCAATTAGTTGGTGAAGCTGTTGGATCTAAAGAAGGTGGCGTTGTTGAACAACCATTATTCAACCTTGAAGTTACTGCTACTCCAGACAATATTCCTGAAGTAATCGAAGTAGATATCACTGAATTAGAAATTAATGATACACTTTCAGTAGAAGATATCAAAATTTCAGGTGAATTCACTATCGAAAACGAAGTAACTGATTCAGTTGTAACAGTAGTTGCTCCAACAGAAGAACCTACTGAAGAAGAAATCGAAGCAATGGAAGGCGATTCAGAAACTGAAGAACCAGCTGTTGTTGGCGAAGAAAAAGACGATGAAGATGAAAGTGAAGGAAAATAATAAGCTGATAAAGCTTGTAATTACTTTACCATCATTACGCTGATTAAGTTAGCGTTATCATATCTTATAAAAAGCACCGTGCTTAATACGTTAAGCAGGTGCTTTTTTATGTTATTATAGTGAATGATACGACAAAAAATGATAAGAATAATAAATAATAGAACTCGAATATAAATTAGATAAAGAAAGACAACTATTGGAGGTAACATAATGAAGTGTATTGTAGGTTTAGGCAATATCGGTAAACGCTTCGAACAAACAAAACATAATATTGGATTTGAAGTAATTGACTATATGTTAGAGCAAAATAAATTTACTTTAGATAAACAGAAGTTTAAAGGTGCTTATACAATAGAACGATTTGCAGGCGAAAAAGTAATGTTTATTGAACCAATGACGATGATGAATTTATCTGGTGAGGCAGTAGGCCCATTAATGAAATACTATGACATAGGTATTGATGATTTAGTCGTTTTATATGATGATTTAGACTTGCCACAAGGTGAAATCCGTTTAAGACAAAAAGGAAGTGCTGGCGGACATAATGGTATGAAATCTATTATCCAAGTGTTAGGCACAGATCAATTTAAACGTATTAGAATTGGTGTAGACAGACCTTCAAATGGGATGTCTATCGTAGATTATGTATTGCAAAAATTCTCGAAACAAGAAATGGAAACAATGAATAAAGTAATAGAACATTCTGCACGTGCAATTGAAGCCTACATAGAAAGTGATCGGTTTGATCGCGTGATGAATGAATATAATGGTGAAATCAATTGAAATCAATAATTACAGAATATATAAATGAAGATAAACGTTATCAGGAATTAAATGAAGTATTTGGAAAAGAGCAAGTATTGGTTACTGGCTTATCGGGTGCCGCTAAAGCAACGATTATCGCCGAAAAATATTTAAATAGTTCTAAACAATTATTAATTGTAACAAACAATCTTTATCAAGCAGATAAATTAGAAAGTGATTTAATACAGTTTGTTGAAGAGCAGGATATTTACAAGTACCCAATGCAAGATATTATGACAGAAGAATTTTCAACACAAAGCCCTCAATTTATGAGTGAGCGCGTGCGCACATTAACGGCGCTTGCTCAAGAAAAGAGAGGTTTATTTATCGTTCCGCTTAACGGGCTGAAGAAATGGTTGACTCCAGTAGAAATGTGGAAATCACATCAATTAACATTAAGTGTAGGGGACGATATAGATATTGATGACTTTTTAAATAAGTTAGTTAATATGGGATATCGTAGAGAAAGTGTTGTTTCTCATATAGGTGAGTTTTCCTTAAGAGGCGGTATTATTGATATATATCCACTAATTGGCAGTCCAGTTCGAATTGAACTTTTTGATACAGAAGTAGATTCAATCCGTGACTTTGATGTAGAAACGCAAAGATCAGAGGGAAATGTTGAAGAAATAAACATCACTACTGCGAGCGATTATATAATTACAGAAGATGTGCTTAAGCATACAAAGCAAAAACTCAAAGAAGCGTATGAATATACAAGACCAAAAATTGATAAATCTGTCCGTAATGAATTAAAAGAAACATATGAAAGCTTTCAGTTGTTCGAATCATCTATGTTTGATCATCAAGTACTACGCCGTCTTGTCGCTTTTATGTATCAACAGCCTACTACAATTATCGATTACTTTAAAGATGACGCAATTGTAGCAGTAGATGAATATAACAGAATTAAAGAAACTGAAACGTCACTTATTTCAGAAGCGGATGAGTTTATGCAAAATTTGATTGAAAGTGGTAAAGGTTTTATTGATCAAAGTTTCTTGCAATATGATGCTTTTGAAAACCAACTTAAATCATATCCAGTGACATATTTCACATTATTCACAGCGACAATGTCTATTGAACTAAACGAAATTATTAAATTTTCATGTAAACCTGTGCAACAGTTTTATGGACAATATGATATTATGCGTTCAGAATTCCAAAGGTTTATTCAAAATGATTATACGGTTGTTGTACTTGCTGAAACAGAAGTCAAAAAAGAACGTATACAATCTATGCTCAATGAAATGCATATACCAACATTTATTGATACGCCTACGCATCGTAATGAAGGCGGGAGCGCAATCATTACTGAAGGTAGTTTATCAGAAGGCTTTGAATTACCATACATGCAATTAGTGGTTGTGACAGAGAGAGAATTATTTAAATCAAAACAAAAGAAAAAACCAAAACAACAAAAAACATTAACAAACGCCGAAAAAATTAAATCATATCAAGATTTAAAAGTAAGTGATTATATTGTACATGTCCATCACGGTGTAGGTAGATACTTAGGTGTTGAAACACTGGAAGTTGGTGGTGTGCATAAAGATTACATTAAACTTCAATATAAAGGAACAGACCAATTATTTGTACCTGTTGATCAAATGGACCAAGTGCAAAAATACATGGCGTCAGAAGATAAAACGCCTAAGTTAAACAAACTTGGTGGTACAGAGTGGAAAAAAACAAAAGCGAAAGTTCAACAAAGTGTTGAAGATATGGCAGATGAATTAATAGAGTTATATAAAGCGCGTGAAATGTCTGTTGGTTATCAATTTGGCCCAGATACAGCTGAACAAAATGATTTTGAAATTGACTTTCCTTATGAACTTACTCCCGACCAAAGCAAGTCGATTGAAGAGATTAAAAAGGATATGGAAATTGAACGTCCTATGGATAGATTGCTGTGTGGAGATGTTGGTTACGGTAAGACTGAAGTGGCTGTAAGAGCAGCATTTAAAGCAGTAATGGAAGGTAAACAAGTTGCTTTTTTAGTACCGACAACTATATTAGCACAACAGCACTATGAAACATTAATCGAACGCATGCAAGACTTCCCAATAGAAGTGCAGCTAATCAGTAGATTTAGAACAACAAAAGAAATCAAGGAAACTAAAGAAGGTTTGAAATCAGGTTTTGTTGATATCATTGTAGGAACACATAAATTACTGGGGAAAGATATTCATTATAAAGATTTAGGGTTGCTCATTGTCGATGAAGAACAACGATTTGGTGTACGACATAAAGAACGAATCAAATCTTTAAAAAATAATGTAGATGTACTAACGCTAACAGCTACACCAATCCCGCGTACTTTACACATGAGTATGCTAGGCGTACGTGATTTGTCTGTCATTGAAACGCCACCAGAGAACCGCTTCCCAGTACAAACATATGTATTAGAGCAGAACACTAACTTTATTAAGGAAGCTCTAGAAAGAGAATTATCAAGAGATGGACAGGTGTTTTATTTATATAATAAAGTGCAGTCTATATATGAAAAAAGAGAGCAATTACAAATGCTTATGCCAGATGCCAATATAGGTGTTGCGCATGGACAAATGAATGAAAGAGATTTAGAAGAAACAATGCTGAGTTTCATCAATCATGAATATGACATTATTGTAACTACGACTATTATAGAAACAGGCGTAGATGTTCCAAATGCGAATACATTAATTATAGAAGATGCAGATCGCTTTGGATTAAGTCAACTTTATCAACTAAGAGGACGTGTAGGACGTTCAAGCCGTATTGGTTATGCATATTTCTTGCATCCTACGAATAAAGTACTGTCGGAAACTGCTGAAGATCGTTTACAAGCAATTAAAGAATTTACTGAATTAGGTTCAGGTTTCAAAATTGCGATGCGTGATTTAAACATTCGAGGCGCAGGTAATTTATTAGGTAAACAACAACATGGCTTTATAGATTCAGTAGGATTTGATTTATATTCTCAAATGTTAGAAGAAGCAGTAAATGAAAAACGTGGCGTAACAGATGAAAAACAAGACGCTCCAGAAGTTGAGATTGAACTTAATATTGATGCATACTTACCAGCAGAATACATTCAAAATGAGCAAGCTAAAATAGAAATTTATAAGAAATTACGTAAAATTGAGACGGAAGCACAATTAATGGACGTTAAAGACGAGTTAATTGACCGCTTTAATGATTATCCTATTGAAGTTGAAAGACTTCTAGAAATGATGGAAATTAAAATACATGCGTTGCATGCTGGCGTAACTTTGATCAAGGATATTGGTAAAAAGGTAGAAATTTATTTATCTGAAAAGGGTACGACAGACATCAATGGCGAAACATTATTTAAACAAACTCAACCATTAGGGCGCACAATGAAAGTAGGCGTTCAAGATGGTAAAATGAAAGTGACATTAAATAAAACAAGTACTTGGTTTGATAATTTGAAATTCCTAGCAAAATGTTTAGAAGAAAGTATGGTTATTTCTGATGAAAGCTAAGATAGACAAGTCGACTGCTTTTAATGGAGTGGTCGTGCTTACTTTGGCTCTTATAGTTGTCAAAGTATTAAGTGCAATTTACCGTGTACCTTATCAAAATATTTTGGGTGATGAAGGGTTATATGCGTATCAACAAGTTTATCCGATTGTAGCGTTAGGTGTTATTTTAACGATGAATGCGATACCTAGTGCAGTTACCCAGATATTTGGTTCAGAAGGAAATCTTAAGCAGTACATTCATGTGATGATGCGTATACAACTCATAAGCACAGTCTTTTTCTTGATTTTACTACTTTGTGCAAAGTGGGTTGCATTGTTAATGGGAGATGTTAATCTGACGCCTATGCTTAGAGCATCAAGTTTTAGCTTCTTGTTTATCGGTGTTTTGGGTGTGTTTAGAGGTTATTATCAAGCACAGAGAAATATGAATGTGCCAGCTATTTCCCAGGTAATCGAGCAAATTGTACGTGTTGGTATTATCATTATGGCGATTATTTTATTTATGACACAGCAATGGTCACTTTATGCCGCGGGAACATTAGCAATTATTGGTTCGGCATTTGGGTTTTTAGCATCGAGTCTCTTTCTTGTAATATGCAAACCATTTAAGCATTCACAAAATAAGACGTATGAATTAGCGCAAAAGCCATTTGCAGAGTGGCGCAAACTTGTCTTAGCTATACTTGTCTTTGCGGTGAGTCAACTTATTGTTATTGTTTGGCAAGTAGTGGATAGTTTTACAGTACTTCACATGTTGCAAAGTACAGGTTTGAATTTTCAACAAGCGACTTCTCAAAAAGGTGTCTATGACCGTGGTGCATCATTTATTCAAATGGGATTAATCGTTACAACGACGTTTTGCTTTGTACTAATCCCTTTATTAACGGATGCAATAAAAGTTAAGAATAAGGTGCTTATTAATAGATATGCCAATGCCTCTGTTAAAATAACAATCTTGTTTAGCGTTTCGGCAGGTATTGGTTTAATTAATTTAATGCCTATTATGAATGGTGTATTTTTTAAAAATGATAGCCAAACGATAACGCTAGCTGTATATATGTTAACCGTTATTTGTGTGTCACTCATAATGATGGATATTGCTCTATTACAAGTGAAAAATAAAGTGCGTCCTGTATTATTGGCATTTAGCGTGGGGGTCGTAAGTAAAACAATACTAAATATAGTATTGATACCGCAATTATTGATGTTGGGCGGTAGTATAAGTACTGTAGTATCACTCATTTTATTTACAATTGTATTACACAAGCACGTATTAAAATATTATCTTTTCCAAAGTATGCGTAAATATGTGATGAAGTTAATTGTTACCATGCTTATCCTTTCAGTAACAGTTCAAATTACAATGTGGTTGATACCTGAACATGGACGGATAAGTGGCTTAATAGAATTACTAATCGCAGCAGGTATTGGCGTCATCGTTATTGTTGTTGCTATTGTGCGCATCAACTTGTTAAGTTATAGAGAATTAAAGCATTTACCATTTGGAGATAAGTTATACCATATGAAGAGAGGGAAAAGATAATGACAGGGAAGATAACAATCGTTGGATTAGGTAACTACGGAATCGATGATTTGCCATTAGGTATATACAAATTTTTGAAAAATAAGCCCATAATGTATACAAGAACTTTAGAGCACCCAGTAATTAAAGCCTTAACTGATGAAGGTATGAAATTCCATAGTTTTGACCATGTTTATGAAGAAAATCAAGCATTTGATGACGTCTATCAAACTATTGTGACGCAATTAATTGAAGCAGCACAACAAGATGATATCGTTTATACAGTACCTGGACATCCTCGTGTAGCTGAAACGACAACTGTAAAATTAGAGGCATATGCACAGCGATATGACGATATACAAGTTGAAATATTGGGCGGTAAAAGCTTTATAGATGACGTGTTTGAAGCAGTAAAAGTAGACCCTAATGATGGTTTTACTTTGCTTGATGCTACATCGCTTACAAGGCAACAATTAAATATACGTACACACACACTAATAACGCAAGTGTATAGTCCGATGACAGCTGGAGATTTAAAAGTGACATTGATGGAACGATATGATGATGAACAACTCGTTTATATTGTAGATGGCGCTAGAAGTAGTGGAGCCAATGTTATTGAAACACCTTTGTATGAATTAGATCATCACGCTATGATATTCAGTAATGTAACAAGTGTATTTATTAAAAAAGTTGATGACGAAGCAACGTATTATAGTGATTTTTATTATGCGACGAGCATTATTGATCAACTGGTTGATGATGAAAATGGTTGCCCGTGGGATAAAGTACAAACACACAACACATTAAAAAGGTATTTATTAGAGGAATCATTTGAGCTCTTTGAAGCCATAGATAACGAAGATGATTGGCATGTTATAGAAGAACTGGGTGATATACTATTACAAGTACTCTTGCATACAAGTATTGGTAAAAAAGAAGGCTTTTTTGATATAAATGAAGTAGTACAAAACTTAACGAGTAAGATGATACACAGGCATCCACATATATTTGGTGAAGCACAAGCAGAGTCAGAAGAAGATTTAAAACATATATGGGCAAATGCCAAAGCTGAAGAAGGTAAAGTACAACGTGTGAAATTCGAAAAAGTGTTTGCAGAGCATTTTATGAAGTTGTATGATATAACCAAAAATATGTCGTTAGACGAAGCTGCTTTAAAACAATTTTTAGAGCGAGGAGGAGATAAATCATGAGACTTGATAAATATCTTAAAGTATCAAGATTGGTAAAACGCCGTACATTAGCAAAAGAGATAAGCGATCAAGGAAGAATTACAGTGAATGGTACAGTTGCTAAAGCTGGCACAGACGTTAAAGTTACAGACGAACTTGTAATTCGTTTTGGTCAAAAAATTATAACTATAAATGTGACAGGTTTAAGCGAACATGCAACGAAAGAAAACGCTAAAGGCATGTATGAAATTGTAAAAGAAGAAAAAATTGGTGAATCATAATAACAGAGGAGGTGACAAGCATTGGGTAAAAAAGTAGAAAACATAGGTAATACATTTACTTCTTCAGAAAACAAGAAGAAACAGAAACAAAAAATGAGAAGACGCGTAGTTCGTAGACGTATTACTTTATTTGGTGGTATTCTACTCGCTATTATCATTGTTTTATGTATAATGCTTGTCACTCAAAAGCAAAGTAATCAAGAAGATGCTGTAGAACGCCAACAAAAAGAACAAAAATATCAAAAACAACAAGATGAAGAACTCGCATTAAAAGAACAACTTAATAATCTTAATGATAAAAGTTATATAGAGAAAGTAGCGAGAGACGACTATTATTTAAGTAATGATGGAGAAGTGATTTTCAAGTTGCCAGGGGACAAGTCTGAATCCAAATCGAAATCCTCGAAAGAGGATAAATAATGAAAAAAATTTTTTTGCATCATAATACCATTGTTAATTTATGCAAACAGGCATATAATAAGGTTAAAATCGAAACAAATCGGGAGGATTTATTTACAATATGTCAATCGAAGTAGGAAACAAGCTTAAAGGTAAAGTCACTGGGATTAAAAAGTTTGGCGCTTTTGTCGAACTTCCAGAAGGAAAGAGTGGCTTAGTTCACATAAGTGAAGTTGCAGATAATTACGTGGAAAATGTAGAAGACCACTTATCTGTTGGAGATGAAGTTGAAGTTAAAGTGCTTTCAATTGCTGATGATGGAAAAATTAGTCTATCTATTAAAAAAGCAAAAGATCGTCCGCGTAGACCACAAAGTAAACCTAATCACAAACAACCTCAACCAAAAGGTGAAGACTTTGAAAAGAAATTAACAAATTTCTTGAAAGATAGTGAAGATAAATTAACTTCCATCAAACGTCAAACAGAATCTAGACGTGGCGGAAAAGGCGCAAGACGCTAAAAATATATAATGAGACTGTTCCGCAAATACCTAACTTGATTCATTGAGGACAAAGTGAAATCATTTATTCCAATATTAAGTTTGATCGTAACAATCTAAGACTGTTTTCTTACTTGAGGAAACAGTCTCTTTTTTGTTAAAAATTAGAGCACTATCATTTTATGCTAGGGTGTCTAATGAATGTCTACAAGTAAGGAGGTGGTTTGCATGGAAGTGAATACTGAAGGTTGGTCCTCGGATAACCACATCGTATTGGCTGTATCAACCGGCATAGATAGTATGGTGTTGTTGCACCAACTTATTACAAACTTGCAAGATACATACGCCCAATTGACCTGTTTGCATGTGAATCATAATATTAGACCAATTGCCAATGAAGAAGAATTATTTCTCAAGCAATATTGTATTGACCATAACATTGCATTACATGTTAAACAATTGGATTTATCTGACATTGTTAAAAAAGGTAACAGTATCGAAAATGAGGCTAGACTTGAACGTTATCGTTGGTTTGATTTAATGATGAAGAATTTAAATGCAGATGTACTACTCACAGCACATCATCAAGATGACCAGTTGGAAACCATTTTTTACAGGTTAATGACAGGCCGTTCTACTAGAAGTAGTCTGGGGATGTCTTATTTAACAACTCGAGGTTGCTACGATTTATGTAAACCGCTTTTGACAGCAACTAAAGTAGAAATTAGAAATTATCAACATGCCTACGATGTTCCTTTTTATGAAGATGCAACTAATGCAGAAAATCATTATGTAAGAAATGACATTCGAAACCGCATCTTACCTGAAATAGAGCAAAATAAACACTTAGAGACCAAGCAGTTATTGAAACTAAAAGAATGGCATGACGAACAACGATTAGTTATTGAGAGCGAGGCTACCGCTTTTATAGAAAGTGCTGTTGAAGTTAATAATGCTCAATATCGTTTTTGTAGACAACAATTTTTACAATTGCGACATAGCGTGAAAATGACCGTATTAGATAAATTACTTGCTAATCTACCAATGCACGATTCTTTAACAGAAAAAACATATAATCAATGGTTTCAAATCATGGAGGAAAATATAGCGCAATCTACATTATATACAACAGATAAATGGATAATTTACATCGCTTATGATAAATTTATAATAATGGCAAATGATGACGTGAAACTTTCTCCGGCTAAGATGAATCAATCAGGGACTTACAACTATAGTCACTATAGTATTGACATTAATAACGATCTTCCTGCATTTGAATTTCCACTAGTAGTTCGTACAAGAAACGATGGTGATAAATTTGAATTAAATGGAATGAAAGGGCATAAAAAGGTTAGCAGATTGCTGATTGATAATAAAATTGAGCAACAAGAACGTGACCAAATGCCAATCATAGTTAATGCTGATAATGAAATTATTGCTGTTGGAACATTATTTTTAAAAAGTAAATACAAAGACTTAATTTGTATACGAAATATGGGAGAGGAATGAAAAAATGAGAGATGATTTAAAGGAAGTATTGTTATCAGAGGAAGATATTCATCAAATATGTAAAGATTTAGGTGAACAAATTACAGCAGCATACAAAGGGAAACCGCTTGTTTGTATCGGCATACTAAAAGGGTCAGTAATGTTTATGGCAGACTTAATTAAATATATTGATATACATTTAGCGATAGATTTTATGGATGTTTCAAGTTACCACGGAGGGACAGAATCTACAGGAGAGGTTCAAATTTTAAAAGATTTAAGTTCTTCAATTGAAAATAAAGACATCTTGATTATAGAAGATATCTTAGAAACTGGAACAACTTTAAAATCGATTACTGAATTACTAGAATCTCGACGTGTGAATTCGCTTGAAATCGTAACATTGCTTGATAAACCTAACCGTCGTAAAGCAAATATCGAAGCTAAATATGTTGGTAAGAAAATTCCTGATGAATTTGTGGTTGGCTATGGTTTGGACTACGCTGAAAACTATAGAAATCTACCTTATATCGGTACGCTTAAACCAGAAATTTATTCGAAATAAGCAATACAATTTATCCAAATAGAAAATTATTATATAATATGAGTCTAAGTCGTTTTATGTAGGTAAATACAGTAGACCTTAATTAGATAAACTCTTGTAAGTATTGTATACATAAATTTATGGTGGCTTGTTAACATGTAATACATTTTAAATATAATTAAAAGTAAAGAAATAAAAATTAAAATAAAGCGTCTGAAATTGTAAACGTAGTACAAAAGTTGAAATACTAGCCTTGAACTTATGCATTATGTTACAATTTTTGTTAGTTTTATTATTGAAGTAGGAGGAAACGACGCATGCAGAAAGCCTTTCGTAACGTGCTAGTTATCGCAATCATTGGCGTTATTATTTTTGGTCTGTTTTCATTTTTAAATGGAAATGGGAATATGCCAAAACAACTTACATATAACCAATTTGTGAAACAGCTAGAAAAGGGTGATTTGAAATCACTTGAAATACAGCCTGAACAAAATGTATATATGGTAAGTGGTAAAACAAAAAATGATGAAGACTATTCTTCAACAATTTTATATAACAACGATAAAGAGCTTGAAAAAATAACAAATGCAGCACAAAAACAAGATGGATTAAAATTTACAGTTAAAGAAGAAGAAAAACAAAGTGTATTTGTAAGCATATTAACAACATTAATTCCTGTATTAATTATTGCGTTATTATTTATTTTCTTCCTAAGCCAAGCGCAAGGTGGCGGAGGCGGAGGCGGTCGTATGATGAACTTTGGTAAATCTAAAGCTAAAATGTACGACAGTCAGAAAAAACGTGTACGCTTCTCAGATGTAGCTGGTGCAGATGAGGAAAAACAAGAATTAATTGAAATTGTCGATTTCTTAAAAGACAATAAACAATTTAAACAAATGGGCTCAAGAATACCTAAAGGGGTTCTATTAGTAGGTCCTCCTGGTACAGGTAAAACATTACTTGCACGTGCGGTTGCTGGCGAAGCTGGTACACCATTCTTCTCAATCAGTGGTTCTGACTTTGTTGAGATGTTTGTTGGTGTCGGTGCAAGCCGTGTACGTGATTTATTTGAAAATGCTAAGAAAAATGCGCCTTGTATCATTTTCATTGACGAAATTGATGCAGTTGGACGTCAACGTGGTGCTGGTGTCGGCGGTGGCCACGATGAACGTGAACAAACATTGAATCAATTATTAGTTGAAATGGATGGATTTGGTGAAAACGAAGGCATCATTATGATAGCTGCTACTAACCGTCCTGACATTTTAGATCCAGCATTATTACGTCCGGGTCGTTTTGATAGACAAATTCAAGTAGGTCGTCCAGATGTTAAGGGACGTGAAGCGATACTACATGTTCATGCTAAGAATAAACCACTTGATGAAACAGTTGACCTAAAAGCTGTTTCTCAAAGAACACCTGGTTTCTCTGGTGCCGATTTAGAAAATCTTCTTAACGAAGCATCATTAGTAGCAGTTCGTGAAGGTAAGAAGAAAATCGATATGCGTGATATAGAAGAAGCAACTGACCGCGTTATTGCAGGCCCTGCTAAGAAATCTCGTGTTATTTCTGATAAAGAACGTAACATTGTAGCACATCACGAAGCGGGTCATACGATTATAGGTATGGTACTTGATGAAGCTGAAGTAGTTCACAAAGTTACTATTGTCCCTCGTGGACAAGCCGGTGGTTACGCAATGATGTTACCAAAACAAGATCGTTTCTTAATGACAGAACCTGAATTACTAGATAAAATTTGTGGCTTACTCGGTGGACGTGTTTCAGAAGATATTAACTTTAATGAAGTATCTACTGGTGCATCTAATGACTTTGAACGTGCAACGCAAATTGCACGTCAAATGGTTACTGAGTATGGTATGAGTAAAAAACTTGGTACGGTTCAATTCTCAAGTAGTAGTAATGGACAAGTGTTCTTAGGTAAAGACATGCAAGGTGATCCAGAATATTCAGGACAAATTGCTTACGAAATTGATAAAGAAGTACAACGTATTATTAAAGAACAATATGAGCGTTGTAAAGATATCTTGTTAGAGCACAAAACTCAGTTGAATTTAATCGCTGAATCATTATTAACAGAAGAGACGTTAGTTGCTGAACAGATACGTTCATTATTCTATGACGGTGTATTGCCTGAAGTCGATTACGATGGTGCAAAAGTTGTCGAAAATGAAGATAAAGATTTTGAAAAAGGTAAATACGGAAAATCATATGATGAAGTTCGTAAAGAGCAATCAGAAAAAGATAACGATGATGAACAAGAGCAAGAAGATAAAGACACAGAAGAGACAGGTCATGAACAATCACCAAATATTGATAAACCAAGCAATCCAAGTGATCCTAATGACCCAAGCAATCGAAACTAAGAAATAAAACCAAGACTTCTTTCTGCTATCAATATGAATAGTAGAAAGAAGTCTTTTGTTTATAGTTTAAATATCCATCTAAGCAATCGTTATTTAATGACAAGTATGTAGTCAAACAAATAGTTAGTAATTTTCACCAAGAAATATTAAAATAAGTTGCGTTAATAGAAGAGAAATTGACAAAATAAGTTGAGATATGACAAAAATTAATTAAAAGTAAAGGAGTAATCTTAAAAATGACTAATGATTATATAGTTAAAGCTTTAGCGTTTGGAGGGCAGATCCGTGCGTACAGTGCTTTGACAACTGAAAGCGTTCAGGAAGCACAGACAAGACATTATACTTGGCCAACTGCATCAGCTGCGCTTGGTCGTACAATGACAGCAACATTAATGATGGGTGCTATGTTGAAAGGTGAACAAAAATTAACAGTAACAGTAGATGGTCAAGGGCCAATAGGTAAAATTATTGCTGATGCTGATGCGAAAGGAAATGTAAGAGGTTATGTCACTAACCCTCAAACACATTTCCCATTAAACGAAAGTGGCAAATTAGATGTTAGCAGAGCAGTTGGAACAAATGGGTCATTAACTGTAGTTAAAGACGTAGGACTAAAAGATTATTTCTCAGGTTCAAGTCCGATAGTTTCAGGTGAGTTAGGTGACGATTTCACATACTATTTCGCTAAAAGTGAACAAGTTCCTTCATCGGTAGGTCTTGGTGTACTCGTTAACCCTGATAATTCAATTAAAGCATCAGGTGGATTTTTAATCCAAGTAATGCCAGGAGCAGAAGAGGAAACGATTAATCAATTAGAAAATGCCATTAATAATATGACTCCGGTATCTAAATTAATTGATCAAGGTTTATCACCAGAAGAACTTTTATTTGAAATTCTTGGTGAAGACAACGTACAAATACTAGAAAATCTTCCGGCACAATTTGAATGTAATTGTGGGCACGATAAATTCTTAAATGCGATTAAAGGTTTAGGAGAGGCAGAAATTCAAAATATGATCGATGTAGATCATGGTGCAGAAGCAGAATGTCATTTTTGTAGAAGTAAATACACGTATTCAGAAGAAGAATTACAGGAATTATTAGAAAATATTAAGTAAAAAGGGTAATATTGATATTGTAATGTCTTGGAATTTAAATAAATAATGTTTTATTGTTGTATTTACAGAAAAATCTGATAAAATAAAAGTATATCCGAGAGAAAAAGTAGGGTTTGGAAACTTTTTAACGAAAAGGAGCAATACTTATGTCAAATAAACCAGTAGACAATATCGTACAAGTGATTGGAAACACACCTGTAGTTAAATTAAACAACGTTGTAGAGAAAGGTGCTGCAGACGTTTATGTAAAACTTGAATATCAAAATCCAGGCGGTTCTGTAAAAGACCGTATCGCGTTAGCTATGATTGAAGAAGCTGAAAAAGAAGGCAAAATTAAGCCTGGCGATACAATCGTTGAACCAACAAGTGGAAATACTGGTATCGGTTTAGCATTTGTTTGTGCAGCTAAAGGCTATAAAGCTGTATTTACAATGCCTGAAACGATGAGCCAAGAACGTCGTAACTTATTAAAAGCATACGGCGCAGAGTTAGTATTAACACCTGGTTCAGAAGCTATGAAAGGTGCAATCAAGAAAGCTAAAGAATTGAAAGAAGAGTTTGGTTACTTTGAACCACAACAATTCGAAAATCCAGCTAACCCTCGTGTACACGAATTAACAACTGGACCAGAATTAGTTGAACAATTTGAAGGTAAAACAATTGATTCATTCTTAGCTGGTGTCGGCACTGGTGGAACATTAAGTGGCGCAGGCAAAGTGTTAAAAGAGCAGTACCCAAATATTAATCTTGTAGCAATTGAACCAGAAGACTCTCCGGTATTAAGTGGTGGAGAACCTGGTCCTCATAAACTACAAGGTTTAGGTGCAGGATTTATTCCAGATACTTTAGATGAAAATATCTACGATGAAATTATTCAAGTAGGTAACGAAACAGCTATGGAAATGGCACGTAAAGTTGCTAAAGAAGAAGGTATCTTATGTGGTATTTCTTCAGGTGCAGCGATTCATGCAGCCATTGAAAAGGCTAAAAACCTAGGTGCAGGTAAAACAGTTGTCACTGTATTACCAAGTAATGGTGAACGTTACTTATCAACACCATTATTCGCATTTGACGATTAATCATTGAACTATATTGATAACCGGTCACATAATTATGTGTGCCGGTTTTTTAATGTGGTGATTGAATTAAACACTTCACTTTAGATATAAGTTTATTTTGATTTATTAAAATTTGCAGGTCATTCAAGTACTTGTTACTGAAAAAAATAAAAAATAACGTTATTATAGAAATATGATAATAATTTGATAGGAAAATCATTTTAGATGTGAAAGGAAGCAAAATGATTATGACGCATACAAAAATTATGGGAATATTAAATGTTACACCGGACTCATTTTCTGATGGTGGGAAATATAATTCAGTTGAAAAGGCTGTTGAACACGCAGAGAAAATGATAGAAGAGGGCGTTGATATCATAGATATTGGTGGCGTATCTACGAGACCGGGTTATGAAGAAGTGAGCGTTGAAGAAGAACTTGATCGTGTCGTACCTGTGGTAGAAGCTTTGACTCGTTTAGGTATTCAATTATCAGTTGATACATATAGAAGTGAAGTAGCAGAAGCGGCTATGAAATTAGGTGTTACGATGATTAATGACCAATGGGCTGGCCACCATGATCCGCGTATATTTGAAATTGTCGCGAAATATGAAGGTGAAATTGTGTTAATGCACAACGGAGATGGACATAGAGAAGAACCAGTTGTCGATGAGATGTTGTTGTATCTTTTAAAACAAGCAAACAAAGCTGAAATGGCGGGGATACCACAACATAAAGTGTGGATTGATCCAGGTATTGGTTTTGCCAAAACAAGAGACGAGGAAAAGGAAGTTATGTCTCGATTAGATGAACTTGTAGCAACTGGGTACCCAGTGCTGTTAGCGACAAGCAGAAAAAGGTTTATTAAGGAAATGATTGGTGTAGACACAACTCCAACTGAACGAGATGAAGCAACTGCTGGTACAACAGCATATGGTATTACTAAAGGTATTAAAGGCGTAAGAGTGCATAACGTTGCATTAAACGCTCGGATAGCACAAAGTATGGATTACTTAAAGGAGAATGATAATGCGCGACACAATATTTCTTAATGGTATGAGATTTTATAGTTATCATGGCGCGTTACCAGCCGAAAATGAGATTGGACAAATATTTATTGTTGATGTCACTATGAAAGTTGATCTTAGCATAGCGGGTGAAACTGACAAAGTTACAGACACTGTGCATTATGGAGAAGTTTTTGAAGAAGTGAAAGCGATTATGGAAGATGAACCAGTAAATTTATTAGAGCATCTGGCTGAACGTATTGCAAAACGTATAAATTCACACTATAATCGTGTAGTGGAAACGAAAGTTAGAATCACTAAAGAAAATCCACCTATACCTGGACATTATAATGGAGTAGGTGTTGAAATAGTGAGGGAGAATCACTAATGACATATGCGTATTTAGGATTAGGTAGTAATGTTGGAGAAAGAGAAACGCAACTTGATGAAGCAATACGCATTTTAAATAACAAAAATGGTATTGAAGTCACGAAAGTTTCGCCAATATATGAAACAGAGCCGGTAGGTTATGTTGATCAGCCACAATTTTTAAATCAATGTATTGAAATTCAAACATTATTGAAGCCAAAAGATTTGTTAAAGGTATGTATGGAAACAGAACAACAATTGCATCGTGTGAGAGATGTACGCTGGGGCCCAAGAACTTTAGATGTAGATATTTTATTGTTTGGAGATAAAATTATTGAAAAAGAAGATTTGATTGTTCCGCATCCAAGAATGTTAGAACGTTCATTTGTTCTGATTCCATTAAATGATATAGCATCTGATTTTATTGAACCGCATTCTAATCAAAAAATTGGTGATATTGTGATGACAGACGATTCAGTGAAAAAGTATAAAGATTGAAAAGCATAAAGGAGAGAAAGTTATGTCAGAAGAAATGAACGACCAAATGCAGGTTCGCCGTCAAAAATTACAAGAATTATACGATTTAGGAATTGATCCATTTGGGCAAAAATTCGACCGTAGTTCAATGGCTAGCCCATTACACGAAGATTGGGATCAATTTTCTAAAGAAGAATTACAAGAAAAAGAAGAAGAAAGCCATGTAAGTATAGCAGGGCGTTTAATGACCAAACGTGGTAAAGGTAAAGCAGGATTTGCTCATGTTCAAGATTTAAGTGGCCAAATACAAATTTATGTAAGAAAAGACCAAGTAGGCGATGAACAATTTGAGATTTGGAATTCTTCAGATTTAGGTGACATCGTTGGCGTTGAAGGTGTTATGTTTAAAACGAATACAGGTGAACTATCAGTTAAAGCAAAATCGTTCACGCTTTTAACAAAAGCATTACGTCCGTTACCAGATAAATTCCATGGTTTACAAGATATCGAACAACGTTATCGTCAACGTTACCTTGACTTAATTACAAACCAAGATAGTACTAAGACATTTATCAACCGTAGTAAAATATTACAAGAGATGCGTAACTATTTAAATTCTCAAGGATTCTTAGAGGTAGAAACACCAATGATGCATCAAATAGCTGGTGGTGCTGCAGCTCGTCCATTTGTTACACATCATAATGCATTAGATGCTACATTGTATATGAGAATTGCAATTGAATTACATTTGAAACGTCTTATCGTCGGTGGCTTAGAAAAAGTATATGAAATTGGTCGTGTGTTTAGAAATGAAGGTGTGTCTACAAGACATAACCCAGAATTTACAATGATTGAATTATATGAAGCTTATGCTGACTATCACGACATTATGGATATTACTGAAAATATGATTAGACATATTTCAGAAAAAGTATTAGGTACTGCTAAAGTAACATATGGTGAAGAAACAATTGATTTAGAGTCTAACTGGAAACGAATCCATATGGCTGACGCTGTTAAAGAAGCGACAAGTGTAGATTTCTTTAACATCCAAAGTGATGATGAAGCTAAAACAGCCGCTAAAGAACATGGCGTAGAAATCACAAATAATATGAAGTACGGTCATATCTTAAATGAATTCTTTGAGCAAAAAGTTGAAGAAACATTAATTCAACCTACATTTGTTTATGGGCACCCAATAGA
Organism: Staphylococcus sp. KG4-3; assembly: GCF_033597815.2. Classification (NCBI taxonomy): domain Bacteria; kingdom Bacillati; phylum Bacillota; class Bacilli; order Caryophanales; family Staphylococcaceae; genus Staphylococcus; species Staphylococcus halotolerans. The sequence continues at coordinate 411,610 of NZ_CP166245.1, forward strand.
GATTTCTCCTTTAGCTAAGAAAAATCCAGAGGACCCTAGGTTTACAGACCGCTTTGAATTATTCATTGTAGGTAGAGAACATGGTAATGCATTTACAGAATTAAACGACCCTATTGATCAAAGAGCAAGATTTGAAGCTCAATTAGTAGAAAAAGAACAAGGGAACGATGAAGCTCACGAAATGGATGAAGACTTTATTGAAGCACTAGAATACGGTATGCCTCCAACAGGTGGTTTAGGTATAGGTATTGATAGACTAGTGATGTTACTTACTGATTCAGCATCAATCCGTGACGTATTATTATTCCCGTATATGAGACAGAAGTAATATAACTAATTATGTATTTGAATATTCTAGCTTAAAATAAAACGACTATCATGTTTCGTCATAATGACAAGACATGATAGTCGTTTTTTTATTGTTGAAAGAAGCGTTTAATATAGGAGGGGATGAATAAAAGTCCATTTCAAGTACAATTTTAATAAATAAATTAAGTAATAAGAAACGATTACGCATAATTATGCTATAAAGATATAAAAATATACTATAAAAGGTATGGTAAATGCTGTTTTCATGTGGTAAGATTATTCAAGTCGAGTTAAGCAAGTGAGCAAAACAGGACATGCGAAAATACTAGAATAAATATTTTAAGAAAAAATTGAAAAGCTATTGACTCAAATGAGAAAACGTAGTATTATATAAAAGTCGTCAAAAACGATGATTACATAAGCGAATAACTTAAGTAAATGTTGTTTAAAGATTTTTTGAAGATAGTGTAAAATTGACTATTGCAATTGATTGATAAACAATGTATCATTAATTGAGTAAGTTATTTTGTCTGGTGACAATGGCAAAGAGGTCACACCTGTTCCCATGCCGAACACAGAAGTTAAGCTCTTTAGCGCCGATGGTAGTCGGACTTACGTTCCGCAAGAGTAGGACGTTGCCAGGCTTTATAAATAGATTCCATGTGGAGGATTAGCTCAGCTGGGAGAGCATCTGCCTTACAAGCAGAGGGTCGGCGGTTCGAACCCGTCATCCTCCACCATTTTAAATGAATAGCCGGCCTAGCTCAACTGGTAGAGCAACTGACTTGTAATCAGTAGGTTGGGGGTTCAAGTCCTCTGGCCGGCACCATTTCATGAGCCATTAGCTCAGTTGGTAGAGCATCTGACTTTTAATCAGAGGGTCAGTGGTTCGAGCCCACTATGGCTCATACAGTTTCATTTTGCAGAAGTAGTTCAGCGGTAGAATACGACCTTGCCAAGGTCGGGGTCGCGGGTTCGAATCCCGTCTTCTGCTCCATTATTTTTGCCGGGGTGGCGGAACTGGCAGACGCACAGGACTTAAAATCCTGCGGTGAGAGATCACCGTACCGGTTCGATTCCGGTCCTCGGCACCATCATTTTAATAATGCGCCCGTAGCTCAACTGGATAGAGTACTTGACTACGAATCAAGAGGTTACAGGTTCGACCCCTGTCGGGCGCACCATTTTTAAAATGTTTAAATTAATACGGGAAGTAGCTCAGCTTGGTAGAGCACTTGGTTTGGGACCAAGGGGTCGCAGGTTCGAATCCTGTCTTCCCGACTCTTTTAAAATTATATATGGGGGCTTAGCTCAGATGGGAGAGCGCCTGCTTTGCACGCAGGAGGTCAGCGGTTCGATCCCGCTAGTCTCCACCATATTTATTATTGATTGAAGAAATGAACATTGAAAACTGAATTGCAATATGTCAACGTTAATTCCGAACGCAACATTAAATTGTTGGTTCAAAACAAGTGTTAGAGATAACACAAATTAGTATTTTATGAGCTAATCAAACATCATAATTCATTTATGGAGAGTTTGATCCTGGCTCAGGATGAACGCTGGCGGCGTGCCTAATACATGCAAGTCGAGCGAACAGATAAGGAGCTTGCTCCTTTGACGTTAGCGGCGGACGGGTGAGTAACACGTGGGTAACCTACCTATAAGACTGGGATAACTTCGGGAAACCGGAGCTAATACCGGATAACATTTGGAACCGCATGGTTCTAAAGTGAAAGATGGTTTTGCTATCACTTATAGATGGACCCGCGCCGTATTAGCTAGTTGGTAAGGTAACGGCTTACCAAGGCGACGATACGTAGCCGACCTGAGAGGGTGATCGGCCACACTGGAACTGAGACACGGTCCAGACTCCTACGGGAGGCAGCAGTAGGGAATCTTCCGCAATGGGCGAAAGCCTGACGGAGCAACGCCGCGTGAGTGATGAAGGGTTTCGGCTCGTAAAACTCTGTTATTAGGGAAGAACAAATGTGTAAGTAACTGTGCACATCTTGACGGTACCTAATCAGAAAGCCACGGCTAACTACGTGCCAGCAGCCGCGGTAATACGTAGGTGGCAAGCGTTATCCGGAATTATTGGGCGTAAAGCGCGCGTAGGCGGTTTCTTAAGTCTGATGTGAAAGCCCACGGCTCAACCGTGGAGGGTCATTGGAAACTGGGAAACTTGAGTGCAGAAGAGGAAAGTGGAATTCCATGTGTAGCGGTGAAATGCGCAGAGATATGGAGGAACACCAGTGGCGAAGGCGACTTTCTGGTCTGTAACTGACGCTGATGTGCGAAAGCGTGGGGATCAAACAGGATTAGATACCCTGGTAGTCCACGCCGTAAACGATGAGTGCTAAGTGTTAGGGGGTTTCCGCCCCTTAGTGCTGCAGCTAACGCATTAAGCACTCCGCCTGGGGAGTACGACCGCAAGGTTGAAACTCAAAGGAATTGACGGGGACCCGCACAAGCGGTGGAGCATGTGGTTTAATTCGAAGCAACGCGAAGAACCTTACCAAATCTTGACATCCTTTGAAAACTCTAGAGATAGAGCCTTCCCCTTCGGGGGACAAAGTGACAGGTGGTGCATGGTTGTCGTCAGCTCGTGTCGTGAGATGTTGGGTTAAGTCCCGCAACGAGCGCAACCCTTAAGCTTAGTTGCCATCATTAAGTTGGGCACTCTAGGTTGACTGCCGGTGACAAACCGGAGGAAGGTGGGGATGACGTCAAATCATCATGCCCCTTATGATTTGGGCTACACACGTGCTACAATGGACAATACAAAGGGCAGCTAAACCGCGAGGTCATGCAAATCCCATAAAGTTGTTCTCAGTTCGGATTGTAGTCTGCAACTCGACTACATGAAGCTGGAATCGCTAGTAATCGTAGATCAGCATGCTACGGTGAATACGTTCCCGGGTCTTGTACACACCGCCCGTCACACCACGAGAGTTTGTAACACCCGAAGCCGGTGGAGTAACCATTTATGGAGCTAGCCGTCGAAGGTGGGACAAATGATTGGGGTGAAGTCGTAACAAGGTAGCCGTATCGGAAGGTGCGGCTGGATCACCTCCTTTCTAAGGATATATTCGGAAACATCTTCTTACGAAGATGAAATAGGAATAACATTGACATATTGTATTCAGTTTTGAATGCTCATTAGAGTATTCATATTGGAATGGGCCTATAGCTCAGCTGGTTAGAGCGCACGCCTGATAAGCGTGAGGTCGGTGGTTCGAGTCCACTTAGGCCCACCATTTTTTTGTACATTGAAAACTAGATAAGTAAGTAAAATTTATGATTTTACCAAGCAAAACCGAGTGAATTAGAGTTTTTTAACAAGCTTTGAATTCAAAAAGAAATAATCGCTAGTGTTCGAAAGAACACTCACAGATTAATAACATTTTGGGTTTTCAACCGACTTGTTCGTGTTGAAAGTCAAAAAAGATTAAGTTATTAAGGGCGCACGGTGGATGCCTTGGCACTAGAAGCCGATGAAGGACGTTACTAACGACGATATGCTTTGGGGAGCTGTAAGTAAGCTTTGATCCAGAGATTTCCGAATGGGGAAACCCAGCATGAGTTATGTCATGTTATCGATATGTGAATACATAGCATATCTGAAGGTAGACGCGGAGAACTGAAACATCTTAGTACCCGCAGGAAGAGAAAGAAAAATCGATTCCCTGAGTAGCGGCGAGCGAAACGGGAAGAGCCCAAACCAACGAGCTTGCTTGTTGGGGTTGTAGGACACTCTATACGGAGTTACAAAAGAATAAACTAGACGAATCATCTGGAAAGATGAATCAAAGAAGGTAATAATCCTGTAGTCGAAAGTTTATTCACTCTTGAGTGGATCCTGAGTACGACGGAACACGAGAAATTCCGTCGGAATCCGGGAGGACCATCTCCCAAGGCTAAATACTCTCTAGTGACCGATAGTGAACCAGTACCGTGAGGGAAAGGTGAAAAGTACCCCGGAAGGGGAGTGAAATAGAACTTGAAACCGTGTGCTTACAAGTAGTCAGAGCCCGTTAATGGGTGATGGCGTGCCTTTTGTAGAATGAACCGGCGAGTTACGATTTGATGCAAGGTTAAGCAGTGAATGTGGAGCCGTAGCGAAAGCGAGTCTGAATAGGGCGTTGAGTATTTGGTCGTAGACCCGAAACCAGGTGATCTACCCATGACCAGGTTGAAGTTCAGGTAACACTGAATGGAGGACCGAACCGACTTACGTTGAAAAGTGAGCGGATGAGTTGTGGGTAGCGGAGAAATTCCAATCGAACCTGGAGATAGCTGGTTCTCTCCGAAATAGCTTTAGGGCTAGCCTCAAGTGATGATTATTGGAGGTAGAGCACTGTTTGGACGAGGGGCCCTTATCGGGTTACCGAATTCAGACAAACTCCGAATGCCAATCAATTTAACTTGGGAGTTAGAACGCGGGTGATAAGGTCCGTGTTCGAAAGGGAAACAGCCCAGACCACCAGCTAAGGTCCCAAAATATATGTTAAGTGGAAAAGGATGTGGCGTTGCCCAGACAACTAGGATGTTGGCTTAGAAGCAGCCATCATTTAAAGAGTGCGTAATAGCTCACTAGTCGAGTGACACTGCGCCGAAAATGTACCGGGGCTAAACATATTACCGAAGCTGTGGATTGTCCGTAAGGACAATGGTAGGAGAGCGTTCTAAGGGCGTTGAAGCATGATCGCAAGGACATGTGGAGCGCTTAGAAGTGAGAATGCCGGTGTGAGTAGCGAAAGACGGGTGAGAATCCCGTCCACCGATTGACTAAGGTTTCCAGAGGAAGGCTCGTCCGCTCTGGGTTAGTCGGGTCCTAAGCTGAGGCCGATAGGCGTAGGCGATGGATAACAGGTTGATATTCCTGTACCACCATAATTCGTTTTAAGCGATGGGGGGACGCAGTAGGATAGGCGAAGCGTACTATTGGATTGTACGTCCAAGCAGTAAGACTGAGTGTTAGGCAAATCCGGCACTCTTAAGGTCAAGCTGTGATGGGGAGAGGAAATTGTTTCCTCGAGTCGTTGATTTCACACTGCCGAGAAAAGCCTCTAGCTAGAATTGTGGTGCCCGTACCGCAAACCGACACAGGTAGTCAAGATGAGAATTCTAAGGTGAGCGAGCGAACTCTCGTTAAGGAACTCGGCAAAATGACCCCGTAACTTCGGGAGAAGGGGTGCTCTTTAGGGTTAACGCCCAGGAGAGCCGCAGTGAATAGGCCCAAGCGACTGTTTATCAAAAACACAGGTCTCTGCTAAACCGTAAGGTGATGTATAGGGGCTGACGCCTGCCCGGTGCTGGAAGGTTAAGAGGAGTGGTTAGCTTCTGCGAAGCTACGAATCGAAGCCCCAGTAAACGGCGGCCGTAACTATAACGGTCCTAAGGTAGCGAAATTCCTTGTCGGGTAAGTTCCGACCCGCACGAAAGGCGTAACGATTTGGGCACTGTCTCAACGAGAGACTCGGTGAAATCATAGTACCTGTGAAGATGCAGGTTACCCGCGACAGGACGGAAAGACCCCGTGGAGCTTTACTGTAGTCTGATATTGAAATTCGGCACAGCTTGTACAGGATAGGTAGGAGCCTGAGATACGTGAGCGCTAGCTTACGTGGAGGCGTTGGTGGGATACTACCCTCGCTGTGTTGGATTTCTAACCCGCACCATTTATCATGGTGGGAGACAGTGTCAGATGGGCAGTTTGACTGGGGCGGTCGCCTCCTAAAGAGTAACGGAGGCGCTCAAAGGTTTCCTCAGAATGGTTGGAAATCATTCATAGAGTGTAAAGGCATAAGGAAGCTTGACTGCGAGACTTACAAGTCGAGCAGGGTCGAAAGACGGACTTAGTGATCCGGTGGTTCCGCATGGAAGGGCCATCGCTCAACGGATAAAAGCTACCCCGGGGATAACAGGCTTATCTCCCCCAAGAGTTCACATCGACGGGGAGGTTTGGCACCTCGATGTCGGCTCATCGCATCCTGGGGCTGTAGTCGGTCCCAAGGGTTGGGCTGTTCGCCCATTAAAGCGGTACGCGAGCTGGGTTCAGAACGTCGTGAGACAGTTCGGTCCCTATCCGTCGTGGGCGTAGGAAATTTGAGAGGAGCTGTCCTTAGTACGAGAGGACCGGGATGGACATACCTCTGGTGTACCAGTTGTCGTGCCAACGGCATCGCTGGGTAGCTATGTATGGACGGGATAAGTGCTGAAAGCATCTAAGCATGAAGCCCCCCTCAAGATGAGATTTCCCAACTTCGGTTATAAGATCCCTCAAAGATGATGAGGTTAATAGGTTCGAGGTGGAAGCATAGCGATATGTGGAGCTGACGAATACTAATCGATCGAAGACTTAATCAAATTTTAAATTGTTTTGTTTTGGTTAAATCATATTTTACTTACTATCTAGTTTTGAATGTATAATTTCATACATTTCATTGTCTGGTGACAATGGCAAAGAGGTCACACCTGTTCCCATGCCGAACACAGAAGTTAAGCTCTTTAGCGCCGATGGTAGTCGGACTTACGTTCCGCAAGAGTAGGACGTTGCCAGGCAATTCCATATTGACCCTTGGGTCGTTTTTTTATGGAAGTTTTACCAAGAAAACAAAAAATAATTTTAAAAACTTCTTGACTTTCTGAGTTAAAGAGAGTAAAATTGTTTCTTGTGATTGAAGAAATGAACATTGAAAACTGAATTGCAATATGTCAACGTTAATTCCGAACGCAACATTAAATTGTTGGTTCAAAACAAGTGTTAGAGATAACACAAATTAGTATTTTATGAGCTAATCAAACATCATAATTCATTTATGGAGAGTTTGATCCTGGCTCAGGATGAACGCTGGCGGCGTGCCTAATACATGCAAGTCGAGCGAACAGATAAGGAGCTTGCTCCTTTGACGTTAGCGGCGGACGGGTGAGTAACACGTGGGTAACCTACCTATAAGACTGGGATAACTTCGGGAAACCGGAGCTAATACCGGATAACATTTGGAACCGCATGGTTCTAAAGTGAAAGATGGTTTTGCTATCACTTATAGATGGACCCGCGCCGTATTAGCTAGTTGGTAAGGTAACGGCTTACCAAGGCGACGATACGTAGCCGACCTGAGAGGGTGATCGGCCACACTGGAACTGAGACACGGTCCAGACTCCTACGGGAGGCAGCAGTAGGGAATCTTCCGCAATGGGCGAAAGCCTGACGGAGCAACGCCGCGTGAGTGATGAAGGGTTTCGGCTCGTAAAACTCTGTTATTAGGGAAGAACAAATGTGTAAGTAACTGTGCACATCTTGACGGTACCTAATCAGAAAGCCACGGCTAACTACGTGCCAGCAGCCGCGGTAATACGTAGGTGGCAAGCGTTATCCGGAATTATTGGGCGTAAAGCGCGCGTAGGCGGTTTCTTAAGTCTGATGTGAAAGCCCACGGCTCAACCGTGGAGGGTCATTGGAAACTGGGAAACTTGAGTGCAGAAGAGGAAAGTGGAATTCCATGTGTAGCGGTGAAATGCGCAGAGATATGGAGGAACACCAGTGGCGAAGGCGACTTTCTGGTCTGTAACTGACGCTGATGTGCGAAAGCGTGGGGATCAAACAGGATTAGATACCCTGGTAGTCCACGCCGTAAACGATGAGTGCTAAGTGTTAGGGGGTTTCCGCCCCTTAGTGCTGCAGCTAACGCATTAAGCACTCCGCCTGGGGAGTACGACCGCAAGGTTGAAACTCAAAGGAATTGACGGGGACCCGCACAAGCGGTGGAGCATGTGGTTTAATTCGAAGCAACGCGAAGAACCTTACCAAATCTTGACATCCTTTGAAAACTCTAGAGATAGAGCCTTCCCCTTCGGGGGACAAAGTGACAGGTGGTGCATGGTTGTCGTCAGCTCGTGTCGTGAGATGTTGGGTTAAGTCCCGCAACGAGCGCAACCCTTAAGCTTAGTTGCCATCATTAAGTTGGGCACTCTAGGTTGACTGCCGGTGACAAACCGGAGGAAGGTGGGGATGACGTCAAATCATCATGCCCCTTATGATTTGGGCTACACACGTGCTACAATGGACAATACAAAGGGCAGCTAAACCGCGAGGTCATGCAAATCCCATAAAGTTGTTCTCAGTTCGGATTGTAGTCTGCAACTCGACTACATGAAGCTGGAATCGCTAGTAATCGTAGATCAGCATGCTACGGTGAATACGTTCCCGGGTCTTGTACACACCGCCCGTCACACCACGAGAGTTTGTAACACCCGAAGCCGGTGGAGTAACCATTTATGGAGCTAGCCGTCGAAGGTGGGACAAATGATTGGGGTGAAGTCGTAACAAGGTAGCCGTATCGGAAGGTGCGGCTGGATCACCTCCTTTCTAAGGATATATTCGGAAACATCTTCTTACGAAGATGAAATAGGAATAACATTGACATATTGTATTCAGTTTTGAATGCTCATTAGAGTATTCATATTGGAATGGGCCTATAGCTCAGCTGGTTAGAGCGCACGCCTGATAAGCGTGAGGTCGGTGGTTCGAGTCCACTTAGGCCCACCATTTTTTTGTACATTGAAAACTAGATAAGTAAGTAAAATTTATGATTTTACCAAGCAAAACCGAGTGAATTAGAGTTTTTTAACAAGCTTTGAATTCAAAAAGAAATAATCGCTAGTGTTCGAAAGAACACTCACAGATTAATAACATTTTGGGTTTTCAACCGACTTGTTCGTGTTGAAAGTCAAAAAAGATTAAGTTATTAAGGGCGCACGGTGGATGCCTTGGCACTAGAAGCCGATGAAGGACGTTACTAACGACGATATGCTTTGGGGAGCTGTAAGTAAGCTTTGATCCAGAGATTTCCGAATGGGGAAACCCAGCATGAGTTATGTCATGTTATCGATATGTGAATACATAGCATATCTGAAGGTAGACGCGGAGAACTGAAACATCTTAGTACCCGCAGGAAGAGAAAGAAAAATCGATTCCCTGAGTAGCGGCGAGCGAAACGGGAAGAGCCCAAACCAACGAGCTTGCTTGTTGGGGTTGTAGGACACTCTATACGGAGTTACAAAAGAATAAACTAGACGAATCATCTGGAAAGATGAATCAAAGAAGGTAATAATCCTGTAGTCGAAAGTTTATTCACTCTTGAGTGGATCCTGAGTACGACGGAACACGAGAAATTCCGTCGGAATCCGGGAGGACCATCTCCCAAGGCTAAATACTCTCTAGTGACCGATAGTGAACCAGTACCGTGAGGGAAAGGTGAAAAGTACCCCGGAAGGGGAGTGAAATAGAACTTGAAACCGTGTGCTTACAAGTAGTCAGAGCCCGTTAATGGGTGATGGCGTGCCTTTTGTAGAATGAACCGGCGAGTTACGATTTGATGCAAGGTTAAGCAGTGAATGTGGAGCCGTAGCGAAAGCGAGTCTGAATAGGGCGTTGAGTATTTGGTCGTAGACCCGAAACCAGGTGATCTACCCATGACCAGGTTGAAGTTCAGGTAACACTGAATGGAGGACCGAACCGACTTACGTTGAAAAGTGAGCGGATGAGTTGTGGGTAGCGGAGAAATTCCAATCGAACCTGGAGATAGCTGGTTCTCTCCGAAATAGCTTTAGGGCTAGCCTCAAGTGATGATTATTGGAGGTAGAGCACTGTTTGGACGAGGGGCCCTTATCGGGTTACCGAATTCAGACAAACTCCGAATGCCAATCAATTTAACTTGGGAGTTAGAACGCGGGTGATAAGGTCCGTGTTCGAAAGGGAAACAGCCCAGACCACCAGCTAAGGTCCCAAAATATATGTTAAGTGGAAAAGGATGTGGCGTTGCCCAGACAACTAGGATGTTGGCTTAGAAGCAGCCATCATTTAAAGAGTGCGTAATAGCTCACTAGTCGAGTGACACTGCGCCGAAAATGTACCGGGGCTAAACATATTACCGAAGCTGTGGATTGTCCGTAAGGACAATGGTAGGAGAGCGTTCTAAGGGCGTTGAAGCATGATCGCAAGGACATGTGGAGCGCTTAGAAGTGAGAATGCCGGTGTGAGTAGCGAAAGACGGGTGAGAATCCCGTCCACCGATTGACTAAGGTTTCCAGAGGAAGGCTCGTCCGCTCTGGGTTAGTCGGGTCCTAAGCTGAGGCCGATAGGCGTAGGCGATGGATAACAGGTTGATATTCCTGTACCACCATAATTCGTTTTAAGCGATGGGGGGACGCAGTAGGATAGGCGAAGCGTACTATTGGATTGTACGTCCAAGCAGTAAGACTGAGTGTTAGGCAAATCCGGCACTCTTAAGGTCAAGCTGTGATGGGGAGAGGAAATTGTTTCCTCGAGTCGTTGATTTCACACTGCCGAGAAAAGCCTCTAGCTAGAATTGTGGTGCCCGTACCGCAAACCGACACAGGTAGTCAAGATGAGAATTCTAAGGTGAGCGAGCGAACTCTCGTTAAGGAACTCGGCAAAATGACCCCGTAACTTCGGGAGAAGGGGTGCTCTTTAGGGTTAACGCCCAGGAGAGCCGCAGTGAATAGGCCCAAGCGACTGTTTATCAAAAACACAGGTCTCTGCTAAACCGTAAGGTGATGTATAGGGGCTGACGCCTGCCCGGTGCTGGAAGGTTAAGAGGAGTGGTTAGCTTCTGCGAAGCTACGAATCGAAGCCCCAGTAAACGGCGGCCGTAACTATAACGGTCCTAAGGTAGCGAAATTCCTTGTCGGGTAAGTTCCGACCCGCACGAAAGGCGTAACGATTTGGGCACTGTCTCAACGAGAGACTCGGTGAAATCATAGTACCTGTGAAGATGCAGGTTACCCGCGACAGGACGGAAAGACCCCGTGGAGCTTTACTGTAGTCTGATATTGAAATTCGGCACAGCTTGTACAGGATAGGTAGGAGCCTGAGATACGTGAGCGCTAGCTTACGTGGAGGCGTTGGTGGGATACTACCCTCGCTGTGTTGGATTTCTAACCCGCACCATTTATCATGGTGGGAGACAGTGTCAGATGGGCAGTTTGACTGGGGCGGTCGCCTCCTAAAGAGTAACGGAGGCGCTCAAAGGTTTCCTCAGAATGGTTGGAAATCATTCATAGAGTGTAAAGGCATAAGGAAGCTTGACTGCGAGACTTACAAGTCGAGCAGGGTCGAAAGACGGACTTAGTGATCCGGTGGTTCCGCATGGAAGGGCCATCGCTCAACGGATAAAAGCTACCCCGGGGATAACAGGCTTATCTCCCCCAAGAGTTCACATCGACGGGGAGGTTTGGCACCTCGATGTCGGCTCATCGCATCCTGGGGCTGTAGTCGGTCCCAAGGGTTGGGCTGTTCGCCCATTAAAGCGGTACGCGAGCTGGGTTCAGAACGTCGTGAGACAGTTCGGTCCCTATCCGTCGTGGGCGTAGGAAATTTGAGAGGAGCTGTCCTTAGTACGAGAGGACCGGGATGGACATACCTCTGGTGTACCAGTTGTCGTGCCAACGGCATCGCTGGGTAGCTATGTATGGACGGGATAAGTGCTGAAAGCATCTAAGCATGAAGCCCCCCTCAAGATGAGATTTCCCAACTTCGGTTATAAGATCCCTCAAAGATGATGAGGTTAATAGGTTCGAGGTGGAAGCATAGCGATATGTGGAGCTGACGAATACTAATCGATCGAAGACTTAATCAAATTTTAAATTGTTTTGTTTTGGTTAAATCATATTTTACTTACTATCTAGTTTTGAATGTATAATTTCATACATTTCATTGTCTGGTGACAATGGCAAAGAGGTCACACCTGTTCCCATGCCGAACACAGAAGTTAAGCTCTTTAGCGCCGATGGTAGTCGGACTTACGTTCCGCAAGAGTAGGACGTTGCCAGGCAATTAAAGACCCAATAGGGTCTTTTTTTTATGGGCAAAGAGGTTAACTTCAACTGAGAGTAATTGCCGAGAGAAAGCGTTTGAAGCTGACGAACTAAATGAGCGACGAAACGAGTTTACGAGTGGTAAGTGAGTAAGAAGAGCGTGCAAGTGAGGAAAGATACGAGCGCTTGTCTCACGGCAAGAAAGCTCTTTAGCGCCGAAGGTAGCAGACTTACGTTCCGCAAGAGTAGGACGTTGCCAGGCAATTAAAGACCCAATAGGGTCTTTTTTTTATGGGCAAAGAGGTTAACTTCAACTGAGAGTAATTGCCGATTTTTGACGGAGTACATGAGCAACAGCTCATATATAAAATTCCATAACTCAATTTATTGAATTATGGGACTTAAAAGCTACTTTAAATGCATAAACTATTAATTAGTGCATTTGTATGTTCTTCAAGTTCTGAAAAAGGAATGCCACCAAATCCTAATATGAATTTTGCGGATTTTTGTGTAGTATCATATTGATTAAATGGTGTTATTTTTAATTTATTCTTTTCTGCATTTTTTAGACAGTCTTTTATAGAAAGACCATTTTTAACTGTTAAATTAAAATGCATTCCTGCTAAGGCTCCTTCTATTTCTAATTGATCTTCATAAGGTTTGAGTACTTCAATAATAAATTTTAATTTACGACTATATAATTTTCTCATTTTGTTTAAATGTCTTTCAAAACTTCCTGATTCCATAAAACTTGCTACAATTTTTTGTAAGTGCGCAGGTACTGTATTACCTTCTTTATGTTCTAAATGCTCATACCGATTAAGTAACTTTTTAGGTAAAACAAGGTAGGCAATTCTGCAACTAGGGAAGAGTGATTTAGAGAAGGTACTAATATAAATTACTTTATCTTTCGTGTCTAAACTTTGTAATGCCGGAATTGGTTTGCCAAAATAGCGAAATTCTGAATCATAATCATCTTCAATAATATATCTATCATCACGTTCGTGTGCCCATGTTATAAGCTGGGTACGCTTTTTTAAATTCATTACATAGCCAGTAGGAAATTGATGTGAAGGTGTTACATATGCGATGTTATGAATTGCTGTCTTTAAATAGTCTAGTTCAAGGCCAGTTTGATTTACTGGAACTTGCAAATAAGGAATTTGTCTTTTTTCTAATACTTGCTTAATAGGTGGATAGCTCGGATTTTCAATAAGGAATTGTGCTTTATTTAAGATATCCGTTAGTAAGTTAATTAATTGTTCAGTTGATGATCCAATAACAATTTGTTCAGGATGACATGATACACCACGACTGTTGAATAAATAGTGGGCAATTTCTTGTCTTAATGACCATTCACCTTTAGGGTTTGCGTGTTGGAGTAGTTGTAATTGATTTATTTCAAAAGCATCTCGCGCATATTTTCTAAACTGTTGAATTGGAAAATAATCAGTATCAATTTCTGATAAATTGAATGCATATTTGTAATAAGCATCAGGGTGTTTATTTTGGGGTGACAAATATTCATCTGCATTGAATTGTGTTTTCCTATTAATTATAGGTAACGTTTCAATATCTGAAACGAAATAACCTGAACGTGGTTTTGAATATATATAACCTTCATCGAGTAGAAACTGATATGCATGTTCAATCGTTGTATTACTAACAGAGAGATGTTGCCCTAATGCACGTTTAGAAGGGAATTTATCTCCTGATTTATATTGACCTTCAATGATTTGCTTTTTTAAATTTTCATATAAATCGATATAAAGATGTGATTTCGACATAAAACTGACCTCCAAAATTAAATTGAAATTGAACCTTTTTAAATACCAGTTTATCTCTTAAAATGAATTTAATCAAATAAGTAAAGGGGAAAACAAATGTCTAAAGTAACTGGATCAGAGAGAGTTAAAAGAGGAATGGCAGAAATGCAAAAGGGCGGCGTGATTATGGACGTTGTCAATGCTGAACAAGCTAAAATAGCCGAGGAAGCTGGAGCAGTGGCGGTAATGGCGTTAGAACGTGTACCATCTGACATTAGAGCAGCTGGCGGCGTTGCACGTATGGCTAATCCTAAAATTGTGGAAGAAGTTATGAATGCTGTTTCGATTCCGGTAATGGCAAAAGGACGTATTGGTCACATTACTGAAGCGCGCGTACTTGAATCAATGGGTGTAGACTACATTGATGAATCAGAAGTATTAACACCTGCAGATGAAGAGTATCATCTATTAAAAGATACGTTTACAGTACCATTTGTATGTGGTTGCCGTAACTTAGGAGAAGCTGCCAGACGTATTGGTGAAGGTGCAGCAATGTTACGTACAAAAGGTGAGCCGGGTACAGGAAACATTGTAGAAGCTGTTAGACACATGCGCCAAGTTAATGCAGAAGTAAAAAGATTAACAGTGATGAATGATGACGAAATCATGACTGAAGCTAAAAATATTGGAGCACCATTTGAAGTATTAAAAAGTATTAAAGAAAATGGTAAACTTCCTGTTGTTAACTTTGCGGCTGGTGGTGTAGCTACACCTCAAGATGCAGCATTAATGATGGAATTAGGCGCTGATGGTGTCTTCGTTGGTTCTGGTATTTTCAAATCAGAAGACCCTGAAAAATTTGCTAAAGCTATTGTACAAGCTACAACTCACTACCAAGACTATGAGTTAATTGGACGTTTAGCAAAAGATTTAGGCACAGCTATGAAAGGTTTGGACATCAATGAATTGACTTTAGAAGAACGTATGCAAGAGCGTGGATGGTAATATGAAAATTGGTGTGTTAGCACTGCAAGGCGCAGTAAGGGAACATATACGTCATATTGAACTTAGCGGTCATGAAGGCATTGCAATTAAGCGTACAGAACAATTAGATAACATTGATGGTCTCATTTTACCTGGTGGTGAATCTACTACATTACGCCGATTAATGAATTTATATGGCTTCAAAGAAGCACTACAACAATCTACATTACCTATGTTTGGAACGTGTGCTGGATTAATAGTGATGGCTAAGCATATTGTTGGTGAAGAAGGTTATTTGGATAAGTTAGACATCACTGTTCAAAGAAATTCATTTGGCAGACAAGTGGATAGTTTTGAAAGTGAATTAAATGTACAAGGTATCGCAGAAGATATTGAAGGTGTTTTTATTAGAGCTCCACATATTGAAGCGACACATGGTGAAGTATCAGAGTTAAGTACAGTTGGCGAAAAAATTGTAGCAGTTCAAGAAGGACGTTACTTAGGTGTATCTTTCCATCCAGAATTAACTGATGATTATAGAGTGACACAGTATTTTATAGAAGAAATCGTAAAACCTACATTGATGACAGAAAAAGTGTAATAGATAGAACTTCAATAAAATATATGTCGCGTAAGGAATTTTTTAATAAGGCGCTTCGTTAAAAATAATGAGTAGTTATTTTATAAGGCGAAGTGTCTTATTTTAGCTTATATAAACCTTACTTTAGATATTAGCTAGTGATATCTAAGGAAATCGTATAGTTTAGAGAAGAAGAGAAGATATGTAGGTTGATGTCTACTATTTGTAAATATAGATATAACAATTTAGCAAGTATTAAAAAACACACTTCCATGAGATAGGAAATGTGTTTTTTAGTTTGCTTTGTGGTATGTAGCAATATTTTAATTTTGTAATGTAAATAGTTGGTATTATATAAAATGTACTTAAATCGAACGAATAAGCTTTTTATGTTTGCAGATATCTATGTCCAAGTTACATTTTTAAATAAAGAATCCGGCAATAGCTGCTGAAATAAATGAAACAAGTGTAGCACCGAATAATAATTTTAGTCCAAAACGAGCTACAATATCACCTTTTTCATTGTTAAGTGATTTAATTGCTCCAGAAATAATACCGATAGAGCTAAAGTTTGCAAATGATACTACGAATACAGAAATAACACCTTTAGCATGAGTGCTCATATCTTTAATCTCACTTAAACTTTGCATTGCAACAAATTCATTTGACAGTAATTTAGTAGCCATGATGGATCCGGCTTGTACTGCATCATCCCAAGGTACACCAACTAAAAATGCAAATGGTGCAAAGACAAATCCGATAAGTGTTTGGAAGTCCCAAGTGATACTGCCGCCAGATAAACCGGTAAAGATTGCACTAACGACACCATTAAGTAGAGCAATAATAGCGATATAACCTATTAACATTGCACCTACAATGACTGCAACTTTAAAACCATCTAAGATATATTCACCTAACATTTCGAAAAATGATTGTTTACCTGATTCGCTCTCATCAACGATAAGTTTATCTTCTTTTGCATCAATTTTATAAGGATTGATGATAGAAGCAATGATGAAACCACCAAAGAGATTTAATACAACTGCTGTAACTACAAAACGTGGTTCAATTAATGTGAAATAAGCACCGATAATTGAAGCTGATACTGTAGACATTGCAGAAGCTGTTAATGTATATAGACGTTGTTTAGGAATATGTGCTAATTCCTTTTTCAATGAAATAAATACTTCTGATTGCCCTAAAATTGCAGCGGCAACAGCATTATATGATTCTAAGCGACCCATACCATTAATTTTTGAAATGGCTAAACCTAAAACGTTAATAATCCAAGGTAAGATTCTTGTATATTGTAAAATACCAATTAAAGCTGAAATGAATACGATTGGTAATAATACATTAAAGAAGAAGGGTGGGTTCTTAGGATCTACAAATTCAAATCCACCAAATACAAAGTTCACACCTTCTGCTGCTTTTGCTAGTAAATAATTAAAACCGTCTGATATGCCACCGATAACCGTAATACCAAATTTAGTTTTGAGTAAAATAAATGCGAATACTAGTTGTATTACAAGTAGTAAACCGACATATTGCCAACGAATATTTTTTCTATCTGAGCTAAATAGAAACGCCAATGCAAGAAACACTGCTATCCCAATTAAACCAATAATAATATGCATAAGTCATTCATCCCTTTTAATTTTTCTTAACTCCTATAATACAATAAATTAGATAGCACTTACATCTTTAATTAAAAATTTTTAAAACATATTGGTTGAAAAAGGTCAAAGTTGGTCATATAATATAGTCAAAGAAGGTCAAAAGAGGTGATAATCATGCACAACATGTCTGACATCATAGAACAATACATTAAAAAGTTATTTGAAGACACCAATGAAGACGTTGTAGAAATTCAACGTGCCAATATTGCGCAGCGCTTTGACTGTGTGCCTTCCCAGCTTAATTATGTAATCAAAACACGTTTTACAAATGAGCACGGCTATGAGATTGAAAGTAAAAGAGGTGGTGGCGGATATATTCGAATCACCAAAATTGAAAATAGAGATGAGACAGGTTATATTAATCATTTACTTCAATTAGTTGGTCCATCTATTTCACAACAGCAAGCTTATTACATTGTAGATGGCTTATTAGATAAAAATTACATTAATGAACGTGAAGCAAAAATGATACACGCCGTTATAGACAGAGAGACATTAAAAATGGATGTATTATCGAGAGATATTATTCGAGCAAATATTATAAAACGGTTATTGCATGTTATAAATTATTATTAAAGTGAGGTGTTTCGTCGTGCTATGCGAGAATTGTCATTTGAATGAAGCAGAAGTGAAATTGGCAGTGAAAGGTCAAGATGGTATAAATGAAAAATGGGTTTGTGCCACATGCGCACAAGGCGGTAACCCATGGACTCAAAATCAGCAAATTCAATCGCAAGATGACATTGAAGGCGCATTTGTAGTGAAGCAAATCTTACAACACTTAGCTGCTAAACATGGTATTGATTTTGATGAAATTGCTTTTAAAGAAGAAAAACGATGTCCAACTTGTCATATGACATTAAAAGATATCGCACATGTTGGTAAATTTGGTTGTTCAGATTGCTATGCTACATTCAAAGATGACATTGTCGATATTGTACGACGTGTGCAAGGTGGTCAAATCGAACATGTAGGAAAAACACCACATTCTTCACACAGAAAATTAGCATTAAAAAAACAATTAGAAGAAAAAAGTTCATATTTAAAACAACTGATAGAAGAACAAAACTTTGAAGAAGCCGCCGTTGTTCGTGACGAAATTAAAGCATTGAAAGAAGATGGCGAGGTGAAACATGATGAGTAAAAATGATATTAGTGCATACATGAGTGAATGGATGCGTGATAGAGAAGAAAGTCCAATTGTGATGTCTTCGAGAATACGATTAGCAAGAAATTTAGAAAATCATGTACACCCATTAATGTTTTTGTCAGAACAAGATGGTTTTCGAATAATTAACGACGTACAAGATGCGCTTCCTGACTTGTCTGTACAACGTTTGGATTCAATGGATCAACAAAGTAAATACAAGCTTGTCGCGAAACATCTTATAAGTCCTGAATTGATAAGACAACCTGCTTCTGCCGTATTACTCAATGAAGATGAATCTTTAAGTATTATGGTTAATGAAGAAGACCATATACGTATTCAGGCCATGGGTAACGATTTATCACTATCAACACTATACGAAAAAGCTTCAGAAATTGATGATCAACTTGATAGTGAATTAGATGTAAGTTTTGACGAAACTTTAGGTTATTTGACAACATGTCCTACTAATATTGGGACAGGCATGCGTGCCAGTGTCATGTTGCATTTGCCTGGATTGACAATAATGAAACGTATGAATCGCATTGCTCAAACAATTAATCGTTTTGGTTTTACAATTAGAGGTATTTATGGAGAAGGATCTCAAGTTTATGGCCATATATACCAAATTTCAAACCAACTTACTTTAGGCAAAACAGAGGAAGAAATCATTGAAAGCTTATCAGAGGTAGTGCAGCAAATTATTAATGAAGAAATGCAAATCCGCGAACGATTAAACCGACATAACCATATAGAAACATTAGACCGAGTATATCGTTCGTTAGGAATATTAAAATATAGTAGACTGATATCTATGGAGGAAGCTTCACTAAGATTAAGTGAAGTGAAACTTGGTTTAGATTTAGGCTATATTGAATTAGAAGACTTCAAGTTTAACGAGTTAATGGTTGCAATACAATCACCTTTCTTGTTAGACGAAGAAGATGATAGAACAGTTAATGAAAAAAGAGCAGATATATTAAGAGAACATATAAATTAGGAGGTCATACTATATGCTATTTGGTAGACTAACAGAACGTGCTCAACGCGTACTAGCACATGCTCAGGAAGAAGCAATACGCTTAAATCATTCGAATATTGGAACCGAACATTTACTTTTAGGTTTAATGAAAGAGCCTGAAGGCATTGCAGCTAAAGTTTTAGAAACGTTTGATATTACTGAAGAAAAAGTAGTTGAAGAAGTAGAAAAATTAATCGGCCATGGTCAAGAACAAATGGGCGCATTACACTATACACCTCGTGCGAAAAAAGTAATTGAATTATCAATGGATGAAGCTAGAAAATTACATCATAATTTCGTAGGAACAGAGCATATCTTACTTGGGTTAATCAGAGAAAATGAAGGTGTCGCAGCTCGTGTGTTTGCAAACTTAGATTTAAACATCACAAAAGCACGTGCACAAGTCGTTAAAGCTTTAGGTAGCCCTGAAACAAGTAATAAAAACGCGCAAGCTAATAAATCTAATAATACACCAACGTTAGACAGTCTAGCTCGTGACTTAACAGTTATCGCAAAAGACGGTACTTTAGATCCTGTCATTGGTAGAGAAAAAGAAATTACAAGAGTCATTGAAGTCTTAAGTCGTCGTACTAAGAACAACCCTGTATTAATTGGTGAACCAGGTGTTGGTAAAACTGCTATTGCTGAAGGCTTAGCACAAGCAATTGTTAATAACGAAGTACCTGAAACACTTAAAGGTAAACGTGTAATGTCATTAGATATGGGGACAGTTGTTGCTGGAACAAAATATCGTGGTGAGTTTGAAGAGCGCTTGAAAAAAGTAATGGAAGAAATTCATCAAGCTGGAAATGTAGTGTTATTTATCGACGAATTACACACACTAGTAGGTGCAGGTGGTGCAGAAGGTGCTATTGATGCATCTAACATTCTTAAACCAGCATTAGCTCGCGGTGAATTACAATGTATCGGTGCAACTACTTTAGATGAATACCGTAAAAATATTGAAAAAGATGCAGCGCTTGAACGTCGTTTCCAACCTGTTCAAGTTGGTGAGCCAACTGTTGAAGATACAATTGAAATCTTAAAAGGATTGCGTGATCGTTATGAAGCGCATCACCGTATTAACATCTCAGATCAAGCTTTAGAATCAGCAGCTAAATTAAGTCACCGTTATATTTCAGATCGTTTCTTACCAGATAAAGCGATAGACTTAATTGATGAAGCAAGTTCTAAAGTAAGACTTAAGAGTCATACAACACCACCAGACTTGAAAGAAATTGAACAACAGATAGAACAAGTTAAAAACGAAAAAGATGCAGCTGTCCATGCTCAAGAATTTGAAAATGCAGCCAACTTGCGTGATAAGCAAACAAAATTAGAAAAACAATATGAAGAAGCAAATAACAACTGGAAAAATTCTCAAAACGGTGATAACACATCTCTATCAGAAGAAGATATTGGTGAGGTCATCGCTGGTTGGACAGGAATTCCTTTAACTAAAATTAATGAAACTGAATCAGACCGTCTGCTTAACTTAGAAGATACACTTCATAATAGAGTGATCGGTCAAAAAGATGCCGTTACATCTATTAGTAAAGCAGTTAGACGTGCTAGAGCTGGATTGAAAGATCCTAAACGTCCTATCGGTAGCTTTATCTTCTTAGGGCCTACGGGTGTAGGTAAAACTGAGTTAGCTCGTGCATTAGCTGAGTCTATGTTCGGTGAAGATGACGCAATGATTCGTGTTGATATGAGTGAGTTTATGGAAAAACATGCTGTCAGTCGTTTAGTTGGTGCCCCTCCAGGCTATGTAGGTCATGACGATGGCGGTCAATTAACTGAAAAAGTAAGACGTAAACCTTACTCAGTGATTTTATTTGATGAAATTGAAAAAGCGCACCCTGATGTGTTTAATATTCTGTTACAAGTATTAGATGACGGTCACTTAACAGATACAAAAGGTCGTCGTGTAGACTTCCGTAATACAGTTATTATTATGACATCTAACGTAGGTGCACAAGAATTACAAGACCAACGTTTCGCTGGTTTTGGAGGTGCATCTGAAGGACAAGATTATGAAACAATCCGTAAGACAATGATGAAAGAATTGAAAAACGCATTCCGTCCAGAATTCTTAAACCGTGTTGATGATATCATCGTCTTCCACAAACTTTCTAAAGAAGAATTGAAAGAAATTGTGACAATGATGGTTGATAAACTAACAGAACGCCTTTCTGAACAAGATATTAACATTACAGTTACAGAAGCTGCTAAAGAAAAAATTGCTGAAGAGGGTTATGATCCTGAATATGGTGCTAGACCATTAATTCGTGCAATTCAAAAAACAGTTGAAGATAACTTAAGTGAATTAATTTTAGAAGGCAATCAAGTTGAAGGTAAAGAAGTAATAATTAACCATGATGGCAAAGAATTCAAGTATGATATTCAAGAAAGAAAAGATACAACTAAAGATAAAGAATCAACTGAATCTTAGAAGTTAAGTATAAATTAAAGCAGTACTGCTCAAATATGTGGATGCATATTTGGGGAGTGCTGCTTTGTTTTTATATTGTATAAACAATAGAGTAGTATTCACCTTGAAAAATGAGTAATATTTAAAAAGTCAAAATATAATATCAGTGATACTCTATACACGAGCATGGTATTTTATAAAAATAGCTTTTTGCTAAAGATTAGAATCCTTAAGTTATTAAGAATTTTAAATAACTATATACGAATATTTTTCGATTGAATTGTTTGATTATGAATAAAATTTGTTTTTAAACAGACAGAGGTTTAAAATAGATTTGTTCAATGAAAGATGGAGGTGCAGTTTTGGCTAAAAAGAAAGTGATTTTTGAATGTATGGCTTGTGGTTACCAGTCTCCAAAGTGGATGGGGAAATGCCCAAACTGTGGTAGTTGGAATCAAATGGAAGAAACAGTCGAACAAAAGGCCGCGAGTCCAAAACATGGTGTGCGCAGTCGAGACAATATTTCTAAAGTGCAAAAATTAAATGACATTAAACACGAAACGACGCCACGAGTAAAAACAAATTCTGAAGAGTTTAATAGAGTACTCGGTGGCGGTATAGTAAATGGTTCGCTCGTATTAATAGGCGGTGATCCGGGTATTGGTAAATCAACATTACTTTTACAAATTTGTGCAGCATTATCACAATCTAAAAATGTGTTGTATATTACAGGTGAGGAATCGTTAAATCAAACCAAATTAAGAGCAGAAAGATTAGATGAGGACTCAAGTCAATTAAATGTGTTTGCTGAAACAGATTTAGAAGTTATACATGAAACAGTTAAGCAACTCAAACCAGATCTACTTGTAGTAGACTCAATCCAAACTATTTTCCATCCAGAAATTAGTTCGGCTCCAGGTTCTGTGTCGCAAGTTAGAGAAAGTACGCAAAGTTTAATGAATATAGCGAAACAATTGAATATAGCTACATTTATAGTGGGGCATGTTACGAAAGAAGGTCAAATAGCTGGTCCGCGTTTACTTGAACATATGGTAGATACAGTCCTTTACTTCGAAGGCGACGAGCATCACGCGTATCGCATTTTAAGAGCAGTTAAAAACCGTTTTGGCTCTACAAATGAGATGGGTATCTTTGAGATGCAGCAAACTGGATTAAAAGGAGTTAAGAACCCGTCGGAAATGTTCCTTGAAGAACGTTCGACTAATGTACCTGGTTCAACTATTGTCTCTACAATGGAAGGTACGAGACCGTTACTTATAGAAGTACAAGCGTTAGTGACTCCAACTACATTTAATAATCCAAGACGTATGGCGACAGGGATCGATCATAATAGATTGAGTTTGCTCATGGCAGTGTTAGAAAAGAAAGAGAATTATTTACTACAACAACAGGACGCTTATATTAAAGTGGCTGGGGGCGTACGTTTAACAGAACCAGCTGTAGATTTAGGTATTGTTGTTGCAACTGCATCAAGTTTTAAAGATTTAACAGTTGATGGTTTAGACTGCTTTATTGGAGAAGTAGGACTCACAGGGGAAGTTAGACGAGTTTCTCGTATAGAGCAACGTGTACAAGAAGCGGAAAAATTAGGGTTTAAGCGTGTAATTATTCCAGAATCAAATATTGGTGGATGGCAATTTCCAAATGATATCAAGGTCATTGGTGTTAAGAATGTCCATGAAGCATTAAAATATGCACTAACAAAACAATAATTTAAAAACACAAAGCTATTTAGGTTAAGTATATATTTTGTTTAGCCTGAATGACTTTCTAAAGGAAGGTGAGTTAACCTGTGAATATTATAAGACTCATTGTTATCTTGTGCTATATTATCTTGGGTGCAAGTATAGGTGTGTATCTATTACCAGAAATAGTCAATGACGCTGGTCTAAACCATTTACCCCTATTAACAAATACTTATTTCAATGGGCTGCTAGGGATTATTATATTCTTTTTAATCTTTGGTTGGTTTATTAAAAAAGCAACATATGCTTTAAAAGAATTAGAACAAACAATTATGCGTCAAAGTGCAGTAGAAATATTATTTGCTACAATTGGACTAATGATAGGTTTATTAATTTCTGTTATGATATCTTTTATTTTTCAAATTATCGGCAATAATGTCATTAATCATTTTGTGCCAATTATAGTTACGATTATTTTAGGTTATTTCGGCTTTCAGTTTGGTTTGCGAAAGCGTGATGAAATGTTGCTATTTTTACCAGAAAATATGGCGCGTTCAATGTCTATTAATGCACGTAATGCGGTACCTAAAATTATTGATACAAGTGCCATTATTGACGGGCGTATATTAGATATTATCGAGTGTGGCTTTATTGACGGAGAAATATTAATTCCTCAAGGGGTTATTAATGAACTTCAAGTCGTTGCAGATGCGAACGATAGTGTTAAACGTGAAAAAGGCCAAAGAGGTTTAGATATATTAAATGAATTATATGATACCAATCATCCAACGAGAATTATACACCCAACTAAGTCTCATAGTGATATCGATGCGATGTTAATTAAATTAGCGCAACATTATAGAGCACATATTATAACAACGGATTTTAATCTCAATAAAGTATGTCATGTTCAAGGTATTCAAGCGTTAAACGTTAATGATTTATCTGAAGCAATCAAACCTTCAGTGCACCAAGGTGATCGCTTTAAACTATTGCTTACTAAAATGGGGAAAGAATCTGGTCAAGCAGTAGGTTATTTAGATGACGGTACTATGGTCGTTGTAGATAACGCTAAAAAACATATAGGTGAACATATCGATTTAGAAGTAATTAGTTTGTTACAAACTTCTTCAGGTCGAATAATTTTTGCAAAAAAAATAAATTAATTTGTAAGTAAAGGTTTCATTTGGAATTGTAGCGTCCACAGTTACAGTTTTACATGAAGCCTTTGTTTTTAACTGCTTGAAAAATTAAGCAGAACTATAAGATAATTTAAGCACAGTGATATCATATTACTAGCTAAAGTGCTACAATAGATAGCGAAATTATATTTCTATAAAAGTGGATTGTTTATTCAGTTGTATAAAATTATGCAAAGTGCTTTTTAGATTAGGATACTTTAAAAAATTATAAGCTATGGTATGCTTAATAAGCGATAATCATAAACTTATTAATAGTTGAGCGTTATTTTCTTAGTGAACTACACATAGGTGAGTTAACGTACGTTCAGCCTATTTACTGTGTGAATTTGTGTAACTTGAATATTAACTTAACCAATAAAAACAAACATTTAAAACGGGAGTGAACATAATGAGTGATCGTGTAAGAGTGAGATATGCACCGAGTCCAACAGGCTATTTGCATATCGGTAATGCAAGAACTGCATTATTTAACTATTTATTTGCTAAACATTATGATGGAGATTTTGTAATTCGTATTGAAGATACGGATAGTAAACGTAACTTAGTTGATGGAGAATCATCACAATTTGATAATTTAAAATGGTTAGGCATAGAATGGGATGAATCTGTAGATAAAGATAAAGGTTATGGACCTTATCGCCAGTCAGAACGCGCAGAAATTTATAACCCATTAATTAAGCAATTATTAGATGAAGATAAAGCTTATAAATGTTATATGACTGAAGACGAATTAGAAGAAGAGCGTGAACAACAAATTGCACGCGGTGAAATGCCTCGTTACGGTGGTAAACATGCACACTTAACAGAAGAAGAACGTCAACAGTTCGAAGCTGAAGGTCGTCAACCATCTATACGTTTCCGTGTACCAAAAGATACGACATTCTCATTTAATGACATGGTAAAAGGTGAAATTTCGTTTGATTCAAATAATATGGGTGACTGGGTCATCGTTAAGAAAGACGGCGTACCTACTTATAACTTTGCCGTAGCAATAGACGATCATTATATGGAAATTTCTGACGTGATTCGTGGAGACGACCATATTTCTAATACACCAAAGCAGTTAATGATTTTTGAAACATTTGGTTGGGAAGCGCCTAGATTTGCCCATATGTCGCTTATAGTCAATGAAGAACGTAAAAAATTAAGTAAACGTGATGGACAAATCTTACAATTCATCGAACAATACCGTGATTTAGGTTATTTACCAGAAGCGCTATTTAACTTTATTACATTGTTAGGTTGGTCACCAGAAGGTGAAGATGAAATTTATTCTCCAGAAGAATTTATTAAGATTTTTGATGAAAAACGTTTATCTAAGTCACCAGCATTTTTCGATAAACAAAAACTAGCTTGGGTTAATAACCAATATATGAAACAAAAAGATAGTGAAACGGTATTTGAATTAGCATTGCCACATCTAATTAAAGCAGAGTTGATTCCTGAAAATCCAACTGAAGAAGATTTAGATTGGGGACGTAAACTTGTAGCACTTTACCAAAAAGAAATGAGTTATGCTGGAGAAATCGTACCTTTATCTGAGTTATTCTTCCGCGATGAACAAATTTTAGGTGATGACGAGCAAGAGGTGATAAATGGTGAACAAGTACCTGAACTTATGAATCATTTATACGGTAAATTAGAAGTACTTGAGCCATTTGAAGCGGTAGAAATTAAAAAAACGATCAAAGAAGTTCAAAAAGAGACAGGTATTAAAGGTAAACAATTATTCATGCCTATCCGTGTAGCTGTAACTGGCCAAATGCACGGACCTGAACTACCAAATACAATTGAAGTTTTAGGTAGAGAAAAAGTATTATCTCGTTTAAAAAAATATGTTTAAAGTAAAGTTTTAGCATGTAAAGATTGTGTTAAATTGATAATACTTGAAAAATTACATCAAACAACCTATGATTAACATTGAAAATGGCAAAGGATTAGTATGTGATGGAAGTGTATAGAGAGTGTGCGGTAGCTGCAAGCACATCACTGAAATTACGGAATGCACCTTTGTGCAAATGAATTAAATAAACTTTAAAGAGTAAACAAAAGTCGTTTTAGTTTGGATCATTGCGAATGCATTTAAACAAGTGGCTGTGTTTAAAATAAGAGTGGAACCGTGCTAAAGCAAAAGCGCCTCTAACAATTTTAGTTAGGGGTGCTTTTTTTATAAGGAGGTAGCAACCTTGTTTAAATTTTTAAGAAGAATTAAAGATGATGTGAATATGGTGTTTGAACAAGACCCAGCTGCGCGTACTACGTTAGAAGTTATTACATCTTATGCAGGTGTACATGCGGTTTGGAGCCATTTGATTGCACATGAACTGTATAAAAAGAAAAAGTATGTTTTGGCTAGGCTTATTTCTCAAGTTACACGTTTTTTTACAGGTATTGAGATACATCCAGGTGCCCAAATCGGTAGACGTTTGTTTATTGATCACGGTATGGGTGTAGTCATTGGAGAGACATGTCGTATTGGTGATAATGTAACGATTTATCAAGGAGTTACTTTAGGTGGAACTGGTAAAGAGAAAGGGAAACGCCACCCAGATATCGGTGATAATGTATTAATTGCTGCAGGCGCAAAAGTGCTTGGTAATATAACAATTAATGCTAACGTGAATATTGGGGCTAATTCAGTAGTATTAAATTCAGTGCCAAGTTATTCAACTGTAGTAGGTATACCAGGACATATCGTGAAACAAGATGGCAGACGTATCGGGAAAACGTTTGACCACCGTAATTTACCGGACCCAATTTACGAGCAATTAAAAGAATTAGAAAAACAACTTGAGAAAACAAGAAATGGAGAGATTCAAGATGATTACATTATATAATACATTAACACGTCAAAAAGAGACGTTCGAGCCTATTGAACCAGGTAAAGTGAAAATGTATGTTTGTGGACCGACAGTGTATAATTACATCCATATTGGTAATGCAAGACCAGCAATAAACTATGACGTAGTAAGAAGATATTTTGAATATCAAGGCTATGAAGTCATTTATGTATCTAACTTCACTGATGTGGATGACAAGTTAATCAAGCGTTCTAAGGAGCTAGATGAATCAGTTGAAACGATCGCGGATCGTTACATCAAAGCGTTTTATGAAGATGTAGGTGCTTTAAATGTAAAAAAAGCGACATCAAATCCACGTGTAATGAATCACATGGACGAAATAATCAAGTTTATAAAAGAACTTGTAGATGAAGGCAATGCATATGAAAGCGCTGGCGATGTTTACTTTAGAACACGGAAATTTGAAGATTACGGCAAATTAAGTCATCAGTCACTTAATGACCTAAAAGTGGGTGCACGTATTGAACAAGGTGAACAGAAAGAAGATGCTTTAGATTTCACATTATGGAAAAAGGCTAAACCAGGTGAAATCAGCTGGGACAGCCCGTTTGGAGAAGGTAGACCAGGCTGGCACATCGAATGTTCAGTTATGGCATATCATGAACTAGGTGCGACAATTGATATCCACGCAGGCGGAACGGATTTACAATTCCCTCACCACGAAAATGAAATTGCGCAGTCAGAAGCACATAACCATGCACCTTTCGCTAATTATTGGATGCATAACGGATTCATTAATATAGATAATGAAAAGATGAGTAAGTCGTTAGGTAATTTTGTATTAGTGCATGACATTATTAAACAAATTGACCCAGACGTTCTACGCTTTTTCATGATTAGTGTGCATTATAGAAGTCCTATTAATTATAATATGGAACTTGTAGAAGCTGCGAAAAGTGGCTTGGAACGTGTGCGTAATAGTTATCAAGCTATTGAAGAACGTGAAGCAATTGCAACAGATGTGGAAGATCAATCTGCTTACATTACTGAAATTGACAATATTTTAAAGCAATTTGAAACTGTGATGAACGATGACTTTAATACTGCAAATGCGATTACAGCATGGTATGATTTAGCGAAATTAGCTAACAAATATGTGTTAGAAAACACTACTTCGATAAAAGTCTTAGCGCATTTTAAAGAAGTGTACCAAATATTTAGCGACGTGCTTGGCATTCCACTAAAAGATAAGGCAAGTGACGAATTGTTAGATGAGCAAGTTGAAGCTTTAATTGAAGAACGAAACAATGCTCGTAAAGAAAAAGACTTTGCACGTGCTGATGAAATTCGAGATCAATTAAAAGCACAAAACATTATACTAGAAGACACGGCTCAGGGTGTGAGATTTAAACGTGGCTAATATTGATAATAAACTATTAAATCCACTAACACTTGCCTACATGGGTGATGCAGTTTTAGATCAACACGTAAGGGAATATATCGTACTAAAATTAAAAGCAAAACCTAATCGATTGCATCAAGAAGCAAAACGTTATGTCTCTGCTAAAAGTCAGGCTCAAACGCTTGAATTTTTAATGGAAAATAATTGGTTTACTGAAGATGAATTAGATATTGTTCGTCGAGGCAGAAACGCTAAAAGTTATACCAAAGCTAAAAATACAGATATACAAACATATAGAAAAAGTTCGGGCTTAGAAGCAGTCATTGGCTATTTATATTTAGAAAAAGAACAAGAGCGTTTGACGGCTTTATTGGAAAGAGTCGTACAAAATGTAAACGAAAGGTAGTGATAATATGGAAGGGATCGTAATCGTTGGGCGACATGCTGTAAAAGAAGCAATCGTTTCAGGCCATACAATTAATAAAATTTTAATTCAAGATACTATCAAAAAAGGCCAAATCAATGAAATTTTAAAAAAAGCAAATAGTAGAAAAATCATAGTTCAATCAGTACCGAAATCGAAAATAGATGGATTATCTGATTCTCCTCACCAAGGGATAGCGGCTTATATCGCACCATATGAATATGCAGATTTTGATGCGTTTTTAGAAAAGCAAAAAACTCAAGATAAGCTATCTACGGTATTAATATTAGACGGTTTAGAGGACCCACATAATTTAGGTTCTATCTTGAGAACGGCAGATGCATCAGGTGTTGATGGTGTCATCATACCTAAGAGACGTTCAGTAGCGTTAACGCAAACTGTCGCTAAAGCATCTACTGGTGCCATTCAGCATATACCAGTTATGCGAGTGACAAATTTAGCTAATACAATTGAAACATTAAAAGACAATGGCTATTGGGTCGTAGGTACAGAAGCGGATAATTCTACAGACTATAGAGAAATGGATGTAGCAATGCCGTTAGCAATCGTTATTGGTAGTGAAGGCCAAGGTATGAGTCGTTTAGTTAAAGATAAATGTGATTTTTACATTAACATTCCGATGGTTGGACATGTAAATAGCTTAAATGCCTCAGTAGCGGCAAGTTTAATGATGTACGAGGTATTTCGTAAACGTAACAACATTGGAGATAAGGTATGAAGGATAGGTACTTAATCATTGATGGATATAATATGATTGGTTATTCTCAGGAATTGAGCCGCATTGCGCAAGATAATCTTGAGGAGGCACGTGAACAATTACTTATAGCGATAGCAAACTATAACGCAGTGATTGCAGATGAAGTCGTCTGTGTTTTTGATGCTTATGAGCAATCGGGTGCCCATTCTGAATATATGTATCACGGCGTTAAAACGATATTCACAAAAGAAAAAGAAACGGCAGATAGCTATATTGAACGCTATGTGTATGATTTGTATGACAAACATACTAGACACATTACAGTTGTTACGAGTGATATGAGTGAGCAACATGCGATATTTGGCGCTGGAGCATATCGTGTGTCTTCAAGAGAGATGTGGAGAGACTTAAGAGAAAATGAAGTGTCTGTATCTAAAAAATTAGATGGCTTTAATGAACAAAAACCACGAACTAGGATAGAACTTTCAAATGAGATTTTAGAAGAATTTGAAAAACTTAGACGTGGAGACAATCATCAATAAAATTATTGTCCACTTGATTTTTGGAGCATAGTCGCTGTATCCTATCTTTACTTTTGAAGAAAGGAAGCTACTATGTTAGAACCAAACAATCATGAATTCACAGCCTCAAAAAACGCAGAACTAAATATTTTTGAAAAGCATGATTTACCTAAAATATTTACAGCACTTATACCTTTAATACATAAAAGGTTAAAACATTTTTCTATTCATCCAAATGATCAAGAAGATTTGTGCCAAGAGGTGCTGATAAAACTTTTTCAAGCGTTTAGACATTTTGACTTTAAAAGTGCTATACCAATTGAACATTATGTGAATCGTGTTATTAAAAATGTAAAAAATGACTATATTCGTAAGAAGTTCTATGGTTATGAAAGGCAAACATTATTGATTAACGAGTTTATAGTGTCCTACAATAATAGTAAAATGGAGTGTCCTATAGACAAGCATCTCCTAGCTATAGAAGTAGGAGAATATATCCAACGATGTGTGTTAAACTTAACTAAGTTGGAACAAGTGGTTGTCATTTACTTATTGAAAGATTATAAGCCAAAAGAAATTGCAGAATTATTAAATGTATCGAAGAAAGTAGTTTACAACGCGATACATCGTTGTAAAATAAAATTAAGATACCTTCTAGATGATTATTAATTAGCGCTATTCAAAGGGTTGTATGGCGTGAATTGGTACGCGATTGACGATTGACAATTGACTTAGATGTTATGTATAGTAGATTGGTATTATAATGAGTAAGGGGAAGTCTAATGAAAAAAGTGCCATTAACTTGCGAAGTATGTGGTAGTAGAAATTATAACGTTCCCAAACAAAGCAATCTTGCATCTAGATTAGAATTGAAAAAGTTTTGTTCGAGATGTAATGCACATACGATGCACAAGGAATCAAAATAATATAACGACATATGAAAGTTCACGATTGAGTAAATATGCCCTTCCATTTAAGTTGAGAGTATTGTATTTGCTTGATTTGTTGTATGGAATAAGCAAATAAGGAATAACGAATAACGAAATATACGGAGGTCTTATAAATGGCTAAAAAAGAAAATTTCTTCCAAGCCGTAAAGTCAGAAATGGAAAAGACAAGTTGGCCAACGAAAGAAGAATTATTTAAATACACAGTCATTGTTGTAGCTACAGTAGTATTTTTCTTAGTGTTCTTCTATGCCTTAGACTTAGGAATTGGTAGAATTATAGAATTAATTAAATAGATAGGAGTGACGACATGTCTGAAGAAGTTGGCGCTAAGCGTTGGTATGCTGTGCATACTTATTCTGGTTATGAGAATAAAGTTAAAAAGAATTTAGAAAAACGTGTTGAATCTATGAATATGACTGAAAAAATATTCAGAGTTGTTATACCAGAAGAAGAAGAGACACAAGTTAAAGATGGTAAAGCCAAAACATTAAGTAAAAAAACTTTCCCTGGTTATGTGTTAGTCGAATTAATTATGACTGATGAATCATGGTATATAGTAAGAAATACACCTGGTGTAACAGGATTTGTTGGTTCAGCTGGTGCTGGATCAAAACCTAATCCATTACTTCCAGAAGAAGCACGTTTCATTCTTAAACAAATGGGCATGAAAGAGAAAACAATTGATGTCCAAGTTGAATTAGGTGAGCAAGTGAGAATTAAATCAGGTCCGTTTGCTAACCAAGTTGGAGAAATTCAAGAAATTGAAACCGATAAATTCAAACTCACTGTTCTTGTAGACATGTTTGGTAGAGAAACACCAGTAGAAGTGGAATTTGATCAAGTAGAGAAATTATAAAGGTATATATGTGTTATAGCATTTATATAAGTAATGCTAGATTTGCTAAAGCAAGAAGTATTACTTTGCATGCATTAAGAACCCCTAATGATTAAAATGATAAAATTAGAGGAACGCCTGAGCGAGGCTCATGCATTAAGAACCCCTAATCATTAAAATGATAAGGGGTTCTATAAAAAAACTTACATTTTACCATTGCTTTACGTAATGAATTAATGTTATAATACTGTGGTCGCGCTCATAGAGCGTTCATTTCGTCACGAAATGTAGAAGAGTGGGAGGACAAAACTCAGTCCTGTGACCACATCACGATATCAAGGAGGTGCACATCGTGGCTAAAAAAGTAGAAAAAGTAGTTAAATTACAAATTCCTGCAGGGAAAGCAAATCCAGCACCACCAGTTGGTCCAGCATTAGGTCAAGCGGGTGTGAATATTATGGGATTCTGTAAGGAATTCAACGCACGTACACAAGAAGACGCAGGTTTAATCATCCCGGTAGAAATCAGTGTTTATGAAGATCGTTCATTTACATTTATTACAAAAACACCACCGGCTCCAGTATTACTTAAAAAAGCAGCAGGCGTTGAAAAAGGTTCAGGCGAACCTAATAAAAACAAAGTTGCTACAGTAACTAAAGATCAAGTACGTGAAATTGCGAACCAAAAAATGCAAGATTTAAACGCTTCAGACGAAGAAGCGGCAGTTCGTATCATTGAAGGTACTGCTCGTAGTATGGGAATCACAGTTCAATAATAAAAACATTAATGAATATATAGATTGACGATAGAAGCAGATGACAGAAATGACAAACATGATGACAGCGTTCAATATTGTCGTAATATGAGGGAAAATGTCATTTATTAAGGAATTTAATTCTAAGATAAAACATAATTTATACCTCTCTGTTATCTGCTCTTAACTTGTGAAAGCAAGTAAATGTGGGAGGAAATTCCGCTAAAACCACTAAAGGAGGAACATGAAATGGCTAAAAAAAGCAAAAGATATCAAGAAGCAGCTAGCAAAATCGATCGCTTAAAACATTACGATGTACAAGAAGCTGTTGAACTAGCTAAAGAAACAAACATTGCTAACTTTGACGCATCAGTTGAAGTAGCATTCCGTTTAGGTATTGATACACGTAAAAATGACCAACAAATCCGTGGAGCAGTAGTGCTACCAAACGGTACTGGTAAATCACAACGTGTATTAGTGTTCGCTAAAGGAGAAAAAGCAGCAGAAGCAGAAGCAGCAGGTGCAGATTTCGTTGGCGAAGGCGAATATGTAGAAAAAATCCAACAAGGTTGGTTTGATTTTGACGTAGTAGTAGCTACACCAGACATGATGGGTGAAGTTGGTAAACTTGGTCGTGTATTAGGACCTAAAGGTTTAATGCCAAACCCTAAAACTGGAACAGTAACTATGGACGTTAAAAAAGCAGTTGAAGAAATCAAAGCTGGTAAAGTAGAGTACCGTGCTGAGAAATCAGGTATTGTTCACGCATCAATTGGTAAAACATCATTTGATACAGACAAACTTGTTGAAAACTTCAGAGCTTTACAAGACGTATTAACTAAAGCAAAACCTGCTTCAGCTAAAGGTACGTACTTCAAATCTATTGCTGTAACTACAACAATGGGTCCTGGAGTTAAAGTTGATACTTCAAGCATCAAACTTTAATCTATTAAAATAAAAGTTATTTAGGCTGAAAGTTTATGCTTTCAGCCTTTAAAAAAATATTGACATAGTACATTAATTTAGTTATATTGGTTAATGTATTATTTTACCTAAGACAGTAGGAGTTATTAATAACTTAAAATTAAATCCTACCGAGGCTAAAATTGACTTGAACGTGAAGAATTTAGATCTTTCAAGCACTTTTTGCCACGGGTAGAAAGTGCTTTTTTTATTGAGTAATGTCAAGCGAATATGGTTCGTTAATGATTACTTCAAAATTAAAAGCACCAAACTAAAATCTATGGAGGTGTCTAAATGTCTGCTATCATCGATGCAAAAAAACAAGAAGTTGATATTATTGCTGAACAACTTAAAAACTCAGTATCTACAGTTATCGTTGACTATCGTGGTCTAAGCGTTGCTGAAGTAACTGAATTACGTTCACAATTACGTGAAGCTGGTGTTGAGTACAAAGTTTACAAAAACACTATGGTTCGCCGTGCAGCAGAAAAAGCTGGTATTGACGGTTTAGATGAATTCTTAGTAGGTCCTACTGCAGTTGCTACTTCAACAGAAGATGTTGTTGCTCCAGCAAAAGTTATCGCAGGATTTGCAAAAGAACATCAAGCATTAGAAATTAAAACAGGTGTTATGGAAGGCAACGTTATTTCTGCAGAAGAAGTTAACACTGTTGGTACATTACCATCACACGACGGTCTTGTTTCTATGCTATTATCAGTATTACAAGCTCCAGTACGCAACTTCGCTTATGCGGTCAAAGCTGTTGGAGAAGAGAAAGAATCTAAAGAAGAAAGCGCTGAATAATTGCGCATAAACTAATTAAAATTAATGGAGGAATATTAAAAATGGCTAATCAAGAACAAATCATTGAAGCGATTAAAGAAATGTCAGTTTTAGAATTAAACGACTTAGTAAAAGCAATTGAAGAAGAATTTGGTGTAACTGCAGCAGCTCCAGTAGCAGCAGCAGGCGCAGCTGGTGGCGGAGACGCTGAAGCTGAAAAAACTGATTTCGATGTTGAATTAACTTCAGCTGGATCATCAAAAATCAAAGTCGTTAAAGCTGTTAAAGAAGCTACTGGCTTAGGATTAAAAGATGCTAAAGAATTAGTTGACGGAGCTCCTAAAGTAGTTAAAGAAGCTTTACCTAAAGAAGAAGCTGAACAACTTAAAGAAACATTAGAAGAAGCTGGCGCTACAGTAGAATTAAAATAATTTCTGCTGGATAACAGTTGATAATTATATATGGAAGA
Organism: Staphylococcus sp. KG4-3; assembly: GCF_033597815.2. Taxonomy (NCBI): domain Bacteria; kingdom Bacillati; phylum Bacillota; class Bacilli; order Caryophanales; family Staphylococcaceae; genus Staphylococcus; species Staphylococcus halotolerans. The sequence continues at coordinate 446,902 of NZ_CP166245.1, forward strand.
TAGTTCTTGTAGCTTAATACATTAACTGCTTCGGTACGTTAATATTAAGCGTATCATAGACTATCTGAAATCTTTGAGAAATGAAAACCCCGTTATTACTATAACGGGGTTTTATCTTATTTTATCTATTGCCTATTTTCAATATTTAAATTAAGGCTTTGAAGTCGAAATTTAAAATATTTGGGTATATTATTAATCTAAGACGAATTAGATTAAAAGAGGTGTAGTCATGAGTCATTATTATGATGAAAATCCTGAAGTAGAAAGTGAAGAATCGCTTTTTACGTACTCCTACGATAACCATGATTTAGAACTTGTAACAGATGCTGGTGTATTTTCAAAAGGGAAAATAGATTTTGGATCTGATTTACTAGTGAAAACTTTTTTGAAAACATATCCCCCTGGTCCTACAAAAAATATCATAGATGTTGGTTGTGGCTATGGCCCTATCGGTTTAATGATTGCGAAAGTTTCCCCACACCACGAAGTGACAATGGTTGATGTGAATCAACGCGCGCTAAATTTATCAAGAAAAAATAAAAAAAGAAACCGTATAGACAATGTTGAGGTTAAAGAAAGTGATGGTTTATCACAAGTAGAAGACGGCACGTATGACTTTGTACTTACTAATCCGCCGATTAGAGCGGGGAAAGAAGTTGTACATCGCATTTTGGAAGAAGCTTATGTTAAATTAAAACTTGATGGTGAACTTTTTGTAGTAATTCAAAAAAAGCAAGGTATGCCATCTGCAAAGAAAAAAATGCAAGACACATTCGATAACGTTGAAGTATTAGAAAAAAGCAAAGGCTATTACATTTTAAGAAGTGTAAAAGGTTGATTAACTAGCTGTATTCTGATATAGTAATAGAATGTAAAAAATTATGTTCAATAAGTGTGTACTTTTACGTATAAATTAACAATGTATATAAGGTGAAATAGAAAATGGTGTCATAAGTATGCTACCGTTTTCTTTTTGTCTAATTATATTTGTTGATTTACTAAAAGTAAACACGCAATTTTTGAGGGGTGAATCTGTTTGGCAGGTCAATTTGTCCAATATGGAAGACATCGTAAACGTAGAAACTATGCGAGAATTTCAGAGGTATTAGAATTACCGAATTTAATTGAGATTCAAACTAAGTCTTACGATTGGTTCTTAGAAGAAGGTTTATTAGAAATGTTTAGAGACATTTCACCGATTGAAGATTTCACAGGCAATCTATCTTTAGAGTTTGTAGATTATAGACTCGGAGAACCGAAATATGATTTAGAAGAATCAAAAAACCGTGATACAACGTATTCTGCACCTCTACGTGTTAAAGTGCGTTTAATTATCAAAGAAACTGGCGAAGTAAAAGAACAAGAAGTGTTTATGGGTGATTTCCCATTAATGACAGATACAGGTACATTCGTAATTAACGGTGCTGAACGTGTTATAGTATCACAATTAGTTCGTTCACCATCCGTATACTTCAATGAAAAACTAGATAAAAACGGCCGTACAAACTTCGACGCAACAATTATTCCTAACCGTGGTGCATGGTTAGAATATGAAACTGATGCTAAAGATGTTGTATATGTACGTATTGATAGAACTAGAAAGTTACCATTAACAGTATTATTGCGTGCTTTAGGTTTCTCTACTGATCAAGAAATCGTTGATCTTTTAGGTGAAAATGAGTATTTACGTAATACGTTAGAGAAAGATGGTACAGAAAACACAGATCAAGCGCTATTAGAAATCTATGAGCGTTTACGCCCTGGCGAACCACCTACAGTTGAAAATGCTAAGAGTCTTTTATACTCACGTTTCTTCGATCCGAAACGTTATGACTTAGCAAGTGTAGGTCGTTATAAAGCAAACAAAAAACTTCATTTAAAACATCGCTTGTTTAATCAGAAATTAGCAGAACCAATTGTTAATTCAGAAACAGGTGAAATTGTAGCTGAAGAAGGTACAGTACTTGATCGTCGTAATTTAGATGAAATCATGGATGTACTAGAATCAAATGCTAACAGTGAAGTCTTTGAATTAGAAGGTACAGTAATTGATGAACCTGTTGAGATTCAATCAATTAAAGTTTATGTACCTAATGATGAAGAAGGACGTACAACAACAGTGATTGGTAATGCATTCCCTGATTCAGAAGTGAAATGTATTACTCCAGCAGACATTATTTCATCAATGTCATACTTCTTTAACTTATTAAGTGGTATTGGTTTCACAGATGATATTGACCACCTTGGTAACCGTCGTCTACGTTCAGTAGGTGAATTGTTACAAAACCAATTCCGTATTGGTTTATCAAGAATGGAGCGTGTGGTACGTGAAAGAATGTCTATTCAAGACACAGATTCTGTAACGCCACAACAATTAATCAATATACGTCCTGTTATTGCATCTATTAAAGAGTTCTTTGGTAGTTCACAATTATCACAATTCATGGACCAAGCTAATCCATTAGCAGAGTTAACGCACAAACGTCGTTTATCTGCTCTAGGACCTGGTGGTTTAACACGTGAACGTGCTCAAATGGAAGTACGTGACGTTCACTATTCTCACTATGGTCGTATGTGTCCAATCGAAACACCTGAGGGACCAAACATTGGACTTATCAACTCATTGTCTAGTTATGCACGTGTGAATGAATTTGGTTTCATTGAAACACCGTATCGTAAAGTAGACCTTGAAACAAACAGCATTACTGAGCAAATCGATTACTTAACAGCTGATGAAGAGGATAGCTATGTGGTAGCACAAGCCAACTCTAAATTAGATGAAAATGGTCGTTTCTTAGATGATGAAGTTGTTTGTCGTTTCCGTGGTAATAACACAGTTATGGCTAAAGAAAAAATGGATTACATGGATGTTTCGCCAAAACAAGTTGTTTCTGCTGCGACAGCATGTATTCCTTTCTTAGAAAACGATGACTCTAACCGTGCATTGATGGGTGCAAACATGCAACGTCAAGCAGTGCCATTGATGAACCCTGAATCACCATTTGTTGGTACAGGTATGGAGCACGTGGCAGCACGTGACTCTGGTGCAGCAATTGTTGCAAAACGCAAAGGTCGTGTTGAGCACGTTGAATCTAATGAAATCCTTGTTCGTCAACTTATCGAAGAAGATGGTCAAGAATATGAAGGCGAATTAGATCGCTATCCATTAGCTAAGTTCAAACGTTCAAACACTGGTACATGTTATAACCAAAGACCTATCGTTGCTTCTGGCGACGTAGTGACAAGAGGCGAAATTTTAGCTGACGGTCCATCTATGGAACTTGGTGAAATGGCATTAGGTAGAAACGTAGTTGTTGGTTTCATGACTTGGGACGGTTACAACTATGAGGATGCCGTGATCATGAGTGAACGCCTAGTTAAAGATGACGTATATACTTCTATCCATATTGAAGAGTATGAATCAGAAGCACGTGATACTAAACTAGGACCTGAAGAAATCACACGTGATATTCCAAATGTTTCAGATAGTGCGCTTAAAAACTTAGATGACCGTGGTATTGTATACGTCGGCGCTGAAGTTAATGATGGAGACATCTTAGTAGGTAAAGTAACGCCTAAAGGTGTAACAGAGTTAACTGCCGAAGAACGTTTATTACACGCAATCTTTGGTGAAAAAGCACGTGAAGTCCGTGATACATCATTACGCGTACCTCATGGTGCAGGTGGTATTGTTCTAGATGTTAAAGTCTTTAACCGTGAAGAAGGAGATGACACGTTATCTCCAGGTGTTAACCAATTAGTTCGTGTTTATATCGTTCAAAAACGTAAAATTCACGTAGGAGATAAGATGTGTGGTCGTCATGGTAACAAGGGTGTAATTTCAAAACTTGTTCCTGAAGAAGACATGCCGTATCTACCAGACGGTACACCAATTGATATCATGTTGAACCCTCTAGGTGTACCATCACGTATGAATATCGGACAAGTATTAGAGCTACACTTAGGTATGGCTGCTAAAAACTTAGGTATCCATGTTGCATCACCAGTATTTGATGGTGCGAGTGATGAAGACGTATGGTCAACAATCGAAGAAGCTGGTATGGCTCGTGACGGAAAAACCGTATTATACGATGGACGTACTGGTGAACCATTCGATAACAGAATTTCAGTCGGCGTTATGTACATGTTGAAACTAGCACACATGGTTGACGATAAATTACATGCGCGTTCAACTGGACCATACTCATTAGTAACGCAACAACCGCTTGGTGGTAAAGCACAATTCGGTGGACAACGTTTCGGTGAGATGGAAGTATGGGCACTTGAAGCTTACGGTGCTGCATATACACTTCAAGAAATTTTAACTTACAAATCAGATGATACAGTAGGTCGTGTTAAGACATACGAATCTATTGTTAAAGGTGAAAACATCACTAAACCTGGAGTTCCAGAATCATTCCGAGTATTGATGAAAGAATTACAAAGTTTAGGTCTAGACGTTAAAATCATGGACGAGCATGACAATGAAATTGACATGCAAGACAATGAAGATGATGATGTCGTTGAGCGTAAAGTGGATCTTCAACAAAAAGATGCACCGCAATCACAAAAAGAAGTTACAGACTAAATGCATTTAAGTTTATAAACGAATAAGCCTTGTAGAGATAAAGTTCAATAAGGGACTAAGTCTCTACATTGGTTATTCTATTATTGATATAGAGCAATCAATCAATTTGCACAGCTAATCTAAATTGAAGGAGGTAGGCTCCTTGATTGATGTAAATAATTTCCATTATATGAAAATAGGACTTGCTTCACCCGAAAAAATCCGTTCATGGTCTTTTGGTGAGGTTAAAAAGCCAGAAACAATTAACTATCGTACTTTAAAACCAGAAAAAGATGGTCTATTCTGTGAAAGAATATTTGGACCTACAAAAGACTGGGAATGTAGTTGTGGTAAATACAAACGTGTACGTTATAAAGGTATGGTTTGTGACAGATGTGGCGTAGAAGTAACTAAATCTAAAGTGCGCCGTGAAAGAATGGGGCACATTGAATTAGCTGCACCTGTATCTCACATTTGGTACTTCAAAGGTATTCCAAGTCGTATGGGTCTATTATTAGACATGTCACCAAGAGCGTTAGAAGAAGTTATTTACTTTGCTTCATACGTTGTTGTAAATCCAGGTCCAACTGGTTTAGAGAAAAAGACATTGTTATCTGAAGCAGAATTTAGAGAGTACTACGATAAATTCCCAAGCAAATTCACTGCTAAAATGGGTGCTGAAGGTATTAAAGAATTACTTGAAGAAATAGACTTAGATGCTGAACTTAAACATTTACGTGATGAGTTAGAATCAGCTACTGGTCAAAGACTTACACGTGCGATTAAACGTTTAGAAGTTGTTGAATCATTTAGACATTCTGGTAATAATCCAGCATGGATGATTTTAGACGTACTTCCTATTATTCCACCTGAAATCAGACCAATGGTTCAATTAGATGGTGGCCGTTTCGCAACAAGTGATTTAAATGATTTATATCGTCGTGTTATCAACCGTAATAACCGTTTAAAACGTTTGTTAGACTTAGGTGCTCCTGGCATCATCGTTCAAAACGAAAAACGTATGTTACAAGAAGCTGTTGATGCACTTATTGATAATGGTCGTCGTGGCCGTCCAGTTACTGGACCAGGTAACCGCCCATTAAAATCACTTTCACATATGTTAAAAGGTAAACAAGGTCGTTTCCGTCAAAACTTATTAGGTAAACGTGTTGACTACTCAGGTCGTTCAGTTATTGCAGTTGGACCAAGCTTGAAGATGTATCAATGTGGTCTGCCTAAAGAAATGGCACTCGAGTTGTTCAAACCATTCATAATGAAAGAATTAGTACAACGTGAAATTGCAACAAACATCAAAAATGCGAAAAGTAAAATTGAGCGTATGGATGACGAAGTATGGGACGTATTAGAAGACGTAATTAAAGAACATCCAGTTCTTTTAAACCGTGCACCTACACTTCACAGATTGGGTATCCAAGCATTCGAACCTACATTAGTTGAAGGTCGTGCGATTCGTTTACATCCACTTGCTACAACAGCTTACAACGCTGACTTTGATGGTGACCAAATGGCTGTTCACGTACCATTATCTAAAGAAGCACAAGCTGAAGCGCGTATGTTAATGTTAGCTGCGCAAAACATCTTGAACCCTAAAGATGGTAAACCAGTTGTTACGCCATCACAAGATATGGTATTAGGTAACTATTACCTAACTCTTGAACGTAAAGATGCCGTGAATACTGGTACGATTTACAATGATACAAATGAAGTACTCAAAGCTTATGCAAATGGCTATGTTCACTTGCATACACGTATTGGTGTACACGCATCATCATTTAACAATCCAACGTTTACTGAAGAGCAAAACAAAAAAATCTTGCTAACTTCTGTTGGTAAAGTAATATTCAATGAAATCATTCCAGATTCATTTGCATATATTAATGAACCAACACAAACGAACTTAGAAAATAAAACGCCGGAAAGATACTTCATTGCACCAACTGAAATTGGTGAAGGTGGATTAAAAGCTTACTTTGAGGAGCAAGAATTAATCAAACCATTCAATAAGAATTTCTTAGGAAATGTTATTGCTGAAGTATTTAACCGTTTCAGCATCACTGATACGTCAATGATGTTAGATAGAATGAAAGACTTAGGATTCAAGTTTTCATCTAAAGCAGGTATTACTGTTGGTGTATCTGATATCGTGGTATTACCAGATAAACAAGATATCCTTGATGAACATGAGAAATTAGTTGATAAAGTAACGAAACAATTCAATCGTGGTTTAATCACTGATTTTGAACGTTACAATGCTGTAATTGAAATTTGGACTGATGCAAAAGATCAAATTCAAAACGAACTAATGGGATCACTTGAAGAAACGAACCCAATCTTCATGATGAGTGACTCTGGTGCCCGTGGTAACGCATCTAACTTTACACAGTTGGCTGGTATGCGTGGACTTATGGCCGCGCCATCTGGTGAGATTATTGAATTACCAATTACTTCATCATTCCGTGAAGGTTTAACGGTATTAGAATACTTCATCTCTACTCACGGTGCACGTAAAGGTCTTGCCGATACAGCGCTTAAGACTGCCGATTCAGGTTACCTTACGCGTCGTCTTGTTGACGTGGCTCAAGATGTTATCGTCCGTGAAGAAGATTGTGGTACTGACCGTGGCTTACTTGTTTCTGATATCAAAGAAGGTACAGAAATGATTGAACCATTCATCGAACGTATTGAAGGTCGTTATTCTAAAGAAACAATCCGTCATCCAGAAACAGATGAGGTCATTGTTAACCCAGATCAATTAGTTACACCAGACATCGCTAAGAAAATCACAGATGCAGGTATAGAGGAAATGTATATCCGTTCAGCATTTACATGTAATACACGTCATGGTGTATGTGAAAAATGTTACGGTAAAAACCTTGCGACTGGTGAAAAAGTTGAAGTTGGTGAAGCAGTTGGTACAATTGCTGCCCAATCAATTGGTGAACCAGGTACACAGCTTACAATGCGTACATTCCATACAGGTGGTGTAGCAGGTAGCGATATCACACAAGGTCTTCCTCGTATCCAAGAGATCTTCGAAGCGCGTAATCCTAAAGGTCAAGCTGTGATTACTGAAATCGAAGGTGTTGTTGATGACATTAAACTTGCTAAAGATCGTCAACAAGAAATCGTAATTAAAGGTGCTAACGAAACGAAATCTTATCTAGCTTCTGGTACTTCAAGATTGAAAGTAGAAGTTGGACAAGGTGTTGAACGTGGAGAAGTACTTACTGAAGGTTCAATCGAACCTAAGAACTATTTATCTGTTTCAGGTTTAAATGCAACAGAAAGCTATCTATTAAAAGAAGTTCAAAAAGTTTACCGTATGCAAGGTGTTGAAATCGACGATAAACACGTTGAAGTTATGGTAAGACAAATGTTACGTAAAGTACGTATCATTGAAGCAGGAGATACTAAGTTATTACCTGGTTCATTAGTAGATATTCATAGCTTTACTGATGCTAACCGTGAAGCGTTCAAAGAACGTAAACGTCCTGCAACAGCTAAACCAGTATTACTAGGTATCACGAAAGCTTCTCTTGAAACTGAAAGCTTCTTATCAGCAGCTTCATTCCAAGAAACAACTCGTGTACTTACAGATGCAGCAATCAAAGGTAAACGTGATAACTTACTTGGACTTAAAGAGAACGTTATTATCGGTAAATTGATTCCAGCTGGTACGGGTATGAGACGTTATAGAGACGTTGAATACGACAAAGCAACACCAGATACTGAAGTTATTGAAGAAGTTCAAACTACTGAAATATAATATTTATTACTCAATAAACAGAGAGTCCGTGATGTTAATAGATATCTCGGGCTCTCTAATGTTATTGATTATAGAAGGAGTGGAACAAGGAAATCATATTTAAAATTGTGGTTTCTATCCGACTTCTGATGTTTTTGAAATTTTTATTGAAAAGTACGAATAAAAGTTGACTCAGTAGTACTGAAAGTGTTATTATTATTAAGGTTGATGCAAGCAGAACTTTGGAGGATATTTTGATGTCTAATGAAAAAGTTGCACGCTTTAACAAACAACATCATGTCATTGGTCTTAAACAAACGCTCAAAGCTTTGAATAGAGATCAAGTTACATCATTGATTATCGCTGAAGACGTGGAGATTCATCTTATGACTCGCGTGTTAAGCCAAATCAATCACAAACACATGCCTGTTTCATTTTTCAAAAGCAAAAAGGCTTTAGGAGAATATGTAGGTATAAACGTTAGTGCAACAATTGTTGCATTATTAAAATGAGATTAGTAAGAATCATTCTTACTAAATTTTATTTACCCTTAAAATGAACCACCTGGATGTGTGGGATTATAAATGAAGAGAGGAGGAACATTCAATGCCAACTATTAACCAATTGGTACGTAAACCTAGACAAAGTAAATCTAAAAAATCTGATTCACCAGCATTAAATAGAAACTTTAACAGTAAAAAGAAAAAATTTACTGACTTAAATTCTCCACAAAAACGTGGTGTTTGTACTCGTGTAGGAACAATGACACCTAAAAAACCTAACTCCGCGTTACGTAAATATGCTCGTGTTCGTTTGTCTAACAATATTGAAATCAATGCGTACATTCCTGGTATCGGACATAACTTACAAGAACACAGTGTTGTACTTGTACGTGGTGGACGTGTGAAAGACTTACCTGGTGTGCGTTACCATATTGTACGTGGTGCACTTGATACTTCAGGTGTTGATGGACGTAGACAAGGACGTTCATTATACGGAACTAAAAAACCTAAAAAATAAGTTTAAGATTGCGTGAATTTTCGCTATAAACTAAAGAATTATATTATAATCGGAAGGGAGGATTTATATTATGCCTCGTAAAGGATCAGTACCAAAAAGAGACGTATTACCAGATCCAATTCACAACTCTAAATTAGTTACAAAATTGATCAACAAAATTATGTTAGACGGTAAACGTGGAACAGCACAAAGAATTCTTTATTCTGCATTCGACTTAGTTAAAGAACGTAGTGGTCGTGAAGCAGTTGAAGTATTTGAAGAAGCTATCGATAACATTATGCCAGTATTAGAGGTTAAAGCTCGCCGTGTTGGTGGCTCTAACTATCAAGTACCAGTAGAAGTTCGTCCAGAACGTCGTACTACATTAGGTCTTCGTTGGTTAGTTAACTATTCACGTCTTCGTGGTGAAAAAACTATGGAAGAACGTTTAGCTAACGAAATCTTAGATGCTGCTAACAACACTGGTGGCGCAGTTAAGAAACGTGAAGACACACACAAAATGGCTGAAGCTAACAAAGCATTCGCTCACTATCGCTGGTAGGATAGTAGCTGTTTCCCTGAACATGTTCCATATTGGTAGATTACTATCACAGGTTCGTGTTTAGGGCATCGCCATATTTATAGTATTTATTCGCAGTTATACTGGAAGGAGAAAAATACATGGCTAGAGATTTTAGTTTAGATAGAACACGTAATATCGGTATCATGGCTCACATCGATGCTGGTAAAACAACTACGACTGAACGTATTCTTTACTATACTGGACGTATCCATAAAATTGGTGAAACACACGAAGGTGCTTCACAAATGGACTGGATGGAACAGGAGCAAGATCGTGGTATCACTATCACATCTGCCGCAACAACAGCACAGTGGGATGACCACCGTGTAAACATCATCGATACACCTGGACACGTAGACTTCACTGTAGAAGTTGAACGTTCATTACGTGTACTTGATGGTGCAGTAACAGTACTAGACGCTCAATCAGGAGTTGAACCTCAAACTGAAACAGTTTGGCGCCAGGCAACAACTTACAGCGTACCTCGTATTGTTTTCGTAAACAAAATGGACAAATTAGGAGCTAACTTCGAATACGCAGTAAGCACTATCCATGACCGTTTACAAGCAAACGCACAACCAATTCAATTACCAATTGGTGCTGAAGACGAATTTGAAGCAATCATCGACTTAGTTGAAATGAAATGTTTCAAATACAACAATGACTTAGGAACTGAAATTGAAGAAATCGAAATTCCTGAAGATCATAAAGAAAGAGCTGAAGAAGCTCGTTCAACATTAATTGAAGCAGTAGCTGAAACTAATGATGAATTAATGGAGAAATATCTTGCTGATGAAGAGATTTCTGTCTCTGAATTAAAAGATGCTATCCGTGAAGCTACAAACAACATTGAATTCTATCCAGTTCTTGTTGGTACAGCTTTCAAAAACAAAGGTGTTCAATTAATGCTTAATGCAGTAATTGATTACTTACCATCACCGTTAGACGTAAAACCAATCGTTGGTCACCGTGCTGACAACCCTGAAGAAGAAGTTATCGCAAAAGCTGATGACAATGCTGAGTTCGCTGCTTTAGCGTTCAAAGTAATGACTGACCCTTATGTTGGTAAATTAACATTCTTCCGTGTTTACTCTGGTACTTTAACATCAGGTTCATACGTTAAAAACTCTACGAAGAACAAACGTGAACGTGTAGGTCGTTTACTACAAATGCACGCTAACTCTCGTCAAGAGTTAAACACAGTATATTCAGGAGATATCGCAGCTGCGGTAGGTCTTAAAGATACTGGTACTGGTGATACTTTATGTGGTGAGAAGAATGACATCATCTTGGAATCTATGGATTTCCCAGAACCTGTTATTCACTTATCAGTTGAACCTAAATCTAAAGCAGACCAAGACAAAATGACTACAGCTTTAGTTAAGTTACAAGAAGAAGATCCAACATTCCATGCACACACAGACGATGAGACTGGACAAGTTATTATCGGTGGTATGGGTGAACTTCACTTAGATATCTTAGTAGACCGTATGAAGAAAGAATTTAACGTTGAATGTAACGTTGGTGCACCAATGGTTTCATACCGTGAAACATTTAAAGCATCAGCTGAAGTTCAAGGTAAATTCGCTCGTCAATCAGGTGGTCGTGGTCAATATGGTGACGTTAAAATTGAATTCTCACCTAATGAAACAGGTGGCGGTTTCGAATTCGAAAACGCTATCGTTGGTGGTGTAGTTCCTCGTGAATACATTCCATCAGTTGAAGCTGGTCTTAAAGATTCAATGGAAAACGGTGTATTAGCTGGTTATCCTTTAATTGATGTTAAAGCTAAATTATTTGATGGTTCATACCATGATGTCGATTCATCTGAAATGGCCTTCAAAATTGCTGCATCTTTAGCGCTTAAAGAAGCTGCTAAAAAATGTGATCCAGTTATCTTAGAACCAATGATGAAAGTTACAATTGAAATGCCTGAAGAGTACATGGGTGACATCATGGGTGACGTAACATCTCGTCGTGGACGTGTTGATGGTATGGAACCTCGTGGTAATGCACAAGTTGTAAATGCTTTTGTACCACTTTCAGAAATGTTCGGTTATGCAACTGCATTACGTTCTAACACTCAAGGTCGTGGTACTTATACAATGTACTTTGATCACTATGCTGAAGTTCCAAAATCAATTTCTGAAGAAATTGTTAAGAAAAACAGTGGCAATAAAGCCGAATAATTAAACTTGTTTTGTGCGACAACTGTCTGTACAATACACATAAAGCTTAATTATGTAGCTTGTTGTTTTATCAATTGATTTTTTGGGAAAAATGCATTATAAAGGTACTGTATGGTCCTTTATTTCCAAATTATAATCCATCTTCTCATGATGGTGAGAAACTGTCATGAGAGATAAATTAAAAATAATTTTCTAACGAATAGGAGAGATTTTATAATGGCTAAAGAAAAATTTGACCGCTCAAAAGAACATGCCAATATTGGTACTATTGGTCACGTTGACCATGGTAAAACTACTTTAACAGCTGCTATCGCAACTGTATTAGCAAAAAATGGTGACTCTGTAGCACAATCATATGACATGATTGACAATGCTCCAGAAGAAAAAGAACGTGGTATTACTATTAATACTTCTCACATTGAGTACACTACTGAAAAACGTCACTATGCGCACGTTGACTGCCCAGGTCACGCTGACTATGTTAAAAACATGATCACTGGTGCTGCACAAATGGACGGAGCTATCTTAGTAGTATCTGCTGCTGATGGTCCAATGCCACAAACTCGTGAGCACATTCTTTTATCACGTAACGTTGGTGTTCCAGCATTAGTTGTATTCTTAAACAAAGTTGACATGGTTGACGATGAAGAATTATTAGAATTAGTAGAAATGGAAGTTCGTGACTTATTAAGCGAATATGACTTCCCAGGTGACGATGTACCTGTAATCTCTGGTTCAGCATTAAAAGCTCTTGAAGGCGACGCTGACTATGAGCAAAAAATCTTAGACTTAATGCAAGCAGTTGATGATTTCATCCCAACTCCAGAACGTGATTCTGACAAACCATTCATGATGCCAGTAGAGGACGTATTCTCAATCACTGGTCGTGGTACTGTTGCTACAGGCCGTGTTGAACGTGGTCAAATCAAAGTCGGTGAAGAAATCGAAATCATTGGTATGCAAGAAGAGTCAAGCAAAACAACAGTTACTGGTGTAGAAATGTTCCGTAAATTATTAGACTACGCTGAAGCTGGTGACAACATTGGTGCATTATTACGTGGTGTTTCACGTGATGACATCCAACGTGGTCAAGTTTTAGCTGCTCCTGGTACTATTACACCACATACTAAATTTAAAGCGGACGTTTACGTTTTATCAAAAGATGAAGGTGGTCGTCATACACCATTCTTCACTAACTACCGCCCACAATTCTATTTCCGTACTACTGACGTAACAGGTGTTGTTACTTTACCAGAAGGTACTGAAATGGTTATGCCTGGTGATAACGTTGAAATGGACGTTGAATTAATTTCTCCAATCGCTATTGAAGACGGTACTCGTTTCTCTATCCGTGAAGGTGGACGTACTGTTGGATCAGGCGTTGTTACAGTAATCAACGAATAATATAGATTTCTATCTTTGATAGAATTTTTAAAGCCTCCTTCGGGAGGCTTTTTTTGTATAGAAAAGCACAAGGCGGCTATTTGGACCTTGTGCTTCTTTATATAAAGGTATACATTTGCCTATGCAAATGTATAAGACTTACTAATCCAGTTTTACTGAATAAATAAGTCTTTAAAGTCATTTTATGACTAAGGTGCTTTAATAATTACTTTTTCGAGTTCTAATATTTTCAAGAATTCACTTGTTGCATATTTCATTGCTTTTTCATCAATATTAAAACTTGGGCTATGATGTGGATGTATAGTATCAATTTCAGGATTACCACACCCAGTTAAAAAGAATGCACCTGGACGTACTTTTAAATAGTGTGAGAAGTCTTCACCAATCATCATTAAATCTGATTCATTGAATCTTAAGTTCATATCATTAGCGGCCTGTTTCACTACTTCATAGTTATCTTGATGGTTGTGTACAGGTAAATAACCTTTAATGTAGTCAAAGTTGTACGTTATGTCATTAGCCACGGCTAAACCTTTAAGTAATTTCTCCATTTTAGTAATAACATGGGTTTGAATTTCTGTATCAAATGTACGTACAGTCCCTTTGCAAAATGCAGAATCTGGAATAATATTATCCGCAGAACCTGCTTGGACCATGCCAAAACTAATTACAGCTTGCTTTACAGGATCAATAGTACGGGATACAATTTTTTGTGTACTCATAATGAATTCTGCCATAATCACAACAGGATCTATCGTTTCTTGTGGCTTAGCACCATGTCCACCTTTACCTTGGATTGTAATGCTAAACTCGTCAGGGGAAGCCATTAATGCACCTGGACGTGAATAAATTGTGCCTGTAGGGTATCCAGACCATAAATGATTACCATATATCTTATCAACGTCTTGTAGACAGCCATCATCAATCATCTCTTGGGACCCACCTGGCATAATTTCTTCGCCATATTGAAAGATTAATACCACATCGCCATTTAAAGAAGATAAGTGACTTTCAATAATCTCTGCAACACCTAATAAGATTGCCGTATGCCCATCATGACCACATGCATGCATGACGCCAGGATTTTTAGATTTATAGTCTACTTCTGTTAATTCATCTATAGGTAGTGCATCAAAATCTGCACGAAGTGCAACGGTTGGTCCATCACCATGACCTTTAAATGTAGCTACGATACCATTACGTCCTACAGGAGTACGAATTTCACATGATAATTGACTTAATTGATTAAGTATAAAGTCACGTGTGTGATATTCCTCAAATGATAATTCGGGATATTGGTGGAGGTAACGTCGAACTTGTACCATTCTACTTTCTTTTTGTTGTGCTAGTTGAAACCAATCAAACAACTTCAGCCCTTCTTCCTTAAACATTTTTCACTATTATACCACTTAATAATGCACAACTGTAGGTGCAATTGATAGTAGACAAATTATGTTGTGAGAAATGCATTGTGACGTGTGTTTATAATACTTTCCACTTTTATTAAAATAGGTTATGATTAATTTGAAGACTAAGATAATTCAAAGGGGGACTTGCAGTGGTTCAGTCACTACATGGCTTTTTAGATGAAAATATTCAATATTTAAAAGATAACGGATTATATAATGAAATAGATACAATTGAAGGTGCAAATGGCCCTGAAATTTCTATTAACGGGAAAAATTATGTAAACTTATCTTCCAATAACTATTTAGGACTAGCAACAGACGAAGACTTAAAAAAAGCAGCAAAAGATGCGATCGATACACATGGCGTTGGTGCCGGTGCGGTACGTTCAATCAATGGTACCTTAGATGTTCATGATGAATTAGAACAAACACTTGCAGAGTTCAAAGGAACTGAAGCAGCTATTGCATATCAATCAGGATTCAATTGTAATATGGCAGCTATTTCAGCAGTTATGAATAAAAATGATGCTATTCTGTCAGATGAATTAAACCATGCTTCTATCATTGATGGTTGTCGTTTATCTAAAGCGAAAATTATTCGTGTAAACCATTCAGATATGGAAGATTTACGTGCTAAAGCAAAAGAGGCTGTAGAATCTGGCCAATATAATAAAGTAATGTATATCACTGATGGTGTATTCAGTATGGATGGAGACGTAGCTAAGTTACCAGAAATCGTTGAAATTGCAGAAGAGTTTGGCTTAATTACTTATGTTGATGATGCACATGGCTCAGGTGTAATGGGGAAAGGTGCGGGAACAGTTAAGCATTTCGGATTACAAGATAAGATTGATTTTCAAATTGGTACGTTATCAAAAGCAATAGGTGTTGTTGGTGGATACGTAGCAGGTACTCAATCACTAATTGATTGGTTAAAAGCACAATCTAGACCATTTTTATTCTCAACATCATTAGCTCCTGGGGATACAAAAGCAATTACAGAAGCTGTGAAAAAATTAATGGCATCTACAGAATTACATGATAAACTTTGGGAAAATGGCAATTACTTAAAAGAAGGATTGCAAAAGTTAGGCTTCGATATCGGTAACTCAGAATCACCAATTACACCTGTAATTATCGGAGATGAAAAGGAAACACAAGCCTTTAGTAGTCGCTTGAAAGATGAAGGTGTTTATGTGAAATCAATCGTCTTCCCGACGGTTCCTAAAGGTACTGGACGTGTACGTAATATGCCTACAGCAGCTCACACAAAAGAAATGTTAGATAAAGCTTTAGCGGCTTTTGAAAAAGTTGGTAAAGAACTAGGCACAATTAAATAATAATCATTCAAGCCACGTATTGAAAGTGTGCTTGAGTGTGTTAATGAGAACAGGCAGTATTCTAGTTACAGAACTAAGAATGCTGTCTCGTTTTATTTTAATACATAATAACCAAATAAATGAACGATATGAGTTTAAGTGGAACACTTGAGCACAAGCTCATGTGTAAGAATCACTAACTAAATAAATTTAGTAGTGATTCTATATAGCAGTGATTCTTTATAGAAGTAATTCTTTAGAGAGGTGAAAATTACGATGCATCTTATTATTATTAGAGGGAATTCTGGCAGTGGCAAATCAACAATTGCCAAACGTATACAACAGTATTTAGGAGAAGGTGTGATGGTAATAGGTCAAGATGAAGTACGTAGACAGATGCTTAACGTTCGTGATCGACCTGGTAATTTAGCAATTAACTTAATAGAAGAAATCATAAATTATGGTATTAATCATTGTGACTATGTCATACTAGAAGGTATTTTAAATAAATATAAGTATGGGACGATGCTTAATAGATTTTTTGAAAAGTCTAACATCAATGTGCATGTATATTATTTTAATCTGTCATTTCAAGAAACAGTCCGTAGACATTATACTAAACAACAGACAGACTTTGATGAAACAGCAATGTCTAAGTGGTTTGTCTCGAAAGATACGTTGAACATACAAGGAGAAACATATATTACCGAATCAATGACTGAAGATTATATAATAAATATGATACTGAAAGATATAGACGTGTTATAAGTCAATTTATTGTGACAACTGCATCTACTAAAAAGGAACAAGGATAGAAATTTATTTACTTTAGAATCATTTCTTTTTATTAATTAGTTATGGAGATGATGACTAATCTTGAAAATAATATAGGCATGAACTGTTGAGTTCATGCCTAAAAGTAGTTGATTTGGTAAACGGATTACAAGAGCAAAAACTCAAGAGTAAGAATCACAAACTAAAGGAAGAGGAACACTTGAGCACAAGCTCATGAGTAAGAATCACTAACTAATGGAAGAGGAACACTTGAGCACAAGCTCATGAGTAAGAATCATTAACTAAAGGGAGAGGAACACTTGAGCACAAGCTCATGTGTAAGAATCACTAACTAAATAAATTTAGCAGTGATTCTATATAGTAGTGATTCTATATAGCAGTGATTCTATATAGCAGTGATTCTATAGAGATTATTGTTATTTAAATGGATTTGTTTTTGTTTTATTTTTAGTATTCTCTCGGTTTTCTTTATTTTGCATAAAAGGAATTGCAAACCATAAAATATGGAGCATACTTGCTAAGATTACAAGTATAATTGGAATGAATATTTCAACGATACTAATATTAATAACAAATGATGCTAAGATAAATGCTGTTATTGAAGGTACAGCACAGACAATAACAACTGTTAATAAAACAAATTGAACTACTTGTGTAGCAATCGGACTATAAATATCCAGAATTAAAATGGCAATGTAAAATAGTGTGATAAACACAAGCAACAAAATAATCCATCCTGTTGCCATACCACCTTGAGTTTTAATGTAATCTTGGTAAGGTGGAAGTGTAGGTAAAATAAATAAAATCATCGCTGACAACCATGACAAAATACCGAAAAACATAAAGAAAATTTTTGAAGTGTCTGTTTTATTCATAATAATAACCTCCTAAGATATCAAATCTCTATTGGCTTATGTTAAGTAAATATATAGGATATCATATTTAATAATGATTGCGCTTTCATTAATTTACATACCCTTTAAAGAAAGTTTTAACGCACAATAAAAAGGTAATATATTAATAATACTGTGTTAAATTAAATTTTTGATTATAAAGAAGTAACTATAATTTCACCTGTTTAAATGGTAAGTTTATGTTAAAGAAACGTGTTATAAGGAGCTAGTTAATGGATAAAAATTTATGGTTGCATTTCACAACACAACGTCTTATCATTAGACCGTTGGAAGAAAATGATTATAAATCATGGTTACGAGGTTTTGTAAATAGAAAACCATCTCAATATAAACATGACAAGGGTCAACTAGATATGTCAGATGCAACCGAGCCTTGGTTTGCAGCTTTGGTCACCAGACATCAAGAGGCAATTAAATCGGATGATTTATATATCTTTGGAATCTTTGATAAGGCACATAATCATTTAGGTATGCTTAATATTAAAAACTTAAGTCGTGATAATTTTCAGTGGGCAGAGATTGGCTATTTTATTCATAACCAACATTGGCATCAAGGATATGCTTATGAAGCATTAACAGAATTAATTAAACAAACCCGCGATACACTGAATTTTCATAGAATTGAGGCTCATATCAATATCGATAACCCAAGGTCTGTTAATTTAATTGAAAAAGTAGGATTCCAATATGAATGTGTCCGTAAGGGGTTTATATTTGAAAATGGTCAATGGACAGACCATTACGTTTATTATTTAAATACACATGATGAAATATTAAAAACATAAATCAAGAAAGGAAGGAGTGTCAACATGGAGTTTAGAGAGTTAACAATGGGAGACGAAATGATGTATTGTGATTATATGAGAGAGTGGATTGATCACGATGAGAAAGTTGTACCTGAAATCACTAACATTACAAAGTATAATAACTTTGAAGATTTAGTACATGAATTAGCAGAGAATAAATCACATGATGCATCGGTAGATAATACGACGCTATTTTTAATAGATGACGATGAGATTATTGGTGCTGCAAATATTCGTCATAATTTAAATGAGCAACTTAAAACAGTTGGTGGCCATGTTGGCTACGGCATCCGAAAGAAACACCGTGGTAAAGGTTTTGGTAATAAATTATTGAAAAAATCTTTAGATTATTTATCAAGAATTGGTGTACAAGAAGCATTGATAACATGCGATAAGGAAAATAAAGCTTCAGCGGCAGTTATTCAACACAATGGTGGAGAAGAAATTGAAGCTTCAACATTAGATGATGGAACAGTAGTACGTCGTTTCCAAATTGAAATCGCCTAATTATTACAAAATACAAAGCATGACTTAAATTATGTATTTTTAAAAACACCGGCAAGAGTCTTATGACTTTTGTCGGTGTTTTTGTCGTTTTAACTGTTTCTTGGTATGGAGTATTACTGCAATTTATGTAAAGATACAAAATTTTAAATGAACTAGCTCATTTAAAATTTTAAAGAAAAAATAGATACTAATTAAAATCTAATAAATAAAAATTCTTGTTTTAAGTAGAATTTTAATCTTAAAGCAAATCTATATTTATTGCAAAAAATATAGATTTTAATAAAATGATACAGTATAATATAACCTAAATGACTTTTTCGGTATTTTTTTATTACAAGAGTGAAATGTTCATAAGGGCGAAATAATAAATGAATGGAGGATGCGTTTATGAATATCAATATTTTGGGATTTAATATTTTTGCTAAAGGCGGAACTTCAAGAAGTAATATTAATTTGATTAAATCCTTTTTAAAGCAAGGATATACAGTTAATTACTTTAATAATTTAGACTTTGATCAAGATGCTATTACACGTTTGTTTATTCATGAAAACATTGATAATGAAAATCTAAATATCTATAAATTTAGAGATATAAAATTATTATCTAAATGCGATGTATTAATTATAACAAGAGAAGATTTATTCCATTACGCCAAAGACGTCAAAGCTATCAATAAATCAACTAAAGTCATTGGAGAAATACATGGCCCAATGGAATATATAGATGATTCAATAGACCTTTGCTTAGAAGCTATAGATGGCGTAAGAGTTAGTACAGAAGGTATTAAACAGAGGTTTATTTGTAAATATAATTATAAATCAGTATTTAACAAATACGTTAATGCAGAACATATTAAAATTAATAAAGAACCAATAAATACGAAAAGAAATCTTTTAATAAAAGCACGCTTTGAAGACGGCATCAAAGATATTTCATATGTAATCAAATTGGTAAATTATATTATTAAAAACACTGAAAGAGACGATATTCAACTTTATATTGTTGGTTATGGTCCATCAGAAGCCTTATATAAGAACCTCGTAAATTATTACAACTTACAAGACAATATACATATAAATGAGAAAGAACCGTTAAATTATATTTATATTTCCTCATCGCCTTATGAAACGTTAGGATATTCAATTTTAGAAACACTAGCTAGAGGAAATAGAGCGCTTATTTACCCAGGTAATGATGATGTACTTAAAGAAGTTTATGACAAATACTATGGTATTCAATTTTTAGAAAAAAACCTTTCTAGGGACAGTAAACTATTACTTTCAATGTTAAATAATAAATATTCAAAAGAAAATAGACTAACAGATGTTGAAGTTTTAAATACAGAATTTCTTGATAGTGAATACAGTAACCAATATTTAAAGCAATTTAAAAAAGCGTCTCAAAACAAACGTCCTCTTGTACCAACAAAATATAAAAAAAGAGTACGTCTTCAACCTAAAAATAAAATTGAAAAATTAGATAGTGGCAGGGTTTTATATAAAGATTTAAAAGAGAAACCTTTTTTAAGTAAGGTGTTAAAAAATAATATTTTCTTCGAAGGGTTTAAAAAATATTATAATAATCGTAAAGAAAGACTTAGTAAGAAAATATTAGATAATATAGAACCAAAAGAGAGTAATGTATTTATTGAATCGTTCCACGGTAATAATTTTAGTGGAGACCCTAAATATATCGCACTCAGTATTCAAAAAAACTACCCACAAAAAAATATTTTTGTTAGTTCAGCTAATTCTTTAGTAGACATTGAAATTAGAAACTACGGTTTTAAACCTATACGCTTTGGAACTGAGGAATACAAAAATAAATTTAGGCAATGTAAGTATGTCTTTATGAATAGTAATTCATGGGATAAAGTATATAAGCATACGGATCAAGTGTTTGTACAAACTTGGCATGGCTTCCCGTTGAAAAAAATGGTGAATGATTTAGGAGACGAAAAAGAACGAAAAGATCAATTAAAACAATTCAGACCACGTATGAAAAAGTGGGATTATTTATTAACATCTTCAAAAATGAATACGATGTTACTTGAATCGGCATTTAATTTAAAAGATAATGAAAACCTGCAAATATTAGACTACGGTGCTCCTAGAAATGAATATTTACTCAACCAAGTAACTAAAGAAGAACGTAAAAAATTACAAAGAAAATATTTATTTACGACGAATGAAGATAAGAAATATATTTTGTTCTGTCCAACATGGAGAAAAAAAGAAAGAGAAAATTTAACAAGTATTGATTTAGTGAAATTATTAGAATATCTTCCTAAAGAATATGAAATCATTGTTAAATTACATCCAAACGAAGGCATGCTTAGAAGTAAATATAATAGTTTAGATGCTAGAATACATTGTTTTTATAATGAATTTGTAGATATTCAAGAATTGTATATTCTTTGTGAAACGATGATTACTGATTATTCATCAACTATCTTTGATTTTGCACATTTAAATAAGCCTATTCTGTTATTACAAGAAGATGTAGAAATGTATCAGAAAGATATTGGCTTCTACTTTAATATTTTTGAATTAGGACACTTCCCAATCGTTTCTTTAGATGAAGAAAAACTCGCGCTGCAACTTAAAGGCATGAATTATATGGATTATTCGAAAATAGTGAACCGACTGATTTCAAAAGATAGTAAAGAAAGTTCGCAACAAATATTAAAGACTGTTTTTGAAGAAACTAATAGTAATGGGATGGATAAATAACATGAATACAGAAATGATTTATAAGATCAGTGAGCCAATTGACTTTAATAATGACAAAAGAATATTGATAGATACTGAAAGTAACTTAAATTATTTAGAAATGGTAAGAAAAACTCCTGAGCTTCATGAACAATATAAGACATTATTAAAAAATGATTATATACTTTATTTTCATCAAGGAACTATTTCTAAATTCTATAAAAGAAAACATGTCAAAGAGCTATTTCAAAGAAAAGATTTGAAACAATTTCGTGATATCTTCTATACTTTGGATGAACCAGAAGGCAGAAAAGTAAATGAAAATGTCCCTAAAAAATTGTTAGTTATTTTTACTTGTATGCCTAATTTACAAGAGTATGATAGTGCATTAATGCCTAAGCGTATGTTTCCTAAATTCTTTGATGGTATTGAAAGAAGTTTAGTGAAAAACGTTTATACGATGCGTATTATGGACTTGAATGTATCTCACGGATCTCACTATATTAGTACGATAAATTATCCAGAATACGAAGAAGATATTCAAGATGCGATTAGATATGCAGCGAGCAATTTAGGCGTTGAAGATGAAAACGTGGTACTATATGGTGGATCAAAAGGCGGAACGGGTGCGTTATATCATGGTGCAGCATTAGACTTTAAGACAGTAGCGGTAGACCCGATTGTCAATATAGGTGGTAATTTAGCTCAAAATGATAGACGTTTTATGAAAGGATTAAGAAAGGAAGACTTAGTACCTTCAATTGAACAGCATTTGAAGCAATCAAACGATGCAAAAAAATATGTGATTTGTTGCGATAATGTTAAATATTATTTTGATGAAACAAATCGTATTGATAATCAGTTAATTAATAAAATTAACTTAGATGATGATATGGTTGTGAATCACCCAGACGTTTCACGGAATAGTGTACCAGAACAACTTATGCTGTTAAACGGCCTATTATTAGGTAAATAAAAATTAATAAATTATATGAGAAATTGTAGAATTATTGCAGTTTCTCTTTTTTTATTCGCGTAATAACCACCACTTAAATGTAAGCGCAAACATAAATAAAAGACTTCATAAGTATTTTCACGTATAATTGTTTTAGTACTAGGTATTAAAAGTAAACTTAGAAATGAGGTTAATATATGTCGAAAGTAATTAAAGAAATACATAAAGCTTTTGAACGTTTGGAGGATGATATGACTGTACTAGCAGGAGGATTCGGGTTGTGTGGTATTCCAGAACATAGTATTGAAGCAATTCGTGACAAAGGTACTAAGGGATTAACGGTAGTTAGTAATAATTGTGGCGTCGATGATTTTGGTTTAGGTCGCTTACTAGAGCATAAACAAATTGATAAAATGATTAGCTCTTATGTGGGAGAAAATAAAATTTTTGAACAGCAACTTATTAGTGGAGAACTAGATGTTGAATTAACGCCTCAAGGCACATTAGCAGAAAAATTACGTGCAGGTGGAGCAGGGATTCCTGCATTTTATACTAAGACGGGTGTTGGCACACGTATTGCTGAAGGTAAAGAAACACGTGATTTTGATGGAGAAACATATTTAATGGAACGTGCAATTAAAGGTGATTTTGGTATTATAAAAGCACAAAAAGCAGATACTTTTGGAAATCTTGTCTTTGAAAAGACAGCTCGCAACTTTAACCCTCTATGTGCGATGGCAGCTGCAACAACTGTAGTTGAAGTAGAAGAGTTAGTTGAAGTAGGTGAAATTGATCCAGATGAGGTACACCTGTCTGGTGTTTATATTGATTACATTTATCTAGGATCTCATTTTGAAAAAAGGATTGAGAAGCGTACGTTTAAGGAGGCTAACCATGGATAAGCAATTACAACGCAAAAAGATTATTCAACGTGCAGCACAAGAAATTAAAAGTGATATGGTCATTAACTTAGGTATTGGAATGCCTACCTTAGTAGCAAACGAAATTAATGATCACGTAGAGAATGTTTATTTTCAATCAGAAAATGGATTGCTCGGTATTGGTCCGTATCCTACAGAAGCAGAAATTGATCCGGATTTAATTAACGCAGGTAAGGAGACAGTAACCGCTGCAAAAGGCGCATCTTATTTTGATAATGCGGAATCGTTTGCTATGATCCGCGGTGGTCATATTGACTTAGCTATTCTGGGAGGGATGGAAGTTTCAGAATCTGGAGACCTAGCTAATTATATGATCCCCGGAAAGTTAGTGAAAGGAATGGGTGGCGCAATGGATTTAGTCGTTGGTGCACAAAAGGTCGTCGTCATTATGGATCATATGAATAAACATGGAGACTCTAAGATTAAATCTCAATGTGAACTACCACTGACAGGCGCCGGTGTGGTGAATACATTAATTACTGATTTAGCTGTATTTAAATTTGAGAATGGTATTATGAAACTTATTGAATTGCAACCTGATACAACTTTGGAGCAAGTAGAAGCTAGTACAGAGGCATATTTTGAAAATGAATTAAAGTAGGTGGCACAATTGGTAAAAGATAAAGTGACGATTATTACAGGTGCAGCTAGTGGTATAGGATTAGGTATCGCCAAAGTATTTTTGGAAAATGAAGCCAAAGTAGTATTAGCTGATTTAAATCAAGATAAGCTCAATGAAGAAACTGACAAATTGAAAGCACAAGGCTATGATTGTATTGCTATACAAGTAGATGTTACAGAAGAAACAGCTGTGAAATCAATGATTGAACAAACTGTCTCTTATTATGGACGATTGGATATTTTGTTCAATAATGCTGGTTTACAACATGTTGAAAGTATTGAGTCTTTTCCTACAGATAAATTTAGGCAGATGATAGATATCATGTTAACAGGAAGCTTTATCGGAACTAAACATGCATTGCCTATTATGAAGCGACAAAAATTTGGTCGTATTTTAAACATGGCTTCTATTAATGGTGTGATAGGTTTTGCAGGGAAAGCGGCGTATAATAGTGCGAAACATGGTATTATCGGTTTAACAAAAGTATCGGCATTAGAAACAGCAACAGCAGGTATAACAGTCAATGCAATTTGTCCTGGCTATATCGACACACCCTTAGTACGTAATCAAATGACAGATTTAGCAAAAGACAGAGGCGTAGAAGTAGAGCAAGTGTTAGAAGAGATATTGTACCCATTAATCCCACAAAAGCGTTTGTTAGATATTAAAGATATTGCAGATTATGCTTTATTCTTATGTAGTGATAGTGGTAAAAGTGTAACAGGACAAGCGATTCTTATAGATGGAGGCTACACCGTACAATAATTTAACGTTAGAGCAATTTATTTTTAAATCAATGATAATTTCCAATTAAAATATGTTACGTTAAAATTAACAGCGTAAAGTATAATTGGAGGTAGGCATTCGATGAAAAATCCAGAGGCAAATAATAATTTTACCCTAGTTGTTAGTTCTATAACCTTTGCTATACTTTCTGATATTGTAGATAAACAAATTTATACAAAAATTCTCACAGCAATCATGATTTTAGTATTGATTTTTGTAATAATTCGAAATCTTAAATTCACTTTATATCATATAAAAAATGAGAATCCAAATATTCAAACATTTATTAGTGTGAAGATTGATTATTGGCTGCTATTTATTCGAAACCTTGTACTTTATGGCTTTTTAGCTTCGCTGTTTTTTATAACGGTTTATGATAATGGGTACACAATGTGGTTTTCAATATTAGCATTAGTAATATTTTTTATTTTATTTATTATAGTTATATCTAAATTTGAAGATAAAACAGACATTATTAATAATGAAGAAAATCATACAGATTAGAGGTGGCTTATGCGTTATATAGATGCACAGGAACAGGAAAAATTATTAGATATGAAAGAAATTATTGATGCAGTGGCAGAATCACTAAAAGCATATTCTGAAGGTAAGACAAATACCCCACTGCGTTATTCATTACCTTTTAACGAAGATAATCGCTATCTCGTTATGCCAGCACTTTCAGATGAGTTAAAGGTTGTAGGCCTTAAGACTGTAACAGTAGCTCCTAATAATACAAAAATTGGTAAAAATACCATAGTCGGCTCTGTTATTCTATCGGATTATGAAACAGGTGAAACGTTGGCTGTTTTAGAAGGCTCATATTTAACTAAGATTAGGACCGGCGCCATTTCTGGTGTGGCTACGCAGTATCTTGCACGAGAAAATGCGAAAACACTTTGTGTAATCGGTACAGGTGACCAAGCACAAGGGCTTATTGAAGCGGTGTTAGCTGTTAGAGATATTGAGCGCATACAATTTTATAATCGTACTTATGATAAAGCAGTTAACTTTTCTAAAAGAGTTCAAAAAGACCATGAACATTTAAAGCTAGTCGTTTGTGATGATGTTGAAACAGCTATAGCAGGTTCAGATATTATCGTAACAGCAACTAATTCAAAAACACCTGTGTTCAAACAACGCTTAGCACATGGGGTGCACGTAAATGCGGTTGGTTCATTTAAACCAGACATGCAAGAATTGCCATCTGAAGCGATTGAAGATGCAGATAAGGTCGTTGTTGAAGCAGTAGAAGCAGCAATGGAAGAGACGGGAGACTTAATTAATCCAGTATCAGAAGGTATGTTTGCACAAGATTATTTATATGGTGAACTTGGACATATCGTTGCTTCAAAGTTAGAAGGTCGCGTGTCTGAAGATGAAATCACAATATTTAAATCTGTAGGAGTTGCTATTGTAGATATTGTGGTCGCAAATTACTTTTATCAAAAAGCGATAAAATCATAATTAAAGTTTAAAAAGCGAGCTAAGGCACAGTGTTGCCTTAGCTCATTTTAATATATTTAGTAGTTTACTCAATTTCAACATACCGTAAGAATCTGGGATATCAAGTTCTTGGACAAACTGAAGGCTACAGGCTAAAGCTGTCTCCTAAGAAAGCGAGCTAACTATATAAAGTATTGAATAAAAAAGAAACACTTTTATCTATCTAGAGCATATAAAGAATTCAAAAAATGGTGATAAAGTGTAAAAAAATAATATCTTAACCTTTAAAGAAACATAGTATATTATAGTTAATATTTTATATTCAAAAAGGAGGTTAAAGTGAAGCGCATATTATTTGTATTATTTCTTTTAATTTTAGTGATATCGCAATCTAGTTATATATTTGCTGAGTCGTCTATTGATGTAACAAGAGCGCATGGCCATAACATGAGTGGTTTTTATCAACCTAAAGGTAGTATTATAGCAGACAGTCAAACAGGTAGAATATTATGGGAAGAGCATATTGATAAACCATGGCGGCCAGCAAGCATGTCGAAACTAATGACATTATCAATTGTGTTAGAAAGAATTCAAGATGGCACTCTCACCATGGATAAAGCAGTGACTGTAACTGCCGATGATGAACGTTTTAGTCATCATCCGTTACTAAGCAATAATATCATGCATGAGGGAACACAATATACTATAAAAGAACTTATTAATTTACTGATTGTACCTAGTTCGAATGTTGCAACACGCATGCTCATGCAACAAGTGGAACCTGACACGAGTAAATTTGTAACAATGATGAATCAAAAAGCTAAAAAGCTCAAGATGGAGCACACACATTTTACCAATCCATTTGGTGCTGAAAATAGTAGTGTCGGAAATGAATATTTACCACCAGGTAGTAATTTAGATGAAGATAATTCATCGACGCCACGAGATTTTGCCAAATTGGCTTTTTATTTAAAAAATACATATCCATATTTAACGTCTTTTACAAAACATATTACATACACCAGCAAACCCAATACACCATATGAAGAACATTTCCATACGTATCATCATTCATTGGAAGGCGATGTTCATGAATATAAAGGGACAAATGGATTAAAGACAGGATCTAGTGATAAAGCAGCATATAACTATACTGCTACAATAGATAGAGGAAACTTTGGACTCGTACAAGTAGTTATGGGAGTAGGGCATTGGGACGTTGATGATTCAGAGTACAAACGACACGTTATCGGCAATGCGCTATTGGATAAGGTATATAATCAATTTGAATATAAAGAAGTTATGCCTAAAGGTAAGCAGTTTATCAATGGTAAATGGTATAACGTCGAAACGCCTTTACGTGACGTAGTAGAAAAAGGACAACAAATTAAGTTTGAAGTTAAAAACAATCAATTATTAGTTGCGGATACTAAGCGACAATATCTCACAAGTGATATGAAACAACCAAGCGTTATAGTGACACCACTTAAGCAGAATTATATCTATATGGTAAGTCGATATGGATGGTACTTATTAATTGCGCTGTGCTTGGTCGTTATTTTATATATCATTTCTAGAACTAGAAAAACACAGAAAAAATGAAATAGCTATGGAAGTACTAAACTGATCCATCAACAGTAAAAAACTCCTAGAGTTAAACTTTAGGGGTTTTTTACTGTTTAATTATTTAATTGGATCCATGCCTTGTTTCCATGAAGGATAAATTAGTTTTCCACCTTGGTCGTAGAATTTAGTATTATTAGCACCACGTTCATGTGATTCTGAAGGTTGGATGTTGATTTTAGGATTCACATTTAATAAGTCTGCATACCATTGTGCCCATACATCACCTTTAACTGGTTCATCATCCACGATATTATAAATACCTGACTCAAAGTTTAATGCTTGAATTGCTACTTCTACCGCATCATCAATATGAATAAATGATTGTATGCCATCAGTCATTGTGACAGCTCCTTCGATAAACGAATTATATATCAGGCCATTTTTGCCGTACCATGTACCTGGACCATATAGTAAGCCGTAGCGAAGTACAACATAATTTTCAATACGTGCAGTTTCGCTTTCTAAACCTTCAACACCCTCAACTGTAGTTTTACGATCTCCTATTGCATTATAATCAAGGGGTGTGTTTTCTGTTGCTAACGTATTACCACCTTCATAAGTAAAAGCAATACTTTGAGATTGCATATGTTTTACACCATTTTTTAAAGCGGCCTCGACAAGATGTTTAGTTCCTTCAATTCTAACTCTTGTATTGGCTGACATATCTATATTTTTTAAATCTGTAATCTCATTCATAATAATATCTGGCTGATAATCAGCTATTGCAGCTTCAACTGTATCATATTTTAAAATGTCTCCAATATATGCCTTAACGCCATTATCTACCAGCTTTGCCTTTCCTTGTTGTGATGTCGTGAATCCAGCGACTTGATAGCCTTCTTCTAGTAATCTTTGTGTTAATTTAGTACCTATTAATCCTGTCGTACCAGTAACAAATATTCTTGTCATAGTTACATCCTCCGATATGTTCATATTAGTAATTAAATTCACTTTTTTATCGATACGTAAACACTTTTAGGTGAAAATGTATTATTCTTAGTGAAGATTTATACTTTATAACAGTGCGAAATTTTAAAGCAATTCATTTTCTTAACTACGTGAATATAGTATGATGCTTATAACAAATACGTAATTAAGTTAGGAAGTTTTAATATGAAATCAATATTGCTAATAGGGCAGTCAAATATGGCAGGGCGAGGTTACTTGGAAGATGTTTCGCCTATTTTAGATGAGCGTATTATGGTTCTTAAAAATGGTAGGTGGCAAATGATGGATGAGCCGATTCATAGTGATCGTTCTGTAGCTGGTGTTGGACCAGCTGCCTCATTTGCTAAATTATGGTTAGATGACCACCCTAATGAAACGATAGGCTTGATACCTTGTGCAGATGGTGGTACCTCTATAGATGATTGGGAACCAGAAAGCGTACTTGCTAGGCATGCTATTACTGAAGCGCAATTTGCACAAGAAACGAGTGAAATTATAGGCATATTATGGCATCAAGGTGAGAGCGATAGTTTAAATCAACAATATCAAACATATGCTTTAAAATTAAATGAACTTATTGATCATTTTAGAACAACGTTAAATCTGCCTGAAGTACCGTTTGTGGTAGGTTTACTTCCAGATTTCTTAGGGAAGTCAGCATTTGGTCAAAGTGCCATAGAATATAAAGAAATTAATAAGGTTTTACAGCGAACGGCTGAAGAAAAAGACAATTGCTATTATGTTACGGCAGAAGGATTAACTTCTAATCCAGACGCTATTCATATCAATGCAGTTTCCCAACGGCTATTTGGTATGCGTTACTATCAAGCATTTTCAAAATGTGAACACGTTATTAATCCATTACCAGCAGAAACACAAGCTGACACACTATTATATAAACAAGAACATACAAAAAATGAGCAAATGTATATGCTTGTTGCTCAGTTCTCCGAAAATGAAATTACTTATGAAAAGTTTATAGAAGGTATGAAAGAGTTACAATAAATTAAAATTTCTTGGGAAATGAACTTTCTCCGATTCCTTTGTCCTATCTTGTTTAAATAATTCACTACATTTAGGGTAATTGTAATATTACAAGATATTTGAAGGGGTGAGGATATGGTCAGATTTTCAATTAAACGTGTTGTGCTTACAGGCACCATCGGCGGTTTCTTAGCAGGCGCTGTAAAAATAGGGTGGGAAGGTCTTTTACCACCACGAACGCCTAAACGTGATGAAGAACCACCACCTGTTAAGATGATGGAAATATTTAACGTGCCTGATAAAATACGTAATGCATCTTATGTATATAATGGCAATGAAGTATCGTTTTCAGTCATGGGTATTCACTATGGTTTTTCTATAGTCAATGCTACATTGTACGCACTATTAAGTGAAAAATACAACTCAATTTCAAGATGGAAAGGTGGAATGTTTGGTATAGGTATCCATGTGTTATTTCATGAGATTATTTTACCCATACTAAAACTTACGCCTAAAGTTGATAAAATACCACCAGAAGAACATTTTTCAGAATTGATTGGTCATATCATATGGATGAATACGATAGATTTTGTGAGAAATTCAGTGAAATAATTTTACGTGGTATAAATTAACGCCCTCAACATATACATCTGATAGTATGTGTTGAGAGCGTTTTTGATTGTAATAGCTTAATTTATACGACCTTTATTAATTTTTGTGAGACTTTCATTAACATCGAATACTTTAGCATTTACAAAAGGTACACCCATAGATTTGATACGTTGGCTATGCATCTCTAAATACTGCTTTGCATGAGTTTTATTATCAAATGCGTAAATACCTCCTGCTTCTTGTTCTGACTCATTCTCAGTCCAAATCTTCCATAAAAATCCTGGTTCCTGATTGATAGATGTTGCTAAATCTTCAAATTGTTGAGCCATCTCATTACCAAATGGTCCCTCTAAAGGAAAATCTACTTGTAAAATTGTTACCATTAAAAACATCCTTTCAAAATTAAGTTAACTATAAGTTCATCATAACTAGAATTAGTAATGATGTGTACCAACAAAAGTTTGAGTTTGACGTATATTTCATTAAAAATATAAATGTTAAATAGCCATGAAGATATGGTTTATATATTTTTATAAAAGTCATTTTGATTTAAATTTACTTTTAAAGGGAAAATAGTTAAAACTATATTAATAAGGAGGATAACTATGGATTATAAATTGTTAGGTAATTCAGGCTTATCGGTATCGAAATATGCTCTTGGTAGTATTCCGTTCGCAGGTACAAATGGTTTTGAAAATGCAGGTGGTATGTCTCAAGAGTTGACTGACTATGTGATAGATTATGCATTAAATCAAGGTATCAACCAATTCGATACTGCTAATTTATACGCTAAAGGTGATGCGGAAATTGCATTAGGTAAAGCGATTAGAGATAAACGTGAACAGATGGTTATCAGCAGTAAGACAGGGTTTCAATTAACAGATAATCCAAATGATGGTGGAGCAGGGAGAGTGAACATAGAGCGCTCAATTGATGCTTCTTTAAAACGTTTGAACACAGATTATATTGACTTATATTATACGCATTTATGGGATGGCCAAACGCCTGTAGAAGAGACGATACAAGTGATGAATGATTTGATTAGAAAAGGTAAGATACGTTACTGGGGCGTGTCTAATTATAGTGGTTGGGCATTAGCTAAGACACATACTTTAGCAGTAGCAAATAATATGGCACCTCCAATTGCACAACAGATTTATTATACGCCTGAATCAAGAGAAGCAGAATATGAGTTATTACCTGCTGCCAAAGAATTAGGTATAGGTAATAGCATTTGGTCCCCTTTAGGAGAAGGGTTACTAACAGGTAAGATTAATAGACAACAGTCTGGGGAGTCCGGCACAAGACAAGGTGATGGTTGGGCAGAACCATATATCAAAGATAAAACGTTATTTTATAACCTCATAGATACCTTACAAGAAATTGCTGTGCAACATCGTGTTTCAGTTGCTCAAGTCACACTTGCGTGGCTTAGAGAGCGTCCCAACGTCGATTCTCTTGTTTTAGCTGCTAGAACGAAAGAACAACTACAAGATAATATTGCTTCATATAATTTAAAATTAACTAATCAAGAAACAGCCGCAATTACTGATTTAACTAACCCAGAGCCTATATATCCACTATGGCATCGTGCTATGAACTCTTATGATAAAGCATCAGAATCAGAAAAAGTTTATTTAGATGGTTATAATCAATTAATGTCTAATAAAGATACGCTATTGTAAGTATAGTGTTGTCAAAAATAAGCAAAGACAAAAAAGGAGTTATTCCAAGTTTGAGGAATAGCTCCTTTTTTGTCTTAAAAAATACCTATAATTGCATTTAATACCAATACCATGATTAAACCACAAATACCGACAATCGACTGTACGATAGTAATAGTTTTAAATGTTTCACCCATGGACATACCAAAAGATTCTTTGACTAACCAGAATCCACCATGGTTCACATAATTGAAGAATAATGAACCTGATCCAATTGAAATAGTTAATAATTCTTTATTTATACTAGGATCTGCTTGAACAAGTGGAAAGATTAAGTTAGTTGCACCAACGATACCAACTGTTGCAGAGCCTGTTGAAATGGATAATAGTGCAGCAACCACCCAACCCATGAGTAATGGAGATAACGAAAAGCTGTGTGCTAGGTGAACAATAGCAGTACCTACCCCTGAATCTTCGAGGACTTGACCAAATGCGCCACCACCAGCAATAATGAGTATGATTCCTGCAATAGGTTTTAAGCTACTACCTAAAGCATCACGGATTTTTTGTGTATCTTGTTTATTAAAATAACCAAGTACGGTTATGGCATAGAGTACACCAATAAACATTGCAATGATCGGACTTCCTAAAAATTCAAAAATTTTATATTGTATTGTTTTTTCTCCAAAGAAAACACCTGCAATTGCATGTAATAACATCATGATGACAGGTACTAAAATGGTTGAAAAAGCTAAAATGGTTGATACCGATTCTGATTGTTCATCTTTATTATCATCTTCTGAAGTATATTGGTTTAACAAATCTTGATTTGGCTTTACGGATAATCTAGGTGTAATAAATTTTCCGTATAAAGGACCGGCGATGATAATAGTTGGAATGGCACAGATAATACCAAAAATCATCGTTAAACCTATGTTAGCATTAAATTGGTTTACAGAAATAAGAGGACCTGGATGCGGTGGTACCATACCATGCATAGTTGCTAATGCTGCAATAACAGGTACGCCAATTGCAACATACGCAGATCCTTTAATTTTATTTTCGTCTTCCAATTTTTTAGCAATTGTAAAAATCAGTGGCAAAAGCATTATTAACCCGACTTCGAAAAACATTGGAATACCAATGATAAACGCAGCCAATGCCATCATCCAAGGTAATTTTTTATAAGATGCGTTGTGTAGTATAGATGAAGCAATTTTGTCGCTTGCACCAGAGTCGGATAGTATCTTGCCGAGCATTGCTCCTAGAGCAATAGTTACTCCAGTTTCTCCAAGTGTAGAACCGGCACCTGCTTCTATCGATTCGACAATTTTATCGATACCTAACCCCGAGGTGAATCCAACAAATATGGCTGTAAGCAACAGCGCTAGTAGTGGATGGAATTTTAATTTAGAAGTGATTAAAAAAATCAGTAACACAATACTGATTACAGTTATAATCAATAGTTGATAATCTTGAGTTGTCAATAGATGTTTCCCCCTTTGAATATGACAAAATTAATTAATATCTCTGTTATATACATCAGACATTAAATGTTTTGAAAGAAAATTAATTTTAGTCATGAGAAACATTTTAAAACAAAGCAAAAATAATTACAATAAACCGTTTTCATTATACCGGTAAAACTAGAAAATTAATTAATTAAATGTTTAATATTATCTTGCAATTAAAAATATTAGGTGTATGATGAAAGTGAATAATTACACTTTTGCAGATAGGTGCTACAAAAATGGAGGAGTGATTATATTCGTTATTTAGTCAGGTTATGTACAATAGTAGGCTTAACGATGGTACTGTTTCTAGGGCAATCTCTTGCGTATTTAACGAGAGTAGCAATCCAGAAAGAAAATCAGAAGCAAAAGCAGAAACAAAAACAAGTCAAACATGGGGAGATGGCGAGGGTGGTGTTGATCTAAAACCTGAAACACCGTGGTATAATTATGATGGATACACAACTCATGATGCGTCATTCCCAGTAGATGACGACTTTGTACAGGCGCTAAAATACGATAATGTCACAATTAATGGATATAAAGTGGACCCAGATGCTTATAAAGAATTTAATCATTCAAAAATGTTATACGATACAATGATTAACTTTAATGAACAAGATGAAGTTGTGTTATTAAGATTTGCTACAAAACCTGATACAATTTCTAAAACTGAATTCAAAAATGCGCATCAAAGTAATGACATTTTAGCAGAGGGAGAAACACCAGGTGATGTAGGTAGTTTTGTTAGATATGAAAAAAATGAAAGTTATTATAATGTGTACTTTGATAAACAAGGTTATCTATATCAAATAGAAATTCATTAATTACGAAAATTTGTTGTTTGGCAAAAAAGGACATAAATTTAAAGGAGTGATTTATTATGCGTAAAACAGGGAAGATACTTTCAGCAACTGTCGTTGTTTCAACACTTGTGCTAGGTTCTTCAGCAGCATATATTACGACAAATAGTCCAACTGCACAAGCAGCTGAGCAAGAGCAAAAATGGGGACATGGTGAAGGTGGTGCGAGTGGTGCAAATGCTGAAAGTAATGCAGAACTAAAAGCTGAAACACCATGGTATAACTATGAGGGCTATACAACATATGACCCATCATTCACTCAAGATTATAACTTTGTACGTGCTTTAAAATATGACAATGTTTCAATTAACGGTTATAAAGTAGATACTGATGCTAAGAAAGAGTTTGACCACGTTAAAAAAATCTACGATACTTCTGTATCCTTTAATAGCGATAATGAAGTAGTTCAAATAACATTCTTCACAAAGCCGGACTCAGTTTCTAAAGAAACTTTCAAAGATGCACACAATTCTAATGAAATTATTGAGGAAGGGAAATTAGGTAATAAAGATGGTACGTTTGTTAAATATGAAACAAATGATGGCTTCTATACAGCTTTCTTTGACCAAAAAGACAATTTAATGGAAATGACAATAGGTCAATAGAATAATCTAATAGCAATAATAATTTAAAATAGTGAATAGAGAGGCTGGGGCAAATTTAATTGTCTCAGCCTTGATTATTATAAAGTCCCACTTCACTAAAGAGCCACTTCTTAATTTATAAAGTTAGTAGCTCTTACACATGAGTGTATACTCAGGTGTTCCGCTTTTAAGGGTTAGTGGGACTTATGCATGAGCGCAAGCTCAGGTAATCATTAACCCACTTCTCTAAAGAACTACTGCTTTAAAGAATCACTTCTCAAATAATGAGTTAGTGGTTCTTACACATGAGTATTAACTCAGGTGTTCCGCTTTTAAGAGGTAGTAGTTCTTATGCAAGGGCGAAAGCGCTTGTAATCAGTATATTGAGAAAGAATTGCTTATGCATGAATTTTAACGCAGATTAAGCTTTTACACCCTTCAACTCTAATTAATTTGACGGTGCGTGACGAAAAAGACTTTTAAAATTAAATTAGGTTTCTGTCTCATTTCTTTATAATGTTGATTTTATTTAGTTAACTTTACAGTTATAATTATAAAAAAGTTTAATAAAAACATTTTAAACAATTAAGAGGATGGTGTTTCTTATGAAAAAAATATTTCTAGCTACTTTGGTGAGTATGTTTACATTGATATTAGCACATTTAACGCATTATAATAGCGCATCTGCGAGTGAGCTTAAACATATTGAACAAGAGAATGATGTCACTATAGGTGTTTACGGTATGAATACTGATAATGGTAAAGTATACAAACATAACTCAGATGAAAGATTTGCATTTGCCTCTACCTATAAAGCCATTGCGAGTGGGGTTTTACTCAATAATGTGCCTAACGGTAAGCTTAATAAAAAGATAAAAATTAATGAACGAGATATTGTTGCGTATTCTCCAGTTACCGAAAAATACATAGGTAAAACAATGTCATTGAAAAGTTTAGTACAGGCATCTATGCTCCAAAGTGATAACACTGCAAATAATAAGATTATACATGAAATTGGCGGCATTGAAGGGTTTAACAATGAACTTCAAGGCCTAGGAGATTATATTTCAAAACCTCAAAGGTTAGAACCAGATTTAAATGATTACGATCCAACTAAAATTGCTGATACTACGACTCCAAGAGCAGCAGCAACAACCTTGCATAAATTGTTAGCTAGCAACCAAATGGATAAAGACAATCAAGCGTTATTAAAACAAGTTATGATTGAAAATGAAACTGGTGATAGTTTGATAAAAGCTGGTGTGCCTAAACAATATATTGTTGGAGATAAGAGTGGCCAAGGTTTAACTTATGGAACACGCAATGATTTAGCATTCATATATACTGATAAACATAGAAAGCCAATTATTTTAGCAGTTTATACGAAACAAGCTCAAAAAAACGCGAAACCTGATGACAAAATCATCGCAGCAGCAGCGGAAGAAGCAATTAAAAAATTGAAGTGATAAATTTGTCACATCGAAGAATCAAATCAATTACTGATAATAATTAAACAGAGGGTATAGAGGAGTTTGAAATGGAAATTAAGCAAATGAAGTATTTTGTGGAAGTTGTGAAAAATGGTGGTATGACACAGGCATCGGAACATCTTTATATCGCGCAGTCTACAATTAGTAAGAATATCAAAAGTATTGAAGATGAATTTAGTATTACTTTATTCGATAGACGAAAAAAGCACATTATACTGACAGATATTGGTCAAATATTTTATGATAAGTGCGTGGAAGCTTTGGCTGTACTGGATGATTTGTCGCTAGAAATGGGGGACGTCACAAACTTAGAACGAGGACATATTCGTGTTGGTATTTCTGCTATTATGAATGTTCGTTTATTTACAGAAAGTTTAAATGAATTTCATAATAAATATCCAAATGTAACGTATGAAGTGATAGAAGGTGGTGGAAAAGCTGTTGAATCTTATTTGAATAGCGACGAAATTGACGTTGGTATTACTACGTTGCCTGTAGATGATGATATTTACCATGCAGTACCTTTATATAACGAAAAGTTATTACTAGTGGTCGATAAAAATGCTGAGTTAGCGAAATACTCATCTGTGTATCTAGGGGATTTGAAGAGTGAAAAATTTATCATGTTTCATGATGATTATTATTTAAAAGACCAGATTATCGAAAGTTGTAGGAAAGTTGGCTTTCATCCGAAAACAGTAGCAAAAATGTCACAAATTACTTTTATAGAAAATATGATTCGAGATGG
Source organism: Staphylococcus sp. KG4-3 (assembly GCF_033597815.2). Lineage (NCBI taxonomy): Bacteria > Bacillati > Bacillota > Bacilli > Caryophanales > Staphylococcaceae > Staphylococcus > Staphylococcus halotolerans. Next base: position 484,652 of record NZ_CP166245.1, read on the forward strand.
AATTGGTGTGAGTATTTTGCCTGAGAGTATTGTACGCATTTTGAATGATGACGTTGTTGGCATTGAAATTACTGGGGCTGATGCTGCATGGAATTTAGGTTTGATTTGGAAAAAAGATAGTTATATGAACCATGTAACACATGAATGGATTCAATTTTTAACAGATTACAACTAAATATAAAATTATACTAGTTAATTATTATATTTAGTTAGCACCAAGTATTCTAAAAGGGAATGTTTAATATTCCAACTATGTATTTTAATCATGTTAATTATCATACTATAATAGATTCGTAGAGGGTTATGAGTACTCACTAATAAATCATTTATAATGATTTATAGATAAGTATTTCATAATGTATTTATTTTATCGTACACCTAAGATACAACAGCAGCTTAATAGAAAGCGTTTTATTAACTAGGGTTCATAACTTACTATGTGAATTAAAAGTGCCTGAAATTGTGTATTGCCTGGGTAATACATTATTGCTACACAGAGTCGATGTAGCATAACCTAACATGGTTGTTATTTGTAAGCCTTAAACAGATGAATGATGTGTTACTTGTGAGAATATAAACATAATAATTCGAAATGGTAAATAAAACTAATGATAAATTAACTTTCTCCCAGTCATGAAGTTAAAAACACCCCATCCAACGCTATTGATAAAACATCATTTCGATACAAGACGCCACACATAGATGAAATAATGAACCTATCTATACGTTATATTAACTGTGTTTAACAAAACTTATTGTTATACTGGCTGTTGTAGTAAATCGATAAGATGACATACGCATTTATGAAGTCACTTATTAGATTTTAAAAACAATTACCAGACGAAACTATAATACATTGAACGAAATGGATATTTCGTTTGAAGTCATAAAAATGCATTAACCCTCTAGATAAATATCTCTCAAACAATTTCGCCCAAGTCTACACTGTCCATGTAGTCTTGGGCGCTTTTTTTATAGTATATATCAATATATTAATTAGTCTTCATTGCTTGTAGAAGGATGTAGGTGATACGCAGATTCTGTAGGTTCACCTTTGATAACTTGATCTAAAGTTGTGACAATTTGCTGTGCAATTTCAGCAGTCGGTACACCTATAGCTTGAACTGGGTAATCCAATTTTTTTATTTGTGGAATATTGTCATAAGAATAAATTATAGGTTGTTGATTTGAATCCATAGCATTAATCGTACCTACCGTAATATCATAGCTCCCGCAAATGACACCAGAAGAGAGTGCTTCGTTATTTAAAAATTGTTTGACCGCAGCTTCAGCATCTATTGCGTTCAATCCGTTAGAATCGATAATTCGGTAGGTAACATTGTTGTTTTCGCAGTAATTTACAATGGCTTCTTTTTTAGCAATTTGTCGAGCGTCTGTTGTATTGATGTCACCAATATAGTCTATTGTATCGATGCCTTTAGCAAGCAATCCTTTTATTGCTAAGACCATAGCTTCTGCGTGATTTACGTTAATAATAGGGTAGGGAATTGTACGGTCAACACCATAAGCAACCACAGGCACATTGTTATATATTTCTGGAGGTAGGTTAGAGTCGTCGCCTTCATCGAAGATTACAATACCGTCACAGCCAAATTCAACAAATTTTTTTGAAGCAGCAGCAACATCATCGATTGACACAAACATAACATAACCTAATGATTTAATAGCTAAATTAATTTCTGTAATGAGATGTGTTACAGCAACACGATCCACAGATGGCCAGATTAATCCAATTGTGCCACTTTTTTTAGAAACAAGTGCTCTTGCAGAATGATTTGGGATATAATTCATCTCAACCGCTTTTTGTTGAATCATTTGTTTTGTTTTTGGTTTAACTAATTGGGAATTTTTTAATGCTTTACTGACTGTGGAATAGCTGACACCACAGGCTTCGGCAACATCTTTTAAAGTCACAGCCATAAAACTTCTCCTTGAAATAGATTGATTTAAGTTAGAATTAATTATACCATAGAGACAAGCATTACAATATTTTTTTGAATATTAATAACAACGTTGTTATTTTTGGTCGAACTATTTTTTAAAAAGGGGATGACAAGATGAATTCCGTAGAGACAATGAAAGTAATTCAACAAGAACAACATATTGCGGTGATGCGTACTGATGATGCTGAATCATTTTTAGATATTGCGCATACAATCATAGATAAGGGTCTTAATGTTATTGAAGTAACGTTAACAACTCCGAATGGCATCGATATTATTGGTGAGTTATCAAAGAGAGAAGATGCGCTTATTGGTGCTGGCACAGTATTAGATAGCGTGTCTGCACGTAATGCCATTTTAAATGGTGCCAAATTTATAGTAAGTCCATCTTTTGATAAAGAGACGGCGAAAATGGCTAATCTATATGATGTACCTTATATTCCTGGATGTATGACTGTTAAAGAAATGGTCGAATCTTTACGATACGGTTGCAAAGTATTGAAACTATTTCCTGCGACACAGTTTTCTCCAAAATCTATAAAAGATTTTAAAGGACCTCTACCTCAAATTGAAATTGTTCCTACAGGAGGGGTTAGTAAAGATAATCATCAAGAATGGTTAGACGCAGGAAGCTTTGCGGTCGGTATCGGAAGTGAAATTACAAAAATTTATCAACAACAAGGTAAAGTAGGTTTAATGGATTATGTAGATGAATTAAAAAGCGAGGGGTAATTTATGACGGTATTTGGATTTGGTGAAGTGTTACTACGCTATACTCCGCCTAATTATGAACAGCTTAAAGATACACATACATTTGACGTAAATGTCGGCGGCGCAGAATTGAATGCGCTCATTACATTAGCAGAATTTGGTCATAAAACAGAGATGTTAACGGTGTTACCACAACATGCACTGAGTCACATAGCATTACAAAAAATGTATCAAACACGTGTAGGTACTGAATTCGTGAAACAACAGCAAGGTAGAATAGGGACTTATTACATGGAAGAAAGTTTTGGTTATAGAAGCGGAAAAGTTATATATGATCGTGAGTATTCTACATTTGCGCAACATGGAAACACAGTTATCGACGGCTTAGCTACACAAAGTGGCGATTTCTTCATCTTCACAGGTATTACATTAGCTGTTAATAAGGCTATTCGTGAGCAAATTGTATCAGTAGTTACAGAATTAAAAGCACAAGGTACTAAAATTGTATTTGATATTAATTTCCGTAGCAATTTATGGACAAAAGCAGAGGCATTACCGGTAATTCAATCTGTATTACCACTTGTAGATGTATTGTTCTTTGGCAAGAAAGACGCTACTCACTTGTTAGAAACGAATGACGAATATGATGATATTGAAACTTGTGCTAAGACAATACAAAAGCGATTTGATATAGATTTAATGGCTTCCAGTAATCGAGATATTGAACAAAGTACATTGCAAGGAATTGCACTAGCTGGTGAAAAATTCATAAGTGGTAAAGCATATCCATATACCGTACTTAACCGTATTGGAGCTGGCGATGCGTTTATGGCTGGATTTTTACATGGTCTAGCAAAGGGATGGCAATTAAATGCTATAACTGATTTTGCTACAAAATGCTCAGTGATACAACATACGACAAATAAAGATGCATTAAATATAGAAGAAAGTGCAGTTCATAACCTGTCGTCGCACTTTGGTGAACTGAAACGTTAAGGTCTAAATTAAAAGGAGCGAAAAACATGAAAAAATTTTTAGCTCTGTTTGTAAGCGTATTCTTTTTAGCTGGCATGTTAGTTATTGTGTTATCAGATTCTAAAGTTAGCGCAGAAAGTAAGAAAAAAGAAATTATGTTAGCGCATAATCAGCCAACCGAACATCCAGTACACAAATCACTTGAGATTTTTAAAGATAGATTAGAAAAAGAATCCCATGGACAGATAAAAGTTAATATATATCCAAATGGACAATTAGGTAGTGAACGTGAAGCTATAGAAATGACACAAACAAACGCAATACAGATGACTAAGGTTTCAGCAGGGGCATTAGAAAGTTTTTCTCCAACGTACTCCTTGTTTAATATGCCTTATTTATTTGAGTCGCAAGATAGTTATCGACATGTGATGCAAAAACAATCTGTACAAGATGCATTTTTTAAATCAACTGCTGATAAAGGATTTTTAGGTATTACTTATTACGATGCAGGCATGCGTAATCTCTATACAAAAGATAAAAAAGTTGAAACAAGTAAGGATTTAAAAGGGCTAAAAACTCGTGTGCAGCCTAGTAAAACAAGCGTCGATTTAATTAAATCTCTTGGCGGTACGCCTACACCTATGGATTTTGGAGAGGTGTACACTGCAATGCAATCAGGTGTGATTGATGCTGGGGAGAATAACGAAACAGCATTAACAAGTAATAATCATGGTGAGGTTGCTAAACATTATTACTATACGGAGCATGCCATAGTTCCAGACATACTAATAATAAATAAAGAAACCTACGACAGTTTTTCTAAAGAACAACAACAGTGGCTTAAAGATGCAGCGGCTTATTCAACTGACAAACATGAAACGATTTGGGATAACGCGATTGAGGATAGTAAGAAAACAGCTAAAGAAAAAATGGGTGTGAAATTCCATAACGTAGATAAATCATCATTCAAAGCGTCTTCAAAACCTTTACAAGATGAATTTAAAAAGAATCCAGACACTAAAGCGGATTATAAATTAATCGAAAAGGAGGAACAACGCTATGAAGAAAGCAAAGACAATCATTGATAAATTATTGCTAACTTTAGCTGGTATTGCCCTTTTCGTAATGGTTATCCTGTCGATTTACCAAGTGTTGACACGTTTTATCTTTAATAGTCCAAGTACTGTAAGTGAAGAAATAGTAAGATTTTTACTAATTTGGTTTGGATTACTAAGTGCAAGTTATGTGTTCGGTATCAAACAGCATATAGCTATATTATTTATCCGTGAAAAATTACCACAGAAAATACAATTAATAATGGAAAAAATTTCGGATATTATTTTAATTATTGTAGCACTGGTTCTTATGATTTGGGGCGGTTATGAGGTAGTTAAATTAACATGGTTACAAATAGCACCTTCAACTGGTTTATCAATGGCTGTGATGTATAGCGCACTTCCTGTTTCTGGTTTGTTTATTATTTTTTATGCTATATATAACCTGTTAGATAAACAAGAATTAGCGACAGTCCAAGAAGCTAATAAGGAAGATGGAGGTGAGCGTATATGACAATAATGGCAGGTTTAGTATTGTTTATAACTTTTTTCTTCTTCCTATTATTCGGTTTGCCTATTGCACTAGCGATTATTTTGAGTTCGCTCATCACGTTGTTAATGATTTTACCATTTGATGTGACCATAGTGACGGCAGCGCAACGTATGGTTACAGGTATTGACGATTTTACGATGCTCGCCATACCACTATTCGTTTTGGCAGGTATCATAATGAACAATGGCGGCATTGCATTTAGGTTAGTTAACTTTGCAAAAGTGCTTGTAGGTCGTTTGCCTGGGTCATTAGCGCATACCAATATTGTTGGCAACATGTTGTTTGGTTCAATCTCAGGATCAAGCGTAGCAGCCGCAGCAGCAATGGGGCGCATCATGGGACCTATGGAAGAAAAACAAGGATATAGAAAAGAATACTCGGCAGCTGCTAATATTGCCTCGGCGCCATCAGGTTTATTGATTCCACCGAGTTCATTACTCATTGTTTACTCGCTTGTGAGTGGAGGTACATCGATTGCTGCATTATTTATAGCTGGTTATATACCAGGGATTTTGTGGGGCATTGCATGTATGATAATAGCTTTTATTATGGCGAAAAAACAAGGATATAAAGTGTCCGAAAGTATTGGTTGGAGAGATAAATTGTTTTTAACATTAGATGCTTTGCCGAGTTTGTTATTAATTGTCGTTGTTATTGGCGGTATCGTTTCAGGCATATTTACTGCGACTGAGGGCGCAGCTGTAGCCGTACTTTATTCGACTATATTATCGCTTATTTATAAAAGTTTATCATTGAAACAAATTCCTAATGTGATAAAAGAGACTGCAGAGATAAGTGGGATGATATTGTTCTTAATTACTGCTTCTGCATTGTTCTCACTTGTTATGAGTTATACGGGGTTACCTGAAGCTATTTCAAATGGCATTATTTCTATGACTGATAATCCAATCATTTTATTACTATTAATAAATGTCATTTTACTGGTAATCGGCACATTTATGGATATCACGCCAGCTGTATTAATATTTACGCCGATATTTTTACCAATTTCAGAAGTTTTAGGTATAGACCCAATTCATTTTGGGATTATTATCGCTTTTAACTTATGCATTGGTAACATCACACCACCAGTAGGTAGTGCATTATTTGTAGGTGCAAGTGTTGGCGGCGTACGTGTAGAAGCAGTATTTAAATATTTAGTACCATATTTCATCGCATTAATTATCTTGATGCTATTTATAACATTTATCCCAGAACTTTCATTATTCCTTCCTAAATTATTAGGATTATAGAAAAGGAGCAAAATATTATGTCATTAATTACTGATGATTTTTTACTAAACAATAAAACAGCAGTGAAGTTATATGAAAAGGCGAAAGATTTACCTATTTATGATTTCCATTGTCATTTAGACCCTAAAGAAATTTATGAAAATAAAAATTATGAGAATATTACGCAGCTTTGGCTAGGGGGAGATCATTATAAATGGCGGTTAATGAGGGCCTACGGTATTGAAGAAGCATATATCACTGGTAATGCAGATGACTTTGATAAATTCCAAGCATTTATGCATATGTTGCCATATTCAATCGTTAATCCGATGTACCATTGGTGTGCACTTGAATTAAAACGTTATTTTAATGAGGATACTGATTTAGATAAAGTAAATATAAAAAAACTTTATAAATCATTAAACCGTAAATTAGCTAAGACGTCACACACACCACAGAATTTAATAAAGCAAAGTAATGTGAAAGTTGTATGTACGACAGATGACCCATGTGACGATTTGAAATATCATCAATTATTAAATGAAGATAAAAAAGTAACATTCAAGGTGTGTCCTACATTTAGACCGGATAGCTATGTATTTTTAAGTAGTGCCACAGTGCAAGAAAAAATAACTAAATTAGATGAAGCGACTGATTGTGACATTAATAACTTAAATAATTATATCGAAGCATTGAAAGCACGTGTGCATTACTTTGATAGACAAGGAGCTAGAAGTTCGGATCAAAGTTTTGAAAAAACACCATTAATGACTGCTTCGTCTGAAGAAGCTAATACGATATTTGAAACATTAGTAAGTGGTCAAAGTGTTTCAGAAACTGAACAATATGAATTAGCCGGCTATATTTTAACAGAAATTAGTAAAGTCTATCACGAATTAAATTGGGTAGTGCAATTCCACTTAGGTCCTACAAGAAATAATAATACAAATATGTATGACAAAGTAGGCCCAGATAGTGGTTTCGATAGTGTTGGAGAACAACTCAGCGCAAAAAGGTTAAATGCTATGCTAGACCATCTTGAGCAACATCAGGCACTTTCAGACACTATTATATACCCTAATAATGGAAATGATCATTTAATGGTCCAAGCGACTGCTGGTAACTTTTCAAATAGTGAACACAAAGTACAGTTAGGTGCAGCATGGTGGTTTAATGATACTAAAGAAGGCATGGAACGTCACCTAGTAGATTATGCCAACGTTGGTTTATTGTCTAAATTTGTCGGCATGTTAACAGACTCTCGTAGCATGATTTCTTATACACGACACGAGTATTTTAGAAGAATATTATGTAATTTCTTGGGAGAAAAGATTGAAAAAGGAGAAATTGCATTATCACCATCGACAATTGATCAAATGGTGAAAGATATTTGCTATAACAATGCAGTTAATTTATTCAAAATTGAAGGAGTTAAGGAGGAATAATTATGGAATTATCATTTCGCTGGTACGGGGAAGATGACCCCGTGACTTTAAAAAATATTAAACAAATACCAGATATGAAGCAAATTGTTACGGCGATTTATGATATACCAGTTGGTGAAGTTTGGACTTCCGAAAGAATCTCTCAGTTAAAACAATCTATTGAAGCGGAAGGCTTAAAATTTGAAGTGGTAGAAAGTCTTCCGGTTAGTGAAAAAATTAAAATGGGGACGACGGAACGCGACGCTTTAATTGAAAATTATAAAATATCATTGAAAAATTTAGCAGCTAATGGCGTTAAAACAGTCACATATAATTTTATGCCTGTATTTGATTGGACTCGTTCACAGCTAGACTACGAACTTGAAGATGGATCTAATACATTAATTTATAAACACGATCAGTTGAAAGACATCGACCCTTTAACAACAGATTTGAATTTGCCGGGATGGGACGAAAGTTATTCGAGAGCAGAGATGAATCAACTCATTACAACCTATCGTGAAATGTCAGATGAACAATTGTGGGCAAACTTAAAATATTTCTTAGACGCAGTGTTACCAACTGCAATTGAGCACGATATTGATTTAGCGATTCATCCGGACGATCCACCATGGTCAATCTTTGGTATTCCTCGTATTATTAAGAATAATGACAGTTATAGACAATTACTAGCAATAAATGATAGTAAACATAATGGCATCTGCTTCTGTACTGGATCTCTGGGTTCCTTAGCTGAGAATGATTTACCAACTATGATTCGGGAATTTGGTACGCATATTCATTTTGTGCATATGCGTAATGTAAAACGCTTAGATGAATTTTCATTCGTTGAAACAGGCCACTTATCTAAAAATGGATCTGTAGATATGAAAGCAGTTGTAGAAGCATTAAGAGATATAGAATATAAAGGCACAATCAGACCAGATCATGGACGTATGATTTGGGGAGAAACAGGGAAAGCGGGCTATGGATTGTTCGATAGAGCATTAGGAGCAACATATATTAATGGTTTAATTGAAGGAGTGAGTAAATAATGACTGCACAATTTAAAGACGTTAATGTCGTTATTACAGGAGCAACAGGCGTAATAGGTTCAACATTTGTGAAAGCACTTGTAGAAAAAGGTGCGAATGTGGGGATACTAGGACGCTCCGAAGAGAAAATTGTGAACTTACAAAATGAAATTGATAAAGAAAGAATACAAACCGTCGCACTGGTAGCTAACGTATTAGATAAATTGTCGTTACAACAAGCTAAACAAACGTTTAACGATAAATTTGGAAAAATTTCAGTACTTATTAATGGCGCAGGTGGTAATAATCCAAATGCTACAACGAATGATGAAATGTATGATGAAGACGGTGACAAAACCTTCTTCGATTTAACTGAAGAAGGTGTAGATAAAGTGTTTAAGTTAAACTACACAGGTACATTCTTACCATCACAAGTATTTGGTGAAGATGTGGTAGAAGTTGACACAGGAACAATTATTAACATCTCATCTATGAATGCTTTTACACCATTAACTAAGATTCCGGCATATAGTGGTGCTAAAGCATCAGTGAGTAACTTTACACAGTGGTTAAGCACTTACTTTGCAGGTCAAATTCGTGTGAACGCAATTGCACCGGGTTTCTTTGAAACAAACCAAAATAAAGCATTGTTGCGTAATGAAGATGGCTCATATTCTGAACGTGCTTCGAAAATTTTATCCCAAACACCAATGAATCGTTTTGGCGAACCTGAAGAAATTTTAGGTACACTTTATTGGTTAATGGATAACGCTATGAGTGGATTTGTTACTGGTATAGTCGTACCAGTCGATGGTGGATTCTCATCATATTCTGGAGTTTAGCAAAGATTTGTAACTGGCCGAGGGTCAGTTAATTGACAGGTCGAAGGAGAAAATAACCCAATGACTACATAGCTAACGTCTGTTTCAGTATAAAACCATAGGCGTTACGTTATGTTGTAAAGGTTTATATACTTAACCACATATAACTATCATTTCGAAAAGTGACGAAGTAAATATTGTAACAAATGTATGAATGGTTAATTATTATTGAGGGAGTGTGATACGAAACCGATGTCATCATAATTGGTTTCTGATCCACTCTTATTTTTATTGTAAAAGTATGTGGCAGCTTAGATTTAATAAACACAGAGAACAGGCATGAGATAATTATTTAATAAAACGTTGAAAATGATGGTAAGTAACCATCACTATTACAAAATGGATGTAGATCAATTATGAAAAAGCATTGATAATAATTATCACTTAATCCATAATGAAAGGCATATGCACATTTATAAATTATAGATTAGGTGGGATGTTGTGAAATCATTTTTGAAATATTATAAGCCATACAAAGGATTATTTTTTATAGATTTTGGTTCTGCCATAGTTGTCGGTTTATTAGAGTTAATATTTCCACTCATAACGAGTATTTACATAGATCGTCTGTTACCAACAAATAATTGGAATCTTATTGTAACTTTTGGATTGGTATTACTAGGCATTTTTGCTATTGAATCAGTGCTTAAATTTGTTGTCACATACTGGGGTCATAAGTTAGGCACAAATATAGAGCGAGATATGCGTAATGATTTATATAGTCATATTCAAAAATTAAACTTTAAGTATTTTGATAATCAAAAGTCTGGGAAATTAATAGGACGACTAACCAATGATTTAATGGATATTGGTGAAGCAGCACATCATGGCCCAGAAGATATATTTCTATCTATTATGACTTTAATCGGTGCGTTTGTAATTATGTTAACGATTGATGTGAAATTAGCGCTTATTACATTCTGTGTCGTGCCGATTGTTTTTATATTAGCTATATATTTCAGTCAAAAAATGTCTCGAGCATTTAAAGGGTTATTCGCGAATGTATCTCGTTTTAATGAATTGATAGCAGATAATGTTGGTGGTATTAGATTAGTTCAAGCATTTACTAATGAACGTCATGAACAACAGAAATTCAATAGTATAAATGACAATTTTAGAGCTACCAAATTAAAGGCATATAATTACATGTCATGGAATATTACGATTAGTCATATCGCCCAAAAATTAACACTGGTTATTGTGTTAATCGTAGGTAGTTATTTTGTATTACATGGAGATTTAAGTTACGGCGGTATCGTAGCATTTATTATGATTACGAACGTATTATTTAAACCTTTAGAACAAATTAACATGATTATCGAATTATTTCCAAAAGCTATTGCAGGATTTAATAATTTTAGAGAAATCTTAGCATTAGATCCCGAAATACAAGATAATCCACATGCTACTAAGATGCCGACAAAGCCTAAGACGATTGAGTATAAAGATGTATCGTTTGGCTATGGGGAGACACCCATTTTAAATCATATGAATTTAACAATTCATCAAGGTGAGAAGATCGCATTAGTTGGTCCAAGCGGTAGTGGAAAGACTACAATTAGTTCGCTATTACCACGCTTTTATGAAGTAGATGAAGGTGATATTTTAATAGATGGGCAAAGTATTCGTTCTATCCAATTAGCTTCATTACGCTCAGAAATTGGAGTTGTTCAGCAAGATGTTTTCTTGTTCTCTGGCACATTAAGGGATAATATTGTCTACGGTCATTTAGATGCCGATGAAACACAGATATGGAATGCCATCCGTAACGCTCAACTAGAAACATTTATAAATGAGTTGCCATTCGGACTTGATACACTCGTAGGAGAAAGAGGTACAAAATTATCTGGTGGACAAAAACAACGTATATCGATTGCGAGAATGTTTTTGAAAGACCCATCTATTATTATTTTAGATGAAGCAACAAGTGCACTAGATATTGAAACAGAAAATAAAATTCAAAAAGCGTTTAAGAAACTTTCAGAAGATCGAACATCTTTAATTATTGCGCATAGGTTATCAACGATTAAAGATGTAGATCGTATAATATTTATAAAAGATGGACAAATATTGGAAGAGGGAAGTCATGAAACCCTTATGCAACAAGACGGTCCATATAAACAACTTTACACATCACAATTTGCGGAAGTTGAGACTTTTTAATTTTAAAGTAGATAAATAAAAAGCGTACATCAATAGGCTCAGTACCTAATGGTGCACGCTTTTTTGTTCACACAAATAGTAAATAGTGTTTGTATATTGGGACTGTTTTTTAAAAGGGTTAAGATTGTGTGTTTACATTTACTGTAATGATTTTATTAAAATGATTGTGATAACTTTGCCAATCAATTTTTGAGTTAGTTTGGTCCGTTACCAATACATCGATTGCGTCATTAGGACAAACGTGATAAAGAGACACTTTGTCAAATTTAGAACTGTCAGTAAGCACATAAATTTCTTTGGCTTGTTTAACCATTTGTATTTTTGTAGAAGCTAGTGTGTCATTAAAGTGTGTAACGCCTTTTTCTAAATCAATAGCAGGTGTTGCGAGAAATAATTTAGAAGGGTTAAATTGTTTAAGCGCTTCGTTTGTCATCATACCATTCAATAAGTAATTATCTTTATATAAGGTACCACCAGTAACGATGACTTGGTTAGATGTTGATTTTAAAATAGAAGCAATATGAATATCATTAGTGATAATTGTTAAATTGCTTTTTTGTGCAAGCGCACGCGCAAAATGTAATGTCGTCGATCCAGAATCAATGAACAAAGTGTCGTTCGTCTCAATAAATTCAGCAGCTTTTTGACCTATAGCTACTTTCTCATAATAATAACTTGTTTCACGGTCATCAAAGTTTAATTCATCCCAAACCTCCGTGTCATTTAATACGACACCACCATGCGTCCGCTTGATGTGGTTGTACTGTTCTAATTTATTTAAGTCACGACGGATCGTTGCTTCATGTACATTGAATTCTTTAGCTAACGTGTGTATCGTAGCTTTTTTATTAGCTTTCAAAAATGTAATAATATGTTGTTCTCTTTCTGCTGGTAACATCGACGACAACCTCCTAAAATTATTGTTTGGCTATTACTAATTATGCGGTATATTCACCATTTTGCATATGTTTTGGCATTTTAATAAAATAAGTCAGGAATGTACTGATAAAGTATAAAATGGCAAGGACCCAAATCACGCCGATTGCGTCTATACTACCGATGAATAGATAAACAATCATTGGACCGACAAATACAGGTAAACCAGCACCTAAGTTAAGCACGGATAAAGCTGCGCCCTTATCTTTTTTAACAAGGGAAGGTACTAATGCAGATAGTGGTACATATGCTGCAATAAACGCGCCCCAACAGAAACCAACAATTGTTAATAAAGCTAAATTGCCATCTGTCCAAATAGGAACATAACCCATCAATAGTACTGAAATACCGCTTCCAATGCCACCGAAATACATTACAGTATTACGCCAACCAATCTTGTCCCCAACAACACCAAAGATAAGGTTAAACAAGATATTACCAACAAAAATAGTGGACCATACTGCTAGCCATTTAGAGGTCGGAATACCAAAAGATGATAAATAGATAGGTAAAAAAACTGGAAACGCGAATTGTGCCGTCGTATTAATTACACGAACAATACCACCTAATAACACTTTTGGTTCTTCGGCAACAATAGTTACACCTTTAAATACTTCTTTAAGTTTTTCTAAAGCACTACCTTGGCTTGCAGGTAGTGTATCTTTATTTAATATTATAGTAAAGATGCCCCCTAGAACAACCCATATTAATGAGCTCCATAATGTATTTATATGCCCTAAATATTCGATTGCCCAAATAGAATAGAGAGCGCCAAGAACGTTTAAGCCGCCTGTGAAGACAAACCAAAACCATCCAACTGCTGCGCCGAGTGTCTTTTGTTCGGAACGATAAGATATCCATACTAAGAATGAATAAGCAAATAACGGATAACCCAACCCTCTTAATGCATATGCTGGCAACATTAATGATAAGTTTTGAGATGGAATTGCAAAGCCAACAAAGAAAATTGTACCGATAATGTAGAAGAATAAGCCTAATAGCATGGTACGTTTACCGCCAAGTGCTTCTGCAAATACACCACTGAGCCAACTTGCTATAGCAACTGTTACACCATATGCAGAGAAGAGTAAACTTGTTTCTTGAACAGAGAAACCATGTCCATGTAGCCAAGGGCTTAGCCAACCAATCTCTAAGCCGTCACCCATCATAAAAACGATGATACCAATATAACCCCAAATAATTTGTCGAGGCATACCTAGAATAGAACTTGAATTATTCATTTATAACCCACCTTTTTAGTCATTTTCCCAATGATATTGTAAATAAGTTTTCTTCCATCCTTTGTTTGCTGTTGTATCATCTAACGCTACTTTTAAATCATTTGTATTATAAATATGATAATAAGTGTCAGGAATTAATTGTCTTAACGCTTTCTGGTATTGCTTGTTGCTGAATGCATTGATAAGCTGTTCGAATTCGCGTTTTGTACTACGAGAACTTCCTGAAAATGTTAACCCTTTTTCAAGTACATCGCGCGTATTGATACCGACACGCTCCTCAGTGACCCCCATTAATACAATATGACCTTGTCTATCAATTAAATCGATGGCTTGGTTAATAGCAGATTCAGAGAATTTGCCTCCAGCACATTCAAAGACAGTATGTACGCCACGATGTTGTTTGAAATCATAGTCAAAGACTAAATGAGTCGTTGCAAAACTTTCGAAAGCAGCTAACTTTTCTTCGATGGCTCCAAACACTAACAATTGTTCTTGTTTTATACCGTAAATATAATGTAATGCTGTAGCTGCTAAGTAACCAACGGGGCCATCACCGAATATGGCAACTTGAGGAGAGTCATCTGTAGTGATATGTTCAAGTTGATTGATAGGGAATAACGAAACAGAACATAACTCTGCTAACAAAGCAACGTCTTCATCTAAAGTATCAGGTACTTTAACTACATTGTCTCCAGGCACAACCAGTTGATCTTGGCATATACCATCAAAGCCACTTCCCATAAATAAAGCATGTTCATCATAATTATCTTGATAAGGAGAAGGTGCAAAAGTTTGTTTACGTAGGTAAGAAGGAATATTTGGAACAATGACAACCTTGTCACCTGGGATGAAATCTGAATGCTTGGAGTCTTCAACGATACCAATTCCCTCATGAAACAATGCCATAGGTAATTTTTTTGCGAGTGCTTCAGGACGACGATTGCCTGTGTAATAGCGTAAATCTGCATGACAGACACTTGCTTTAGTTGGTCTAATAATAATATCTCTATCGTCGTAGTCATGAATAAGTGTAGCTTGTTCGAATTGACCAGGTTCAGTTAATCGAAAAGCATTCGATTGAATTTTCATATTTGCACATCTCCTTAATATTATTTGTTCATATATGTTTATATCGACAATAGTAAACGCTTACAAGTGGATTTGTCAAACTCAACTTGTTTTATTTTGCAGTTATTTGTCCTTTTGTGATTTTTTGTGTTGATTTTTAGTTTGAATTTAATTATGATTTAAGAAAGCGTTTTCTTTAAGAAAGGTGAATGGGGGCTTATACAATGAGTTACAGCATAGGCATTGATTTTGGTACAGGTTCAGGTAGAGCATTTTTAATTAATACTGAAAATGGAAAAATTGAAGAACAATATATAAAAAACTATACACATGGCACAATAGAAGGTGAGTTGGGTGGAGAGAAACTACCCCAAAGCTTTGCGCTCCAAAATGCCAATGATTATATGGAAATTATTGAGACAGGTATTCCTGCCATTATAGAAAGAACCAATATTTCAGTGTCTGAAATCGTTGGCATAGGCATTGATTTTACATCTTCAACAGTTATATTTGTAGATGAACAAATGGAACCCATACACAACAGAGCAGGTTTTCAAAATAATCCGCATGCTTATGTAAAGTTATGGAAACACCATGGTGCACAAGATGAAGCAGATTTATTATTTAAGACTGCATTAGAAGCTAAAAATAGATGGTTAGGGTACTATGGATTTAACGTTAGTAGTGAATGGATGATTCCTAAAATCATGGAAGTTAACAATAAAGCGCCTGAAGTTATGGACGTTACAGCAAATATTATGGAAGCGGGCGACTGGATTGTAAATCGCCTGACTGGTCAGAATGTAAGGTCTAATTGTGGATTGGGCTTCAAATCATTTTGGGAAACAGAAACAGGTTTTCATTATGATTTATTTGATAAAGTAGATTCAAATTTATCTGATATTGTACGCACAAAGGTTGATGCACCAATAGTCAGTATAGGTGACAGTGTAGGTACTTTGTGCAAAGAGATGGCAGAAAAACTAGGTTTGTCACCAGATACACAAGTCAGTCCGTTTATCATTGATGCACACGCAAGTTTATTAGGTATCGGTTCAGAAAAAGATAAAGAAATGACCATGGTTATGGGCACTAGCACATGTCATTTAATGCTTAATAAAGAACAACATAAAGTTCCTGGAATTTCTGGATCAGTTAAAGGAGCCATCATTCCGGATTTATATGCTTATGAAGCGGGGCAAACGGCAGTAGGTGACTTGTTTGAATATGTCGCTAAGCAAGCTCCTTATGATTATGTTAAAACAGCAAAATTACGTGGAATATCTATATTTGATTTACTTAATGAAAAAGCTGCCCAACTTTATCCAGGTGAAAGTGGTCTTATTGCCTTAGATTGGCATAACGGTAATCGTAGTGTATTAAGTGATAGTAATTTAAAAGGTAGTCTATTTGGTATGAGTTTACAGACAAGACATGAGGAAATCTATCGTGCATATTTGGAAGCAACTGCATTTGGTGCAAAAATGATTATGCAACAATATCAAGGATGGCAAATGGAAGTTGATCATGTATTTGCTTGTGGAGGTATTCCTAAAAAGAATGGTTTACTGATGGAAATCTATGCCAATATATTAAATAAGAAGATTACTGTAATTGATAGTGAATATGCACCAGCAATTGGTGCAGCAATATTAGGCTCTATTTGTGGAGGTGCCCATCCTGATTTCAATTCAGCTATAAAGGCGATGAAAGAACCGGTACTTTATCAAGTAGAACCAGATCCTCAACAAGTACGTATTTATAAAAAATTATTCAGCGCTTACAAAGAATTGCATGATTTACATGGTTACAAAAAAGCACGTATTATGCGCAATGTTAGTGCACTGATGTAACTTTACAGTCCTAATACAATTTGAAATAGTTAATGCTACAACTGTGAACACTAGGTATTTGTGGTTTATAGGTGTCAAAAGAGGAAATGATATAGTAATGAATATTATTAAGGGGATGACTGTTGTGGAGTGGGAAATCGTAAATTTAAATATAGAATTTAAAGTGAACGCTTCGGTTGAAAAAGTGTTTGAGGCATGGACAGAACCAAAGATTTTCAAGCAATGGTTGTATACCTCTAAAGAAACAAATAAAGTCGCACAGAACCAGTTTGAAATTAATGGTGAGTGGGAGATAGTTGATGAAAGAGGAGATAAAACATATAGAGCGACAGGTATATATATGGATATTGTAAAACCATATAAATTAATGTACTCATTTAAAATGCCTCAATTTAATGATTTAGAAGATATCATAACCGTTGAGTTTATAGATTTAGAAAATGAAACACAGGTTAAATTTAATCAAGGTTTAAAAGTGCCTTTAAACGACACAATTAACAAGCAATCATACGAACAATCAAAGGAAGCTACTAAAAAGCAAACAGAAGAAGGATATAATGAAATGTTTGAACAACTAAAGCAAATACTTGCTTAATAACAGACGTGAACTCATTATATAGTATTACCATATGAGTATAAGCCCCTCGTTACATAATGAAGGTAACGAGGACTTTGGTATGTATTTTAGTTAGCTATGTTATGTAATACGAGTTACTTTTTTCATCGTGTGCCTAATAAGGCTAAAGAATAATTCTCAGCATAGAGAAACAACATTGTTTATATTAATAAAGGTGACACATATAGGTTGATTAGAAGTTGAAGCGATATTTTACTATATTATTTATACACGTTGGAAACTAGAGAAGTTATAATTTACTCTATAAAAACAAAAAACTACTAATCTCCCGTAAATACAGTTGATTAGTAGTTTGAAAAGTTATATTTAAAAGTTGTACAGAGACTGTAAGACTATGATAATTGATTATAAAAGATTAGGACATAAAGTTACTAATAGCATCTATTAAACTATAAATACCTAAAAAGCTTACGACTAAAACTACTATTCCCCCGATAATATTAAGCCAAATGGTATTAGTAAAGTGACCCATTAAGTTCTTCTTATTAATAATAATAAAAATTAAAATGGCCACAATAGGTAAAATGATACCATTTAAGGCTTGAGCAATGAGTAATACTTGAAGCGGTTCAAAGCCTAAGGCCGAACTGATAATACCTATAATTATGATAATAGTAAACACTGTCTTATACTTTTTACTTTTCATACCGCCTTGCCATCCGAGTAGGCTGCTAATAGTAGCGGCAGCACCTGTGGGGGAAGCAATAGCTGATGATAAACCTGCAGCAAACAAACCAACACTGATTGTGATTGGAGCCGCATCACCTAACACGGGTTCTAGCGGGCCTGCAAGTTGTATCACACTTGTAACCTCCTTACCTTGGATTAAAGTGGCTGCAGAGATTAATATCGCTGCGGATATAATACCGCCAACTGAGATGGAGATGACTGTGTCCCAACGTGCAAATTTTAATTCTTTTATATGACCAAACCGTTCATGGACTGCAGTAGAATGGATGAAGAAATTGTAAGGCACAACTGTTGTACCAATAAGTGCAATAACCGTGAGGATTGAACCATTTGGTATTGTAGGTACAAAGATACCTTTTAAGATACCTATAACATCTGGTTTAATAACAATCATAGTAGTAATAAATATAATGCCCATGATAACCATGAGTAAGAGCATTATTTTTTCTAAAAAACGATAATTACCAAATAAGCCGATGAGTAATATAATGACACCGATTACGGGTGCTACCCAATGTTCAGGCAAATTTAGTAAATAGGAAGCACCAAGTGAGGTGCCAATCAAGTCACCACTTATATATGCTGCACAACCAATAGTTACAGCAATTAAAGTGAACCAAACTATAATCAGCTTGCCAAATTTATTTTTAAATAAGTCTTGGATGGCTTCGCCCAAGCCCTCACGGGTGACAAGTGATAACCGAATAATCATCTCTTGCAGTACAATTGTAGCGATGATGGAAAATGCTACCGCCCAAAGTAAACTATAGCCAAATCCTGCGCCACCTTGAGTCATGGTCGTCACAGTGCCTGGACCAATGAAAGAGGCTGTAATAATCATTCCTGGACCAAGTGAACGTAAAACTTTCTTAGCACTTTTTAGCAATTAAACCACTCCTCAAATTATTTTGATTGATTTAAATAAGCGACGTGGCCAGCAAGCACATATAGTACTGCTGTAGAGACAAAGTGAGCTGAGTTTTGGTTGGCATCCATCATTGGATATACTTCTACATAATCCATGCCACAAAGACCTAATTTACCAAATTCATGAATCATTGTTAATAATTCATAAGAGGTGATGCCGTTACCATCTACCGGTCCTCCTGGATTAAATGCAAAGTCTAATACATCACTGCAAATTGTTAAATACACAACATCAACATCTTGACTCGCTTGTTCATAAATATCATGTGCATATTTTTTTAAATCCTGAGCTTCACGAATATCATTAATTGTTAAAGTAACAGCCCCAGCTTGTTGAGCATAACGACCTGTAGCAGGTTGGTTTCGAGGTCCGTGAATACCTGTGTGAATAATACTTTCATTTCGTATGCCATCGGTATTATAAAGATGCATGAAAGGTGTATTACGTGCATAAGGTTCACCTTCATAGTCCGGCATATTATCATAGTGGGCGTCTAAATGTATGATGCCAACTTTTTTACCAGTTTCTGTTAAAGATTTAAGGATAGGATATGTAACACCGTGTTCACCGCCAAAGCCTACTAAGAACTTTCCACTTTCCCAAAGTGGTTTAGTGAATTTAGCAATATTATCATAGCTTTGTTTATTGTCGTGTGCTACAAATGGAACATCGCCCACATCTCCAATAGTTAAGTGTTCGCTGATATCAATATGATTTAACTCGGGTAAATATTGACTGTAACGCGCGGAACAAACGCGTATTTGTTTTGGGCCTAATTCAACCCCAGTATAATTCCCCCAAGTACTTTCACCTTCAAACGGTGCGCCATAAACAATGACATCTGTGTCTAAAGTATTTTTTTGAGTTAGGTTTTTACTATTTAAAAAACATGGAACATTACCGTAAATATTATTTTTCATAATGTATATCCTCCCCTTTATTGTAAATAAGTATATAGATTATTATTTTGTATTTCAAATAAATCTGAAAATTCGAATTTTTAGAAGGTGGGAGTATTAGCTAAATAATATACACTTTTATAAAATGATTTTTAAATAGAAAGCTAATTTCAAGAAGGTTAAGTAGTGCATATTTAGTGGTAGATTAGTGATAAATAAACAAAACATCCACTAGCGTCATTTAACGCCAGTGGATGTTATAAGCAAGCCCTATTTATATGTTTTATGAACTTGCGTGATACGTATTAACCATTAAGCCCAACCGCGGAAACGTGATGCTTCAGCAGTACGTTTGATTCCTAAGACATAAGCAGCTAAACGCATATCCATTTTTCTATCTTCTGCTAAGTCATATATTGTATTAAACGCTTCTACCATTTTTTCACGTAGCTTCATATTAACTTCAGCTTCAGGCCAATAGTAACCTTGATTATTTTGTACCCATTCAAAGTAAGAGACCGTTACGCCACCAGCACTAGCTAAGACATCAGGAATAATCAAGACGTCGCGCTCAGTTAAAATACGTGTCGCTTCTGGAGTTGTCGGTCCATTAGCTGCTTCAGCTATAATTTTTGCTTTGATTTGATGCGCATTATCCTCAGTGATTTGATTAGATAGTGCGGCAGGTACTAAGATATCACAATCAACCTCAAATAATTGTTCTTTAGGTATAGCATCATCAAATAAATGTGTGACTCTGCCATGTTGTTCTTTGAGTTCAACTAGATGATCAACATCTAAACCATCCGGGTCATGTAACGCTCTGAAACTTTCAGATATAGCTACAATTTTGGCACCCATATCATGTAAGATTTTTGCGATAAAGCTTCCAGCGTTACCAAAGCCTTGAATCGCAACACGAGATCCTTTAATATCAATATTTCTACGCTTTGTTGCTTCTTCAATTGTGATGACTGCACCTAGCGCAGTGGCACGATTACGGCCTTGTGAACCGCCTAAAGAAAGGGGTTTACCCGTAATAAATGCAAAGGCATTGGAACGGTTAATCTTACTATATTCATCCATCATCCAAGACATAATTTGTGGATTTGTATAAACATCTGGTGCTGGGATATCACTCTCAGGACCAACAAATTGTGAAATTGCTTTAACATAACCCCGAGATAAACGTTCTAATTCTTGATTGCTCATTTGTCTAGGGTCACAAATGATGCCGCCTTTACCACCACCAAATGGTAGGTTGGTGATGCCGCATTTTAGAGTCATCCACATAGATAACGCTTTAACTTCTTCTTTATTTACATCGGGATGGAAACGGATGCCACCTTTAGTAGGACCGACAGCGTGATTGTGCTGTGCACGATAACCAGTAAATGTTTTAACCGTACCGTCATCCATACGGATTGGGATACGTACTTCTAAAAATCTTAAAGGTTCTTTGATGAGTTCATACATGCCATCGTCAAAACCTAATTTATGTAAAGCTTCTTTCGTAATTTCTTGTGTTGAAGTTACTAAATCATTATGTTCTGTCATTACATATCTCCTTTATCTGTTACTTATATTTCATGTTAAGGCTGTGAAGAATGAAAATCAATACCAAAAACTGAATTTTTATAAAAGTGCGAAAATTCAGTTAAAAAAGATAGCGCTTACTTTATTAAATAATTTACTGATGTGTATACAATTGTGTTTGAATTTTGAGTAGTATATTTTGTAACTTTATATTGACTAAATTTTCAGAAATCAATAGAATGATTAATAATATAAAAAATTATATATTTAGTACTTAAAGATAAGGAGCACATAAAATGGAACAAACGACATTCAAACGTGCTATGAAACAACGTCATCTTATGTTATTGAGTTTTGGCGGTGTCATTGGTACAGGTTTATTTTTAAGTTCTGGATATACATTACAGCAAGCAGGTCCACTAGGTACTGTATTGTCTTACTTAGTAGGTTCAATCCTCGTATACTTAGTTATGCTTTGTTTGGGACAATTAGCCATTAAACATCCAGTAACAGGAGGATTTCATACATATGCTAGCAAATATATTCATCCTTCTGTGGGGTATATTGTTGCATGGTTTTATTGGTTAACGTGGACGGTAGCATTAGGATCTGAATTTACTGCAGTAGGTATTTTGATGCAAAAATGGTTCCCTGAAATACCCGAATACATATTTGCTGCCAGTGCGATTATATTGGTATTGATTTTTAATATCATATCGACAAGGTTCTATGCAGAAGTTGAATTTTATTTTTCTATGGTAAAAGTGGTCACGATTATTGTATTTATTATTTTAGGTATTTGCGTCATCTTAGGTATAATCCATTACAATGGATATGATGGAATAAACACAATTACACAGAGATACACTAATCCTACTTTTCCTAATGGTATAGGGGCAGTATTTTTAACAATGTTGGCTGTGAATTATGCTTTTAGTGGAACGGAGTTAATAGGAATTGCGGCTGGTGAAACTGAAAACCCTAAGCAAATTATTCCTAAGGCGATACGCGCCACTTTATGGAGACTAGTTATCTTCTTTATAGGAACGATGGTTATTATCTCGATATTAATTCCTAGTTATCAAGGGAAATCTCTAGAAAGTCCTTTCGTGGTAATTTTTCAAAAAATGGGGATTCCATATGCTGGGGACATTATGAATTTAGTGATTATTACTGCGTTATTATCTGCTGCTAATTCAGGGTTATATGCTGCAAGCAGAATGATATGGAGTTTATCAAATGAAGGTGTGTTTCCTAGATGGTTTGGACGTTTAAATAAATATCGAATGCCTGTAAATGCAACGCTATTTAGTATGATTGGTGGTTTGTTAGCTTTATTATCAAGTATTTATGCAGCGGATTCACTATATGTAGTACTTGTATCTATTGCTGGTTTAGCCGTAGTAATTGTTTGGATGAGTATATGTGTTTCTTACTTTAATGCCAAAAGAGTTGATCATAGTTTGAAAATACATCAATCAGTACCTATTATTGGATTTATTTTGTGTTTAGTATCGTGTGTTGGTATGGTTTTTGACTCTAATCAAGCACCAGCGCTTTATTTCGGAGTGCCATTTGCAGCAATCGCATTGTTATACTATTTTATTAAGTACCACAAGAAATGAGGCAAATAAATGAGGTTATTAGAAAAGTTAGAAGCTCAATCACCACTAGTGCTAGATGGAGGATTAGCAACAACATTAGAACAAGCAGGTTGTAATTTAAATTCATCATTATGGTCGAGTAAAGTATTAAAAAATAATCCTGTGAAGATTAAAGAAGCACACCAATCATTTACAGACGCAGGGGCAGACATATTACTTACGAGTACATATCAAGCAAGTTATCAAACATTTTCAGATATTGGACTAAAAGATGTTGAAATAGAACAACTATTTACTACAGCTGTTGATCAAATCATGGATTCGAGTACATCTAAGCAAGTAATCGTTGGCAGTTTAGGACCTTATGGCGCATATTTAAGTGATGGTTCTGAGTATACAGGTGATTATGAATTAAGCAACGAGGATTATTTTAAATTTCATCGTTTACGTATAGATGCATTAATTACAAGAGGGATTCATGACTTTGTTTTTGAAACGGTGCCTAACTTTGAAGAGATTAAAGCTATTGTTGAGTATATTGTTCCACACTATACGGACCAAACATTTTGGTTATCTGTAACTGTAAATGATTTAGGCGATTTATCTGATGGTACAAAATTTGAAGACTTATGTGAGTTTATCCAAAAATATAAAAAAGAAATTCCAGTTTTTGGTATTAATTGTTCTTCTGTAACAGGGGTCAATCAAGCTATAGAAAAAGGGCTTACTGTTTTACCACAGATAATTGCGCTCTATCCTAATGGTGGCGCAAAATATAATGCGGAAACAAAACAATGGGAGAGTATGGGTGATAGCCACTTGATTATTGAACAGATTCCAGATTGGTTAAGACATGATGTTAAAATAATTGGTGGTTGTTGCCAAACGACACCAGAAGACATTCAAAGAATTCACGATAAAATAAATTTATCGATTTAATTATAAAATGTATGAATATATCAACTGAAGTTTTGTTTTAGGTTATAAAAAATACGCTTCAAGAAAATAACTTTTTAGGTTATTTCTTGAAGCGTATTTTAATACGAAGCAGTAAGTAATTTGCTAACAAAACTATTTAAGTTGATTTAGCTGTTAGTTTTAGATATAACTCATAAAAAGTGTAAATTTCAATATATTTAAGTTTTAAAATTCACTTAATGACAGTAAATAAGTCATTCTAGCTTTTGTTTATAGAGAAGTTTTACTTTTCTTCTTTCCTCTTTTTTCTAAAGAGGAGTAGTGTAGAACCTAATAATAGTAAGAAACTACTCCACATAGATGTACTGCGTTCTTTTTCACCAGTATTAGGTAATTGTTTCTTTTCATTTGTATGCTGTGGAGTATTTGTTTTTTCAAGAGAATTTACTGCTTCTGTATCTGTAGCGATTTGACTAGATTTTACCATTGTGCCAGTATTGATAGTTTGTATATTTAACTTTGTATCTTTTGGTAATTCAAGTTTAACCACATTATTGCGATTATTAGGTGAAAATGGAATTTCATTATCCTTAGATGACGGGTCTATATTTGGTTCAGGGTCCGGTGTTGGTTCAGGCTCAGGTATTGGTTCAGGTTCCGGTTCCGGAGTTGGTTCAGGGTCCGGAGTTGGTTTAGGGTCCGGCGTTGGTTCAGGCTCAGGTGTTGGTTCAGGATCCGGAGTTGGTTCTGGTTCCGGTGTCGGTTCTGGTTCCGGTGTTGGTTCAGGCTCAGGTGTTGGTTCAGGCTCAGGAGTTGGTTCAGGATCCGGAGTTGGTTCAGGCTCCGGTGTTGGTTCAGGATCCGGAGTTGGTTCAGGGTCCGGCGTTGGTTCAGGGTCCGGAGTTGGTTCAGGGTCCGGCGTTGGTTCAGGGTCCGGAGTTGGTTCAGGGTCCGGCGTTGGTTCAGGATCCGGCGTTGGTTCAGGGTCTGGCGTTGGTTCAGGGTCTGGCGTTGGTTCAGGATCCGGTGTTGGTTCAGGGTCCGGCGTTGGTTCAGGCTCAGGTGTCGGCTCAGGATTTGGAGTTGGTTCAGGCTCAGGTGTCGGCTCAGGATTTGGAGTCGGTTCAGGGTCCGGCGTTGGTTCAGGATCTGGCGTTGGCTCAGGTGTCGGTTCTGGTTCCGGTGTTGGTTCAGGTTCCGGAGTTGGTTCAGGATCAGGCGTTGGTTCTGGTTCCGGCGTTGGTTCAGGGTCCGGTGTCGGCTCAGGATTCGGAGTCGGTTCAGGGTCCGGCGTTGGTTCAGGATCTGGCGTCGGTTCAGGTTCCGGTGTTGGTTCTGGTTCCGGTGTTGGTTCTGGTTCCGGTGTTGGCTCAGGATCCGGCGTTGGTTCAGGCTCCGATGTTGGTTCAGGATCTGGAGTTGGTTCAGGCTCAGGTGTCGGCTCAGGATTCGGATTCGGAGTCGGTTCAGGTTCAGGTTTAGGTTTCGGATCAGATCCTTCTCCATCAGCATTATTTTGATAGAATAATACTCCATTATCCCAGGTTGCTTGGGAGTAATAATCTTTATAATATGGTGACAATCCTGAAAGTGTTGTTCTAAATGTTAATGATTGTGCATCGCCATCATAAGTGCTATCAAATTTTACTACATAGGCACTATCTAAATTATCAAAGTCTATTTGATAATTACCATTAGTAACATTTAAATTAATGTCGTTAGTAACATCTTGAAACATTGAAGTATCTGACGTGTCAGCATATACACTTTGATTTAATTCATTAGGTTTCATTACTTTAAAGACTTTTACAGATGGTAGGTTACCATCTTGTTTGTTTCCGTTAATAATTTGACCGTAGACGGTAGAAGCAGGAATTTTAAAATTATTTGGATTAATGTAAGCAAGGTGTGTAAAAGTATTATTTTGTTTATTTAATGAAACAATACTACCATTAACACTTAAACCAACATTATTTATGCCATTTAGATATTTTATATATACATCTTTTTGAGTTTTTTGCCCATTTACTGTTGCGATAATTGATTGGTTACTATCATGAGGAACAGTTTTAGGATCAATAAATAAATTTAAAGACAGGTTTGTTTTTATGTTCTCTCTGTTATTTACGTAATCTGTGAATCTATATCTAATTTTTCCGTCTTCTAAAATACTTCCATTTGCAATAATTGTTTCACCATTTTTAATTTCTGGCACTTTACTTATAGCAGATACGCCATGTGTATTAACGTTATTAGAAAGTGAAATATCAAAGTAATCGCCTTCTTTAACACCCTCATCGAATGTTAATTCGTATTTTAAAGTTGATCTTTCACCATTATGTGGTCTGATTGTATCATTTGATTCAATATTGCTATTAACCACAGTAATTTTATCACTTACATCTTTACCAACTACATTTTCATTATAAGCTACTTCAGGGTTTGGATTCGTTGCACTATATGTAGAGATTGTGCGTTTTGGTGAAGTAACGTTCTTAATTGATGACATTTGTGTTTCCTCTTTATTAGGTTCACTTACTTTATTTTTCTGTGATGTGTTTTGTTCGGCTGTAGTGGCAGATGGCGTAGTTTCATTTTGCGGATGGGCTTCGCTAGAAGTTGGTACAGAGTTAGATGATGTTTGTTCACCAGAATTAGCGTCTTTATTGTCGCTAGCTGTATCTAATTTAGCATTTTCGCTTTTATTGTTCATATCTTCTTGAGATGATGCTTCAAGTTTAGTGTTATCTTCAATTTCTAAAGTTTTATCTGCTTCTATTTTTTTATCATTGTTAACGGATTCCGTCTTTTCAACATCATTTATATTTAATGATGTATCATTAGGTGCAGTTATTTCACTGTTAGTAGCAACCTCATTTGATGTATTGTTTTCACTTTGTGTTGTACTATTTTGATTATTTGAATTTATATGTTTTGAATCGATTTTTGTTTCTTCGTTCGTAGTCTCTGATGCTTTTGCCTCCCCAGAAGCACTTAAACCAATGGCTAGACAAGTACCTAAAAGTACTGATGCAGCCCCAAATCTATATTTGCGGATACCAAACTTTTCATTTTTCTTTATAAACATAACATTCTCCTCTTTTTAAAATTATTATTATATTGTGACATAGATAAGTATTATAATTTATTTCATATGTTTACGCAATGTAATAATTAATTGTTTTGAAATATTTATTAAATAATAAAAAAATGATTAGCTTTGCTAAGCGTTTAAAAGTTAATCATTTTATAAATTATGAAAAATAATGTGAAAAATATTTTGGGCATAAAAAAACTACTTAACCCTCATGAAATTTGAGAATTAAGTAGTGTGTTAAAGTATTTATATTTCCTTCGGTATAAGTAATATTGTATTTAGGAAGGCTGTTTTTGTCGTAATGCAAATTCTTTAAATGTGATAAAACGTTTATGACTTTCATCATATAATTTGAATTTTAACGAAGCGAAACTTTCTCTAATCGTTATTGAGGTTGCATGGTGTAATGGTGTGACATTGTCATGCGTAGCTTCTAAAGCATAATTTGGAATTCTAGGATTTAAATGGTGTACATGGTGATATCCAATATTACCAGTTACCCATTGAATGAATTTTGGTAATTTATAATATGAACTACCATCAATAGCTGCTTTAACGTAATCCCATTCGGATGACTCTTCAAAATAGGAATCTTCAAAAGTATGTTGAATATAAAAAAGCCAAATACCTATCATTCCAGAAATAAAGACCATAGGCGCGAAAATAGCGAAAAATTGACTGGCACCTAATAGATAAATAAGGGAACCATAAACGACTAATAATAAAATATTATTGAGCCATGTGTTCGTGCGTTCTTTTGTTTTAGCACCTTTTGCGTTAAAGCGATTAGATACAAATACTAAGAAAAACGGCCCTAAAACAAACATTACAAATGGATTGCGATAGCATCTATAAGTTAAACGTTTAAAACGAGACGAAATTTGATATTCTTCAACTGTCATGACCCAAATATCTCCAATGCCACGTTTCTCCAAATTCCCACTACCTGCATGGTGCATTAAATGTTCTCTACGCCATTTTCTATAGGGAAAGAAGGTTAAAAAACCTGTTACATTACCTAATAAATCATTATGTTTCTGTTTTTTTAGATATGAACCATGACATGCGTCATGAAAAATAATGAACGTTCTAATTAAAAATATGGAAGCACAAATACTACTAATAATTGCTAATGACCAATGTACTTGATATAAAAACCCACTTGCTACTAATAACGCAAGGAGAGGGATTATTGTATTGATTATTTGAATTGTACTCTTTGTGTAGCTTGTTTTCTCAAACGGTTTGACCATCTTACGTAACAATTTCTTTTTATCTTTTTCCATTTACACCAAACTTTCTATCCACTCATAAATATATTTTTAATGAAGTGTTTAATTCAGTGTATAGAACTAGCACATCTATTACAAACATTATTTGAATTATTTGAACACTTTTTAATGAAAAATGAAATAACTGCTATAAAAGCTTTATCTAAAAATGAAATTTAATTCTCATCCAATTTAAACGTTTACATTTTAATCAATTAATGTGTTGAAAAATAAAAAATTGTAAAAACTCAATAATGTTTAAATAATTTTATACCAATAGTTGTAATTTTCAGAAAAAAAGAATATTATACAACCAAGCATTGTGAGATATATGCATGTAATATTTAAATTAGTTTATTTATAGTAACACAAAGGGGAAATAAACTGAGCATATATTAAGTGTGCTTAAAAACAACTGAGGTGGGGCTAGTTTTATGACGAATACTTTAAAGAGAGAGTTAAGCAATAGACATATTCAACTTATTGCGATTGGCGGAGCAATTGGAACAGGGTTATTCTTAGGGGCAGGACAATCCATAAGTTTAACGGGGCCATCCATTTTACTTACATATATTATTGTAGGTTTCGTATTATTTATGTTTATGCGTGCAATGGGGGAAATGTTATTACATAACACAGAGTACAAAACATTTGCAGACATCGCACATGATCAAATAGGTCCTTTTGCGGGATTTGTAACTGGTTGGACATATTGGTTAACCTGGATTACATCTGGTATGGCTGAAATTACAGCAGTTGCAAAATATGTAGAATTTTGGATACCAGATTTACCTAACTGGATTACATCTTTATCATGTATTTTGATATTAATGGCATTTAATTTAACAAGTACAAAAATGTTTGGCGAATTAGAATTTTGGTTCGCAATTATAAAAGTAGTTACAATAATCGCTTTGATTGTTGTAGGTATTGTAATGATAGTATTTGCGATACAGACGCCTTTTGGACAAACGAGTGTAGCTAATGTTTTTAACAATGGTTCATTCTTTCCACATGGAGCATCAGGCTTTTTCATGTCTTTCCAAATGGTAGTGTTTTCATTTACTGGTATTGAAATTTTAGGTATTACAGCAGGTGAAACTAAGAATCCAGAAAGAACGATACCGAAAGCGATTAATAGTGTACCTATAAGAATTTTATTATTTTATGTGGGAGCATTAGCGGTAATGATGTCTATTATTCCGTGGCAAGATATTGATCCAAATAACAGTCCTTTTGTTAGCTTGTTTGCATTAATTGGTGTGCCATTTGCGGCAGGGCTTATCAATTTTGTAGTATTAACAGCTGCATCTTCTGCGTGTAATAGTGGTATCTTTGCCAACAGCAGAATACTATTTGGCTTATCAGAGAAAAAGCAAACACA
Source organism: Staphylococcus sp. KG4-3 (assembly GCF_033597815.2). Taxonomy (NCBI): domain Bacteria; kingdom Bacillati; phylum Bacillota; class Bacilli; order Caryophanales; family Staphylococcaceae; genus Staphylococcus; species Staphylococcus halotolerans. The sequence goes on from NZ_CP166245.1 coordinate 514,706, forward strand.
TCATTTACTGATGAAAACGAATAAAAGAGGCGTACCGTATATCGCAATTTTAGTGACTTGTGCATTATTATCTATAACAGTATTGCTTAATTACTTAATACCTAATGCAACTCAAGTATTCTTCTATGTAACAGCAATATCAACTATACTGTTAGTTATTGTGTGGATGTTTATCATGCATTCTTATGCGAAATATGTTAAATCACATCCAGAAAATCATAAAAAAAGTGCCTTTAAATTACCAGGTGGCATAAACATGGCAAGAATGGTTCAATTATTCTTTGTTTTTGTATTAATCATTTTATTCCTTGTTCCCGATACGAGAATGGGTATCGTATTATCACCAATATGGTTTATCTTACTTGCATTAATTTATTTGAGATATACAAGAAAAGCGCGTAAATTGGAAGTGAAGAGTCAGGGGTATAAGTAGGTTATTAGGTTATGTAGTCATCTAAATAGTGGATGGCTAGAGTGAAACAATCCGGGTTCTTATGAGCCATTTATTAAAACTTTTATGCATAGACATCAATTCTAAGGTTAGATTAATACAAAGGTACTATTTTAATAAAAGATTATTGTTGTCTTACGACAAAATTTAATAATACGTTTAAATTTTTTGATTTGTGTGAGGAGGTTAGTTTGAAATGGAAGCTGTATATGCAAAGGATGACCAAGGTGCTTATCAAACATTGAAAATAACTATTAAGAAAGATAGTGCAACTGTTTTTAATTTATTAAGTACGACTGAGGGTGTTCAGAAATGGTTTCCTCAATTATCATTCAAAGAACGCAAAGTTGGTGGCAAGATGACATTTCATATGGATGAACAAGACGACGTAGAAATGGAAATTACTGCTTTCGAAGAGAATGTAGCTATTGGTTATACATGGGACACCGGTGCAGTAAGATTTGATTTGTATGATAGTGGGAGCGAAACAGTACTTATATTAGATGAATTTTTACCGTTTGACTTTCCGCATATAATTTTAGATTTTTCGGGTTGGCAGTTCCAAATGAAAAATTTAAAAAGTGTAGCAGAAACAGGTGAACCCCTAGATCAAAGTGAATATGATTTTGACAGTGTAAAAGATGAAGTAGAAACAAAACTTGATTTAGGTTAATTTTTTAATTTAGCGAAATTTAAAAAATAGAGACTAAACAGTTGTATATGTGTAACTAATTTAATAAAGCGAGTAATGATTTTTAATAGTTTAGTTTTTATTGTGGTAATAGTTGGTTAATACCAAAATGAAGCTGGGACATAATGGTTAATGTCCCAGCTCATTTTTTAGTTTATAAAATTAGAATTTATCTTTTAAGTCTTTTGCTTTATCTGAAGCTTGATCTTTCACTTCTTTTTGCTTATCTTTATCGTTCTTTACTTCGTCAACCTTATCTTTTGCTTTGTCTTTAAACTCGTCAAATTTACTCATTATAAAAACCTCCTTTAAGATTTGTGACACAAGTAGTTTTCCACTTATCAATGCAAGTAAACATTTTTATTTAAATTAATTGAAAAAGATAAGAAGATAATAGTGTTATTTTTATTAGAAAACTATAGTATATCGACTTTTTGGTGATTTAGTTAGTTACGAAAAATAAGTGACGATTTTAATAAAAAAGTAGAGAAAATAGAACATATATTTTATAATATGATAGATTAAAAGCAAGTTAATAATTTAATGGAGGTCTAAGCATGGAATATACTTTACCTAATTGTCCAGAATGTGATTCAAGTTATACATACGAAGATGGAAATTTATTTGTTTGTCCTATGTGTGGTCACGAATGGTCTGAAGCTGAAAATAATGAGAATAAAGAAGCTCAAATTACAAGAGATGTGAATGGGCAGGAACTAGTTGACGGGGATGCTGTTACAGTTATTAAAGATTTAAAAGTAAAAGGTACATCATTTGTAATCAAACAAGGTACAAAAGTAAAAAGTATAAAAATAGTGGAGCCTGACGATGGTCATGACATCGACGCGAAAGTTGATAAAATCGGACTAGTGGGATTAAAATCTTCACTTGTAAAGAAATTAAAAGGCTAGAGCAAAATTAAGTATAAAATAATAACTCTGAGGGATGGGATAAGGACCTGATTTAAATGAGGATTCGTTGTCTCGCCCTTTTTTGTTATTTATATTTAGTAAAGTTAAATAGCTGATAGATTACTGTAGTATATGAACAAATGTAATTACTCCGTAATAAATATGATATTACATATTAAAACAACATGTTGTATATATTTCTATATGTTATTATAAATCTAACTATGTAAACATTTGTTACTGAGATTTACTACAATTGGTGCTGTAATATTCTTTGCTGTTGCAGTTAGTGAAGTTTTAACTAAATTAAGTTTATCAAATAATATCTCATTTCTTACAGAGGTGGCGGATACACCAGCTTGGTTAACACTATTACTCATAGGTGTAAGTATTACAATTATTGCTGGTCCTTTAACGCCTGCTATTATATTAGGTTACTTCCCGAAATATAAAGATAAAAATTAAAGTGACAAAAGAGTGTTTTATGTCTGAAGTGAAATGAATCAAATAATAAGTCTAAGCTACTAATTTCAATTTCTTTAAAGAATTTAGTGGCTATTTTAATGTATTAATTATTTAGATATTTTAATCTTTATGTGTAAAAAGTATTTTAAATAGGTGCATAAAAGAAATTGTTTTTATATACTATGTGTAATTAAAATATTGTGAAAATTTTCGTAATATCATACTTTGCTAGATTATATCGAGAGAATTTTCATAGTAATAAGGGGCTTAGAAGACAATATTATGAAAAATCAGATGCACATTGTTTCACTTATTTATAGTACAGGTTTACATCCTGCTTCGTGGAGACTAGAAAACTCTAGAATTGATGAAATAGGGCAAATTACATATCAACAAAAAATTGCTAAAATTGCAGAACGTGGTTGTTTAGATGCTATATTTTTAGCAGATGGGCAATATATTTCTCAAGAAAATACAGGGAATTTATCTTATTTCTTAGAACCTATCACTACCTTGACTGCTATTTCACAAGTAACGAAACATATTGGGTTAATAGCAACCTTATCTTCTACATTTTATGATCCATACAATACAGCACGCTTAATAGGTAGTCTAGATCATATAAGTCATGGAAGAGCAGGTATTAATATTGTTACCTCACAATTTGATAATGAAGCAGGTAATCATTCAATGACGCAACTTCCTCCTTTAAATGAAAGGTATAAAAAAGCAGAAGAATTTGTACATGTATTAAAACAATTGTGGCAATCGTTTGATAGTCATGCACTAATTAATGATAAAAAGTCTGGAAGAGGAATAGAGTGGTCCTTAATAAATGAAATTAATCATGAAGGAGAATATTTTAAGGTGAAGGGTCCTATTAATTTACCATCTAGTCCTCAAATATATCCAGTTTTGTGTCAAGCTGGTACTTCGATTCCAGGTCGTGATTTTGCTTCGAAAGCTGTAGATATGATTTTTTCAGTAGCTTGGAATAAGGTAGACGCTAAGAGATTTTTGAAAGATATCGAGAAACGAGTAGAACAGCTTAATAATTCTGAAAGTAGACCATTGATTTTACCAGGTTTGACTGTTTATGTTGCAGATACGATGGAAGAAGCTAAAGAAAAAAGAGCGACACTAGATAGACTCATAGATGTGAATGAAAAAATTAAGCAGATTGAACAAAGTATAGGACAAAGTGTTGAGGGATGGGATTTTGATGCTGTAGTACCGTCTTTACCATCCTATGATAAATTAACGACAAAAGTTGTGTCGAAAGCGCGGTATGAAGCGATACGAAGTACTATAGAAACAGAATCGCTTACATTAAGAGAACTAGCACAGCGTGTGAGTACATGGATGGGACATAAGACAATTGTTGGAGACCCAATAACAGTGGCAGATATGATGCAAGAATGGTTTGAAGAGGAGTGTTGTGATGGTTTTACACTTATGCCGCCTACATATCCAGATATGTTTGAAGCTTTTATTGATAAAGTAATTCCTATATTGCAAGAACGTGGTTTATTTAGAAAAACGTATACGGGAACAACTTTGAGAGAAAATTTACAATGCGTAGTGGAATAGTGTGTTAATGCAGAATATAATAGCAAAACGAGCTATAAAATTTCATGAAACAAATAAATGTCAAATTCTATTGAGGTATAGAAATTGAGTTTATTTTTAATCAGAGAAAGTTATATCTCTAGTTTTATCGTTATAATGCAGTTTCATAATTATTTTTAAAATAATGTTATAAAATATTGCACCAAATTTTTAATTCTATAAATGAAAAATATTGAATTAATTTATGGTTTTAGTAACTAGTTTATGCATGTTATATAGTGGTAAGTATAAATATAATGACTATATAAAGAGGGTGCTTTTTATGAAAGTAATCATTTTAAATACTACATTAAAAAATGGAACTGAATTATCACATACTGAAGCTTTGGCCAGTGAGGCAGCAAGTATTTTTGAATCAGAAGGCGTAGATGTAGAGATGCTTAGAGTAAATGACTATAGTATATCTTATGGTATAGATGATGATATGGGGGGAGATGATGAGTGGCCCCAAATATTAGAAAAAGTAATAGACGCTGATATTGTAATTATTGGTACTCCTTTGTGGCTTGGCGAAAAAAGTAGTGTAGCAACTTTAGTTATAGAAAGACTTTATGGTTCTAGTAAATTAGAGAATAATAAAGGACAATCTATTTTCTATAATAAAGTGGGGGGCGTTATTGTAACTGGCAATGAGGATGGTGCCAAACATGCTTCTGCTTCTATTATTTATGGTTTATCACATATCGGTTTTACGATTCCTCCAAACGTTGATGCGTATTGGGTAGGAGAAGCTGGCCCCGGTCCTTCTTATATGGATATAAATCATGAAAATGAATTCACTAAAAGACATATCAAATGGCTTGCCTATAATACAATGCACATGGCTACAATGTTGAAAAAAACGCCATTACCAAATAAAGGTAATAAATTAAATGAATAAAATAAAATGAAACATTTTAATGGACTCTTTTTTAAAGCGAAAACTTAAAAAAAGAGTCCATTATTTCTTCATATAAAAGCTTAGTCTATTAATATTTTTTATTATAAATCATAAAAAGCTGTAAAATTTTGATCTAAGTTGGTTTCAGCATTTTGTAAAACAGTCGATTCAGGCAATATTGCTGTTCCTTGAGCGCGAACAATATAAAAATCATCAAATGCCATAATATCTGTAAACATGGCTTGTAGATATTGATAAGAAAATTCTAAAGGTTTATAACGATCGTCGTTTGTATAAATTGAGCCACTAGCTTGTAAATATAGAGCTTTATAGTTATCAGTCATCAAGCCGACTGAACCATCAGAGGTATATTTAAATGTTTGGCGTGCAATCATAATATTGTCTATATAATCTTTCAAACGAGACGTAATATTAAAATTGTGAAGCGGCGAAATAATCACTATTCTATGATGTGACTTAAATTGTGAAAGTAAAGATGATGTCATATCAGATATTTGTTGTTCTTCTATTGTCAGTGATTCGTTTTCACGTTGCTTGTTCCAAATATTTAACAACTGTGTAGATTCTAGACGAGGTAAATTAATTTCGTATAGATTTAATATTTCTGGTATTTCATTTGGAAAAGTCTCTTTATATTTTGTTAAAAATATATGTTGTAGTTTGTAAGAAAAATTATCTTTATTTTCGAAATTAGGATGAGCGTTAATTATTAAAGTTTTCATAGTACATACTCCTTAGTTATTTGATAAGATAAGTATAAAATTTAAAGGTGTCTAAATACGGCACCATTGAAGGAGGTATTATGAAAAAATCTGAAAGACTTAATCAAGAACTCATTTTCTTAAGTAATAAATCTACTTTTCATTTAAAAGATATTATGCAGGCTTTTAATATTTCTAAAAGAACTGCACTTAGAGATATTCAAGAACTTGAAACAATGGGTTTGGCACTTTATGTAGAAAATGGCCGATATGGCGGTTATAAATTAATTTCTCAAAATTTATTAACACCTATTTATTTTAAAAATAATGAAATTTTGGCTATATTTTTTGCGCTTAAAGCTTTAGATATATTATCTACGACCCCCTTTGAAAAATCTTATAAGCAAATAAAAGAAAAATTATTTGCTAGTCTACCCGATCAAAAGCAAAATGATATTGCCAAAGTATTAAAATATATTCATTATTACAATGTAGCACCAATTAATAACTCAGTTTATTTAGATCAAATATTAACATCGATTATGAATGAGAATAGTGTCTATATTACTTATACGCAATATAAATACGAAGAAACAGAACTTCAAATTTATGATTTGTTTTATAGAAATGGGATATGGTTCTGTAGTGCTTATGACCTAAATAAACATGTCTGGGGTACATATCGTTGTGATTATATCGTGGATTTAGAGACTAATGAAGATGGAGACACGTTTTCTAGACAAAAATTAGAGGAGATTAAGCAACATCACGAAGAAACATTTAATGACATACCGTTCAAATGCAAATTAACGACTTTTGGAATAGAACTATTTTTGAAGAAAAACTACCCGAATATGAAATTGGAATATATTGAAAATACCCCTTACATTGTAGGAGGATACAATAATGAAGAATTGGGTTATATGACTGATTACTTAATTTCACTAGGGGAACATGTGGAGATTGTTTATCCGGAGCAACTCAAACGAAATTATATAACGAAGTTAAATAATATTTTAAAGAAATATGAATAATCAAATGTGTATGCTATTAAGATAGCTCGTATAAGTAATAGAATAAACAGTGATTATAACATGCCGTTATGTATGAAGAGAAGCGAGGTGATGAAATTATTACATCACTGCCAAACTGTCGACAAATTCTCCAACTTTGTTAGCTGTTTTTTGTGCATGCTTTCCGCGGTCACTGACTCAGTCTGTAGTCTTCTGCTAGTGCTCTTCCCGCAAGACTCGCCCAAATCACTGCTAATATTACACTGGCAAGACCATAATATTAAATTAAACGGTGGCGGTGTTTATCATGTTGAATAAATCAATTGATAAAAGAGCTAACTTTGGTATGAATGAACACTGCTATTTAAAAAAATAACTATACAAATATTAAATAGACAAACCTTAGGGGAGCTAGGCACTGAACCCCTAAAGTTTGTCTATCTTCTGGAAGGGAGGTAATGACATTATTACTTCCTTTTTTATTATAATTTAGAACATATTAATACGGCTGACGAGCACGTTGTTTACCATGCATAAAGTAATAAAGTACTATCGAAACAATTACTAAAATTGACATAGTTAAGTATAGGTTTCGATATCCAATCAATGGAATGACAACTCCTAGCACAAATGGGCCAATGCCTGCGCCGAAATCTGCAAACATATAAAACGTAGATGTAGCTAAGCCGATTTTATCTGTAGGTGATTGTTGAATAGCAATGGCTTGGGCAGTAGGTATTATCGTACCATAGCCGATTCCGATAAACACTGCAGCAATGAGTAATGAAATACTTGTGTGGGTTAAACTTAATAATATTAGACCGATAATAAAGCTGATTAACACAGGGTACATGACCTTATTTTCACCGTAGTTATCGTAAATCTTACCTGTAAATGGCCGAGTTACAAAGGTACTCACTGCATAAACAATAAAAAAGAAACTTGATGCTGTAGCAAGATTGATTTGTTCTGTGTAAACTGTTAAGAATGATAATACACTTGAATAAGCAATACCTACGAAAATAATAACAAATGAAATTGGTAGGGCTTCTTTTTGAATATATGCAGCTATGCCTGTGATTTTCTCAGTATTAGATGTTTGTACAGATACTTTTGGTAATCCTTTGATCAATAAAGACACAATTAAAGCGGCGATAATAACGATAAGACTAACTATAAAGATAGATTGGAAACCAAATTGTTGATTTAATATTATGCCGCAAAATGGTCCAATCGCGGATGCAGTTGTTACACTAAGTGCATAATAACCAATGCCTTCACCTTTGCGTTTTTCTGGAATAATTCTTGATGAAATCGTACCGGTTGCAGTTGAAGATAGCCCAAAGGCAATTCCATGTAACAGTCGTACAATCATTAGAATTAACAAGCTGTGAATTGCGAAATACAAGCCAACTGTTATGATAGAAAAGATAATACCAAAGAGCAGAACTTTTTTAGGTTGCAAATTGTCAATCACACGTCCAGAAGCCAAACGTCCGAATAGCATGCCGATAATAAATATGCCTGCCGCTAATCCTCCCATACTTTCTGAAGCGTGATATTTATCAATAGTAAATATAGTGACTGTAACGATTAATGTATAATGAATCAAATACATTAAAAAATTTACAATTGTAACGGAGATAAAATCTTTTGACCAGAGTTTATCATACATACGAAGACCGTCCTTTAATTAATTTTTCATGCACTATATATTATAATGATTAATGTATGCTAATGTAAAATTAGAATTTTTGATATTTATATAAGTATTACTTATGTAAAAGGGGTGAGATAATGAACTTTGAACAATTAACTTATATTCAAAAAATATATGAAACAGAATCAATCGTTAAAGCAGCAGATATTATGCATATCAGTCAATCTGCGATGAGTCAGTCAATCGCAAACCTAGAATCAGAAGTAGGGTATAAAATATTTAATCGCTCACGTAAAGGGACTTTGCCAACTGAAGTTGGGAAGAAACTGATTCCGCTAATGATTAATATTATTGAAGCGCGTAGTGAATTATTATCTGAGGTAGACGCGTTGCATTCTAATATCGAGGGTTCATTAACAATTGCAACGATTCCTACACTATTCAATAAAATTATTCCTAAAGCATTATCTGCGTTTAAGAGAGATTACCCGCATATTGAAGTGGAAGTAATCGAAAGTGATAGAGATGAAATTTTAAAAATGGTTGAAGCTCAAGTAGTTGATATAGGATTGATTGGCAAAGCTGAAAATGAACAGTTTGGGCAGCACATTGTAGCTCATTCATTGAATATTGCTACAGATTTTAGGTTGATTGTGCCTAAAAAATCAAAATTATCATTGCAAAACACGGTAGAGATGAAAGCGATTAGTGAATATCCTTTTGTTTTGTACGATCGCAATTTCTATCATCACAATTTCAAGCAATTTGAAGATGACAATGGGCCATTGAAAATTGTGTTCCGTACTAATAATCCAAGTGTGTTAATTAAAACTGTGTCAGAGGGTTTAGGGATAAGTATTGTATCAAGTTTGATGTTGGAAGATGATCCGTTTATATTGAATGGCTTGATAGAAATGTTACCTATTGGGGCGCCGTTCGATTATTATATTTATTTTACGGCACTTACACAATCAGATAGAACTAATGAACAAACAATAAAGACGTTTATAGAATATTTAAGAAACTGATTAATCGCAAAAATAAAGCAGAACCTATAGGGCGACATTGAAGTCCTTATAGGCTCTGCTTTTTAATTATTGTATTTTATTGAGAAAATGATAAAAGTAGGATAAATCAGAGATTTGTTGATTACAAACCGTACTATCGAAGCAGATATAATCCCCTTTTTTAGTGTATTGTCCATCACTAGTGGTGCGTGTTTTTCTCATGAATAAGGTGACACGAGACTCCTTATTACAAATTGAACAAAAGCCTTTAACTGTTTGGTTTGAAATATCCCCATAAAAGCCATCTAAATTTCCAAAATCATTATAATAGATTATATATTTTCTATTGGAAGCAACATCGTTCCAACCAATAAATGTACTTTCTAATAGCACTTCATTACTGATAAGTGGTGTTTTCAATTTCTTTACTTTTCTAAAAACTTTATCTACTTGTTTTTTAGAAGGATGCTCGAAAGGCAACACATAACCTTGAAGTGTACTTAAGATTTTTTCAGCTTGCATTTTTGATAATTGATAATTCATCAACTTTTCAATTTCTAATTGAATAGAAGGATCTACTCTTTGAAACGTATTGAGAATTTGTTCACGTGTAGTCTCTTGGATAGAAGCGATAGTATTAATGTCATTAACTGAATTATACACATTGATTAAATGCGCGATACGTTCTTTTATATAATTAAATTGATAAGGGTATAGTTGTTTTTCCATAATTTGATATTCCTCTCACATTTTAATAACTGCATGCATAAGATAGATGCCCTGTGAAAAGAAAAAATTCTACAAAGCATCGACTAATTTAATCGAGAACTTTGTATTAACAATGTAGCATTTGTTTGCAACATATTACCATCTCCATAAATACTTAATAAATAACTTATACCAACATATGACATGTGTGTCAAATATTGGAAATTCTCACCATTTACTAGACAAATTTTTTATTAAATAGAGATATAACAACTAGAAATAGTGAAAATGTAATGGCTAAATAGTAGACATTAGCGATTTACACTGCTAAAATTCAAAGCAAATGTTCACTCAAAGTATACAAAAAAGCGTTTTTATAGTATAATATTGTTGAAAATACGAGTATTGTACACTGGGAAAATACATTACGATTTCTGTAATATACAAGGGAGATATAAATATGAAAAAAATTATTATTACTGGTGCATTAGGACAAATAGGAACTGAGTTAGTAGTGAAGTGTAGAACATTATATGGGAATGATAATGTTTTAGCTACTGATATTAAAGAACCAGAAGCTGATTCTGCAATTGCAAATGGTCCATTTGCAATATTGGATGTGACTGATAAAGCACGTATGAATGAACTTGTTGAATCATTTAAGCCAGACACGATTATGCATATGGCTGCTTTATTATCAGCTACTGCTGAAAAAAATCCTTTGCTTGCATGGGATTTAAATATGGGCGGATTAATGAATGCTTTAGAGGTTGCACGTGAACATGATTTATTATTCTTCACACCAAGTTCTATTGGTGCGTTCGGTCCATCAACACCTAAAGTTAATACACCACAAGTAACGATTCAGCGCCCAACTTCAATGTATGGCGTGAACAAAGTTGCAGGTGAATTGTTATGTCAGTATTACTTTGAAAAGTTTGGTGTTGATACACGTAGTGTAAGATTCCCAGGTTTAATTTCACATATTAAAGAGCCTGGTGGCGGTACAACTGACTATGCAGTCGATATTTATTTTAAAGCTGTAAGAGAAGGACATTATTCAAGCTTTATTGAAAAAGGCACATTTATGGATATGATGTATATGGAAGATGCAATCGACGCCATTATCCAACTTATGGAAGCAGACGGAGTTAAATTAATAAACCGTAATGCTTATAATTTAAGTGCGATGAGTATTGAACCAGAAATGGTTAAAGCAGCAATTCAAGAATATTATCCAGACTTTAAATTAGACTATGATGTAGACCCAGTGAGACAATCAATTGCTAATAGTTGGCCAGATAGTATTGATGTAAGTTGTGCAAGAGCAGAATGGGGCTTTGATCCACAATATGATTTAAACAAAATGACTAAAGTGATGTTAGATGCTATCGAAGGTAAAGAAACAGCTGCAGTAAGATAAAATAAGAACAGCTGCTATTCAATAGAATTTAAAAACTCAAACAGCAATAATGATAATTAAAAATGGAGTATTTGCTGTTATAAATTAAAACTAAATACTATGTATTTTCGTCTGTTAAGTGATAGAAAGTCTAATGTGGCGTAGATATGTTGTTAAAATTATGAATTTGATAACATGTTTACGCTATTTTTATTAATAAATATATTAAGATAAGCGGGAATGGATCCATTCTAAAACACCATTTTTTAAAGTACTATTATCAATGATGAAAATTAATGCTAATTATCCATAAACTTTAAATCATGTATATTTATTATTTGAATTTTTTAATTTTTCGTTGCTATAACTAGAGGTTAAATACAACGGAAACAGCGTATGAAAATTGATTTCTGTTCCTCTCCCTTATTATTTCTTTATTTTAAATTTTTTGAAAATTATTGAACAGCACTCGTTGGATTGATATAATTTAATGTAATACTCAAAGAAATACCATTAGGAGGAAAAATCATGTCAGAAAAAATTGAATTTGTACAACGAGAAACACTTAAAGAAAAACCGGATCCAAGCGATTTAGGTTTTGGGAAATATTTCACAGATTATATGTTAAGTTTCGACTACGATATTGATCAAGGATGGCATGATTTAAAGATTGTGCCTTATGGACCAATTGAACTCTCTCCGGCAGCACAAGCCTTACATTACGGTCAAGCAGTATTTGAAGGTTTGAAAGCTTACAAGCATGACGGTGAGGTAGATTTATTCCGTCCCTCTGAGAACTTTAAACGTATTAATAATTCATTGGCACGATTAGATATGCCGAAAGTTGATGAAGAGGCAGTGTTAGAAGGTTTAAAGCAATTAGTAGATATAGAACGTGATTGGGTACCAGAAGGTGAAGGTCAATCGTTATACATACGTCCATATGTTTTTGCCACAGAAGGTATTTTAGGCGTACGTCCTTCTTATTCATATAAATTATTAATTATTTTGTCACCATCAGGTTCATATTATGGTGGGGAGTCGTTAAGCCCAACAAAAATTTATGTAGAAGATGAATATGTGCGTGCTGTTCGTGGCGGTGTAGGTCATGCAAAAGTTGCAGGTAACTACGCTGCTAGCCTATTAGCACAAACGAATGCATCAGCACAAGGTTATGATCAAGTATTGTGGTTAGATGGCGTTGAACAAAAATATGTAGAAGAAGTTGGTAGTATGAATATCTTCTTCGTAGAAAATGGTAAACTTGTAACGCCAGAACTAAATGGTAGTATTTTACCAGGTATTACACGTAAAACTGTGATTGAATTAGCGCAAAATTTAGGCTATGAAGTGGAAGAACGTCGAGTATCTATCGACGAACTTATTGAAGCACACAATAAAGGTGAATTAACAGAAGTATTTGGTACAGGTACAGCAGCAGTTATCTCTCCGGTAGGTCAGTTGAAATATGGTGAAACTGAGATCGTTATTAATAATAATGAAACAGGGGAAGTTACTCAAAACTTATACGATAATTATACTGGCATTCAAAGTGGTAAACTTGAAGATCCACAAGGCTGGAGAGTCGTTGTACCAAGATATTAACACACACAATAATCTAAATTATGTGAGTAAATTTTAATAACTAATATAATATGTGAGGCTGAGACATATCAATGTATGTCTCAGCCTCACTTTATGTATAATTTGATGAAATGTATTCCGATAGAATTATTATTTTGAAGATGACTGAGGTTAATTTTTCTCTTTCATATCATCTTTAGCACCTTTTTGTATATCATCGATGTGATAAAACCCACTAATGACAATCATAGAAATTATAATGAAACCAACGCCTTTAAACCAACTAGATGGAGACATATGTTTTTCTCTTTTAGCAAAATATAACCCGATTAATTCTGCAACAACAATAAAAGTAATTGCCTAACCCATAAAACAAAACTAATTTTTAAAGAAAACACATTTGTATTTAAATATAAACACAAATTTTTATAGCATTAAATATTTGAAAAATATTATTTAATACAATTATTGGTGAAGTATAAGTTGTTTTGAAAGGAGTATAGATGTGAATAGAATATTGAACATTGCCAGTTTTATTATAATTATTTTGTTAATGCTGTATACGGGGATAAATTATAATACTTTGCCTAAAACGGTACCAATTCACTATGATTTATATAATCATCCAGACGGATGGGGGGATAAAAATTCATTGTTTTTGATACCATTTATAGGTTTAATGATATGGTTTTTAATGTATTCACTATATAAATATTATCCGAAATTGGTAAATCTAGATATTAAATTAACAGGAAAACAACCGACAAAAAAGGCGATTAAAACGCATACAACTTTTGTTGCTATTTTGAACTTTGAAATTATTTTATTTATTTCTTTAAAGGGAGTAATGGATATCTATAATATCAAAGGTGGATTGATACATTTAGGCATCTTTCAGTTTGTGACTTTTGCTATAGCTATTGGAGTAACCTTAATATGGTTGGTAGTGAACGACTATAAGAACAAACGAAAATGATATAACGAATGCAGTTTCATTATTTGTATACAGAGTTAGTTTTATATTAAAATAAAATAGGTTTTAAAAACAAAGATAGTGTGAAACTATAGGAGCTGTTCTAGCGATGAAATGGATTTTATTTGATAAAGATGGCACAATCATATATTTCGACCGTAGTTGGATGAAGATTGGTTTACAACTTGTAGATGATTTTATGGAAGTTTACCAAGATGAAATTGATGATAGAGAGGCAGCATATGCGTATTTAGGTGTAGTAGATGGAGAAATTCAACCAGGTACGATCATGGCTTCAGGCGCCTTAGATGAAATGGTTCAAGCATTCTGTGATATTGCAGGCCAAGATGTTACTGAATGGGCACAAAGTAGAAGTCAAACACTTGTAGATAATCGTGTTCCAGAAAATATCTTAGTAGAAGGTATTGAGGAGACACTTAAAACCTTAAAACGCCAAGGTTATAAAATGGGAATTGTAACAAGTGATTCTAAAAAAGGCGTGGAGCAGTTTCTAGAAATTACGAAATTCGATCATTTCTTTGATGTGGTTATTTCAACAGAAGCAAACGCAGTTGAAAAACCAAATCCAGAAGTACTTAACCCGTTATTTGATCATTATGATGTAGCTCCTCAAGATGTAACTATTGTAGGTGATACTGCAAATGATATGCAAACAGGTGTTAATGCGAAATTAGGCTTGAAAATCGCAGTGTTAACAGGCGTTGGTTTAGAACAAGAATTTACAAATGCAGATTACATAGTAGAAACTGCAAATGATATTGTGGAAATAATAAATCAATAGGCTTAACCTCTAAATTATGTCATAATATACGTAACGTATATTATGATTTTTTTATATTTAATATAAGTGTCGAGGTGATTAGATGATTGATGGTAAATACGCCGATTATCAAGGTGAAACTTATAAAGTAGTGGAAATTATTAGTAATGAAGTTGTATTGGTCACTGAAGACGAACGAGCTTTAGCGCACGGTTTTGAAGCAAATACAACAAATCATACGGCACACACGTTGTATTTTAAACATGTTGCGCGCGATGATATAGATGAACTGTATGCACTGTACCAAGAAGCGAGATACGGTGGTGCTGTGTTTGACCTCTATCAAGATACTGAAGGACAATTATATATTGGTACCGAAGACCAAGATAAGGCTAGCACCTTTGGTTTAGTACAAACAGATGAATATTACTATAGTAAATATGTGACAGAAGATGAAATTGAAAAAATAATTTATCGACGTCATATTGAATAAATTACGATACCAGAATAAAAAAAGTCACTCCGACTAAAAAGTTTAGTGGGAGTGACTTTTAATGCAAAGTTAGAGTCTAGCGTTGATCAACTTTACGGTATGTGTCAATGACATGGCGTATTTTATCGATAACTGGGTTTAATGATTCGGGATCTTCGTGTAAGTCATATTCATTAATGTTTACACGAACCACAGGGCACGCGTTAAATTCGGAAATCCAATCTTCATAGCGTTGGAATAACTTTTGCCAATATGCTACATCTGTCTCAATTTCCATTTGACGACCACGTTGTTTAATTCGTTGAATCACATCTTCATAGTCACATTCTAAATAAATTAAGACGTCTGGTTTAGGGAAGTAAGGTGTCATTACCATAGCGTTGAACAGCTCAGAATAAGTTTGGAAGTCTTCAGGACTCATTGTTCCTTGTTCTTCATGCATTTTGGCAAAAATATCAACATCTTCATAAATAGAACGATCTTGAATAAAACCGCCTCCGTATTCAAACATACGTTTTTGTTCTTTAAAGCGTTCTGCTAAGAAATAAATTTGTAAATGGAAGCTCCAACGTTCAAAGTCATTATAAAATTTATCAAGGTATGGATTATTATCGACGTTTTCAAATGAAGTTTTAAAGTTAAAGCGTTCTGCTAAAGCCTTTGTTAAGGTTGATTTACCAACGCCTACTGTACCAGCGATAGTAATTACAGCATCTTGTGGAATACCATATTTATTCATGCTCATGTCCTCCAATAAGTGGTTTCACTAATTCTAAAATATAATTATAATCTTCATCATACTTAACAAAGTCAAGTTGAGTAGTATCGATTCGTATAACACGTGCGCCCTCTGATTTAAGAGATTCATAATATGCATTATAGTCACGCTTAAGATTTAATAAATAATCATCTGTAATTTGATGTTCGAAGCTACGATTACGATGTGCAATACGTGTTTTTAGCATTGCTAAATCAGCATCTAAGAAGATGATAATATTTGGCATTTCTAAATCTTCGGTTAAAATATCGTAGATTCTTGAGAATTTATTATATTCTGATGGGGTTAAGGTATTATTTGCAAATATCTTATTTTTATATATGTGATAATCGCTAACAATTCCATTATCAATTAAAGCAAGATCTTGAAATTGTTTATACCGATTACATAAGAAGAACATTTCTGTTTGGAAACTCCATTTTGAAATGTCATCATAGAAATCTGATAAAAAAGGATTTTCTGTAATAATTTCTTTTTCTTCGTAATATTTATAAGTTTGACTGAGTTTATGTGCTAAAGAAGACTTTCCGACTCCAATCGGGCCTTCTATTGCGATAAAATGTTTTTTCATATTTTCCGCTCCAATGTTAAAATAGACATTAAATATTGTACCATATGTGAGGTGTGTGAGACACATGACAAATCACCAATTTTATATGAAAATGGCGATTGAAGAAGCTAAAAAAGCTGGCGATATAGGTGAAGTACCTATTGGCGCTGTGATTGTTAAGAATGATGAAATTATTGCAAGAGCACACAATTTAAGAGAATCAAAAAAAGATCCAACCGCACATGCAGAATATCTTGCTATTCAAAAAGCATCGAAGCTCTTAAATAGCTGGCGATTGGAAGAGTGTCAACTCTATGTGACCTTAGAACCTTGTGTTATGTGTGCTGGTGCAATTGTGATGAGCCGTATTCCACATGTGATATATGGTGCAAAAGATCCCAAAGGGGGATGTGCGGGTAGTCTGATGGACCTCTTACAAGAACCTAGATTTAATCACCGTGCACAAGTAGAAATAGGTGTAATGGAAGAAGCATGTAGTCAATTATTGACTGAATTTTTTAGGAATATTAGAAAGAAGAAAAAAATCATACAAACAGCCGATAATACAAATAACTAAACTTTTGGTAAAATAAGAATATGTTACAAAATTATGGCAAATGAGAATGAAATGTAATTAAATTTGTGTAATCGATCTAAGAAGGGAACGAGGTAAACGAATGATAAACTTAATTGCTACAGATATGGATGGTACGTTACTTAATGCCGCACATGAAATATCCGAGGAAAATATTAAAGCCATTAAATATGCGCAGTCACAAGGTATTACTGTTGTTATAGCAACAGGCCGTGCTTTTTATGAGGCGAATGCACCCGTGAATCAAACAGACTTAAAAATGCCCTATATTTGTTTGAATGGTGCAGAAGTGAGAGATGAATCATTTAATATCATGAGCACTTCTAATTTGAACCGTGAATTAATCAATAGAATTACGCATGAACTCAAGAATGAAGACATCTATTACCAAGTGTATACAAACTTAGGTATCTATACAGAAAATCCGCAACGTGACTTAGAAATTTATATAGATATTGCTGAACGTGCAGGACAACATGCGGATGTAGAAAAGATTAAAGCTGGTATTCAAAAGCGTATTGATAACGGCACTTTAAAAGTGGTAGATAATTATGACAAAATTGAAGATACGCCAGGTGAAATTGTAATGAAAATTTTAGCATTTGATAGTGATTTGTCAAAAATTGACCGCGTCAGTGAAAGGTTAGCTCAATCAGAGAGTCTTGCAATATCATCATCATCTAGAGGTAATATTGAAATTACTCATTCAGATGCACAAAAAGGTATAGCTTTAGAAACAATTGCTGAACGATTAAATATTGACATGAAAAATGTTATGGCAATCGGTGATAACATGAATGACATTTCAATGCTTGAACGTGTAGGTTATTCTGTAGCTATGGATAATGCTGCACCAGAAGTAAAAGTAGTAGCAACATACGCAACAGACTCTAATGAAGAAAGTGGCGTTGGTAAGGCGATTATGAAGCTGCTTAAGGAAAATAACGAAAAATAGTATGAGGTGAAGTAATAAATGAAAGGTTTAATTATAGTAGGTAGCGCGAAATTAGGTTCGCATACTACTGCATTATCAAAATATTTAAAAGGTCATTTTGAAGAGCATGACTTTGAAGTTGATATCTTCGATTTGGCAGAGCACCCAATCCACCAACTTGATGTATCAGGCGCTTCACAACCAAGTGAAGATTATAAAAGCAATTTAAACATATTAAAGGAAAAAGCGAGAGCAGCAGACTTCTTTGTGTTAGGTAGTCCGAATTACCATGGTTCATATTCTGGTATTTTAAAAAATGCATTAGATCATTTAACAATGGATGATTTTAAAATGAAACCAGTTGGCTTGATTGGTAATAGTGGTGGTATTGTAAGTTCTGAACCATTATCACATTTACGACTGATTGTTAGAACGTTATTAGGTATTGCAGTACCAACGCAAATCGCTACGCATGATACAGATTATAAAAAACTTGAAGATGGTACATTATACTTAGATAATGAAGAGTTCCAATTACGTGCGCGTTTATTTGTAGATCAAATAATCTCATTTGTTAAAAATAGCCCTTACGAACATTTAAAATAGGGTGAGCGTACCATTTTATTTATGAACTAAAATGGGGTGTTAATTAGCGTAAAATAGTTATAAAAAGTCGCGAAGACCTTATATAATACACTACATCTCAATAATAGGCTGGAACGTATATACGTTCCAGCCTATTAGTTATATTATAAACTTGGTTGATTAGTCTTTTCTATTTAATATCGTATCGACGATTAAATTATATTGCTTAATAATAGATTCTATTTTCGGAAAATCTATATCATGTAAGAAGATACGTCTTTCATCATAAACGTCTCTTGATTTTTTAAACAATCCTAAGTTGCTTAAATGATTAATTTGTACTGATATAGGGGTGTTTTCAATATTTAAATGCTTTTTAAGTTCTACAGCATCTATTTTTTCTTTGTTGAGATAATTCAGTTTTTCTAGAATGACAATTTCTAAAAATGACATGTCTAAATTTTTCTTTAGGGCTCGTTTAATTGTATTTCTATTTTCTTCGTAATAAATTGTATTCATAATTTCCCTCTCAATTCTTTTTAAACTTTGTATAAAGATTTATCTTATTGGTTCACTTTATAGTGCACATTCAGATTGACTATGCCTTTAATAAGTTTTATTTATTTTAAGATTGATAGGGAGCATAGCCTTTAACCTTTTCAAACTGTTGTAAATAATTTTGAAACGTACGGAATTTATATGTTTTCCATACGTTATCTAATGTATCTCCATTCAGTAATGAACAATTTGAAAAATGAATTTTTGCAGCAACAATGTATTGTGATAACGTACTACCCACAATCATTGTAAAAGTTCGAGATAAGAAACTAGAATTCACAAAAAATACTTCGGCAATTTGCTGACAATTTAACTTATCTTCTATATGGTCGTGGATGTAAATTGTTACATTTTTAATTAGCGCATATTTATAATTATTTGATTCATAGCCAAGTTGATTATTACACACGCTTAATGTATGTATTGTTGTTAAAAGTGATAAAAACGTCTCTACAGGCACATGGCATTCTTACTCTAAAGCTATAAAAATATTTGTAAATTGTGATTTTAATATATGATGCTCTCTATCTTCAAGATGTGTATCTATTCCTTTAGATATCGTTTGTTCAGTATCGTTTATGTAATGATAGTTGTTTATTGACAAACAAAGTAAGTCAGCATCGATAGATATAAGCTCGATATATTCATAGTCATGGATGTAAAAAATATCACCAGAAATATATTGTTCAAATATGTCATTTTTTAATAATGTGACTTTGCCTTTGGCGACCCAATAAATATTTAAAAAGTGCGGTGTACTTAGATTATAATCTGTGTTTTTTATAAGTTTATAAAGTTTAATTTTATAGTCCATCTTTAACATTACCCCACACTTATCGAATAAAAATTGATTTGAAGTTACTAGCATAATCATTTTAATATGGAAATCGTATATAGAACATTAGTTAAAATTAAATGTTAATATTTATTTTTTTAAAATAGAGAAGTTGATTCTAAGTGAATGTTAAAATTTTAATCTAACATACTAAAATTTAATAAATCACAGCTTACAATACAGGTACATAAAATTTAAGTTATATATGCAAATAAAAAAATGTACAAAATGTCGATGTTAATCAGACATTTTGTACACTTTTTAAAATTGCTATATTTTATTTTCTATATTTTAATTTTGCAAAGGCGTCATGTTGATGTATAGACTCTTCATTACGACATTCTATGTCGAATCCATCAAGCCATTCAAAACCGACTAAGTCAGCAGCGATTAAACGAATTAAATCTTCTACAAATCTTGGGTTTTCATAAGCGCGTTCTGTAACGCTTTTTTCATCTGGACGTTTAAGAATAGGGTATAATATAGAGCTTGCGTTCGCTTCCATGGCATCAAGAATTTTCCCTTTGTAATCGTCTACTAGCTCAACATCTTTGTTGATGTATGCTTTGACAGTTACAATACCACGTTGGTTATGGGCAGAGTATTCGCTGATTTCTTTAGAACAAGGGCAGAGTGTCGTTACTGCAGCTTGAATAGTGATTTCCTTGCGCGTTACTTCTTTTTTATCTATTGCTAAACCATAAGTAACATCTGCATGACCCACAGCTTTAATTTGAGTTACTGGGCTGTATCGATCAAAAAACCACTTTGCTGATACATCTAGGCCAGCAGCATTTTGGTTCATGCTTTCTTGTAAACTACGTAGCAGTTGATAAAGAGAGTCAAAATCTAATTCGATGCCATTATGATAGTGTTTTTCAACACTTTCTAAAATACGGCTCATATTGATACCTTTTTCATCTTGATTAAGGCTTGTTGAGAAACTAAAATTTCCAGCAGTTTGGAAACGATCAACAAGTACAGGGTATACAAGATTTTTAATGCCGACTTCTTCTATTTCAAATAAGAAGTCTTTA
The DNA here is from genome assembly GCF_033597815.2 of Staphylococcus sp. KG4-3. Classification (NCBI taxonomy): domain Bacteria; kingdom Bacillati; phylum Bacillota; class Bacilli; order Caryophanales; family Staphylococcaceae; genus Staphylococcus; species Staphylococcus halotolerans. Next base: position 535,948 of record NZ_CP166245.1, read on the forward strand.
TGCGTGCTTTGCAAGTCTTTCATGTTTTCTTTTACAGTTGGTTTAGTGCCTTCAATAGGGTCGACGGAACCGAAATGTTTCCAACGACCTTCTCGAGTAGATAAGTCAAATTCTGTCATGCTATTGCCTCCACTTAAGATTCAAAGTTATAAGTCCAATAAGGTTCTACTTCTAAGAAACTGTGCACTTCTCCAGGAACATCAGGTGTTGCTAATTGTTCTAAAAATGGTCCTGTTTGTGATGCGTGTGCTTCAAATGCGCGAAGTTTTACCTCTTTATAATCACTGATCTCATTTAGAATGTCGGGTTCACCTAATTTTTCAGGTGCGTCATTACTAAATGCTACAAGTTGTAAACGTGGTCTTTCAGATGCTGCCATACGACCCACAGTTCTTACGACTGCTTCAGCAGTAGCTTCATGGTCTGGGTGTACAGCGAACTGAGGATAGAACGAAATAATCACAGATGGTTGTAATTCATCAATTAAGGATTTAACCATAGCATCCATTTCATCATGGGGTTCAAATTCAACCGTTTTATCTCTTAATCCCATTTTACGTAAATCAGTTATGCCTATTGCTTCCATGGCATTTTCTAATTCTTTTTCTCTAATGTCCGGTAATGTTTCACGTGTTGCAAAAGGTGGGTTACCTAAATTACGACCCATTTGCCCAAGTGTTAAACATGCATAAGTGACCGGAACGCCATTGTCGATATAACGTGCGAGTGTGCCTGCAGATGAGAACGATTCATCATCTGGGTGTGGAAAAATTACTAATACTTGGCTTTCCTCTGACATAATACGCCTCCTTAAGCTTTAAATGGTTGAGTACTTATTTCTAACGCAGCAGCTAATTGACCTTCATAGTTAAATCCTGCTAATAGAAACTCGCCATTTTCATTTACTTCGTAATGTGTTAACCCTTGAACATAAACCCAGCCGTTATCTTTTAATTTGAGTCCAACACGGAAAGGATCTTTGTTGCCGCCTTTAAGTTGCGCATGTTCATAAGTAACTTGAATATTTCTTAAAAAGGTTCCTGCATTAAATACACGTTGGTCAAAGTGTGCAGCATAAGCACCATTTGTTGTTTCGACATGTAGGTATACAGGTTTATGCTCATATGAAGAAAGTAAAGATTGTACTTTTTCATGATTGATTTCTTCCAAAATTTTGCCTCCTTGCTTTCAAAACCCAACATTACAAAATTCATTTGATTTAAATTTAGTACAAATAATGTACTTTAAAATATATCTACAGTCTAGTTTAAACCGACTTTTGTACATTTGCTACCTGAAAAGTAAATTTTATATACCAGAATTGTACTGTAATTTTGATTATCTATCTATTTTACTAAAAACAGCAATAGAAATGTATAACTCTGCTCATTTTATTGTAAATAATTTATATTATATAAAATGATGTGAGTTATAAAATTGAAATTCTTTTAAAACCATCAGAAAAACGTATAATATATGTTGTAACCATATGTAGTATAAAGTAGTTTGATCATCTTAATAGGAGGACATTTGTTTATGAAAATAACGAACCTTGGAACGAGAAGTTATGCTTCTTTTTATGTAGCTTGTGAATTATACAAGCAAATGAGTCAACAATGTCATAGTAAATTAGGTCTAGCTACAGGTGGCACCATGGTCGAAGTCTATAAATTTTTAGTCGAGCTATTAAATAAAAACAAGTTAGATGTATCTCAAATAGAAACGTTTAATTTAGACGAATATGTTGGTATTGATACTACACACGTACAAAGTTATCACACATATATGAACGAAGTGTTATTCAAACGTTATCCTCACTTTAATCCGTCATTAGTTCATATTCCAAATGGAAATGCGGAGAATTTAGATGAAGAAACAAAACGTTATGAATATTTGATCAATCAACAAGGCCCAGTAGACATTCAAATATTAGGCATCGGCGAAAATGGACACATCGGTTTTAACGAGCCTGGTACAGATGTGAATAGCGCAACACATGTTGTAAATTTAACAGAAAGCACAATTAATGCGAATAGTCGCTATTTTGAAAATGAAGATGAAGTACCAAGTCAGGCTATTTCTATGGGACTTTCTACAATTTTAAAAGCACAGAGAATCATTTTACTCGCATTTGGAGAGAAGAAAAGAGCGGCTATTGAGAAATTAGCTGAAAATGAAGTGAATAGTGATGTGCCAGCTACAATATTACATGCACATCCTAATGTAGAAATTTATGTTGATGATGATGCAGCACCTAGGATATAGTGACTGAGTTTTAATCATACAGAAAAGGGTAAACATTTTAAGCGTAAGATTTTAAAACGTAAGCTTAGTCCAATGGGACTTTGATAATCTAATTCAAGAAGGGATGATCATTTTGGAATTACAACTAGCAATTGATTTATTAAACAAAGAGGAAGCGGCAGAGCTTGCAAATAAAGTTAAAGACTATGTAGATATTGTAGAAATTGGTACACCGATTGTGATAAATGAAGGGTTACCAGCAGTACAACATTTAAATGATAATATTGAAGGCGTTAAAGTTTTAGCTGACCTTAAAATTATGGATGCAGCAGACTATGAAGTAAGCCAAGCAGTGAAGTTTGGTGCAGATGTTGTAACTATTCTAGGTGTTGCTGAAGATGCTTCTATCAAGGCTGCAGTAGAAGAAGCACATAAACATGGTAAAGAATTATTAGTCGATATGATAGCAGTACAAGATTTACAAAAACGTGCAAAAGAATTAGATGAATTAGGTGCGGACTATATTGCAGTTCACACTGGTTATGATTTACAGGCTGAGGGCGAATCACCATTAGAAAGTTTACGCCAGGTCAAATCAGTAATTAAAAGTTCTAAAGTTGCGGTAATCGGTGGTATTAAACCGGATACGATTAAAGAAGTGGTAGCAGAAGACCCAGATTTAGTTGTAGTTGGTGGCGGTATTGCTAATGCAGATGATCCAGTAGAAGCTGCAAAACAATGTAAAGATGCGATTGAAGGCAGATAATATGACTGAAATTACAAACTATCGTCTAATCTTAGATGAACTAGACCATACCCTTTCACATGTGAAAGATAATGAAGCTGAAGTTTTTTTAGCACAGGTTGTTAAAGCGAAACAAGTTTTTGTTGCTGGAAAGGGTCGCTCTGGCTTTGTAGCAAATAGTTTTGCCATGCGTTTAAATCAACTAGGCAAATATGCATATGTTGTTGGAGAGTCAACGACACCTTCCATTACTTCAGAAGATTTATTTGTAATTATTTCTGGATCAGGAAAAACTGAACACTTGAAACTTTTAGCTGATAAAGCTAAAAGTGTTGGCGCTGAAGTTGTTTTATTGACGACAAGCCCAAATTCACCAATCGGTCAATTGACTAATGCAATTATTGAGTTGCCAGCGGGTACTAAATACGATGCAGAAGGCTCGGCTCAACCATTAGGCAGTTTATTCGAACAAGCATCACAAATATTCTTAGACAGCATCGTTTTAGATTTAATGTCAGAACTAAATACTGATGAAGAAACCATGCAACAAAACCATGCAAATTTAGAATAATAAAGATGGTCAAGAGGTTAGCACATAAATCACTAGCTTCTTTTAACTGTCAACAAGTCCCAGACTTTGTTGACAGTTTTTTTGTGCATAATTTTCGTGAATCAATAAGATTTTAGATTGTACGCTACAGTTAATAATATTTCTACGAACATTAATAAGATAGTGGTTGTTTATGTTTATTATGTCGTTGGAATTTATATTATAAATATATAATGTATTTATTAGTGTTTTGTGATTTGTTAAAAGTAAAGGCTTTCAAAAAATGTTTATATATTTTAATATTGATTAAATAGATAAAAATAAATAAATTTGGTTAACAAAAAAATTTCTAACTAATTAGGCGTGGTTAATAATATAAAGCTAGGATATATTGATGTTTTAGCATCTAATGAGATGAAGGTGAGATGTTTGAAGAAACGACAATGGAAATTAAGTACAATAATTATTATTTTTGTGTGTATTGTTGTGCTAATTTCTTTAGTTATTACTAGTATTTTGATAGGTAATACAGTTAAAAACTCTATTCATAAAACTGCTGAAGAGAAGGCCGAAGCTGTGTCTAGAACAACGGCGCAATCGAATATTGTCAAAAGAGGTTTGAAAGATAAAAGTAAGGAGCAACAAATACAGCGTTATGCTTCAGAAATTAAATCAGCTACAGATGTTAGTTTTATTGTTGTCATGGATATGAATAGTATAAGAAAATCGCATCCCAATTCTGGTTTAATAGGTAAAAAGTTTCAAGGAGGAGATGAATCCCCAGCCTTAAAAGGTAAAGAAATCATAACTGAATCTAAAGGAACTTTAGGCAAATCGTTAAGATCATTTACCCCGATTTATGACAATGGTGAACAGATTGGTTTAGTCGCAGTTGGCATCCCAATTGAAACTGTAAATGAAGCATTTGCATCGGGAATGAAAGATATTTGTATTGGTCTGATTATAGGTCTGTTTTTCGGTGTTGTAGGTGCATATTTATTAGCAAGATATATTAAAAAGATATTACATGGTTTAGAACCTGCAATTATTGCGAAACGATTAGAAGAAAGAAATACGATGTTGCAATCTGTACATGAAGGTATCGTTGCAGTAGATAGAGAAGGTAAAATTAATTTAGTAAATAAATCAGCTATACAAATATTTAAAAAAGCGGGGTTAGCTGCATATCCAATTGGCATGAAAATAAATGAATATTTGGATTCAACGCAATTAGATAAAGTGGTAGAAATTGGACAACCTCAAGTTGATGATGAACAAAATATTAACGGCGTGAAAATATTGGTTAACAGAGTACCATTATATGTTAATAACCAAATCGTTGGTGCTATTTCAACTTTTAGAGATAAGACAGAGATGAATAGATTATCTGAACAGCTAGTTGGGGTGAAAACTTATGCGGAAACATTAAGAGCACAATCTCATGAATTTAGTAATAGATTACATGTTATTATGGGCATGTTACAAATGGAAAATTATGAGGAAGTAAAACAATATATTCGAGAAATTGTGAGTTATAGTGCTCAAGAAAATGTTAATATTGCTACACAAATTAAAGATGCAGCATTGGCAGGGTTTCTAATTGGTAAATTGAGTTTGACTAGAGAGAAAAATATAGAATTAACGATTCATATAAATGAAGTGGTCCCCGAACCTCGTGATAGTCGATTAACACATGAAATCATTACCGTAATTGGCAATTTAATTGATAATAGTATAGATGCTTTAGAGCATCAGAATGACAAAATAATTAAAGTTAATTTAAACTATACACAACAAAAGTTTAAATTTGATATAACGGATTCTGGGGAAGGTCTAACACCACATATGCAACATAAAATCTTCGAAAAAGGTTACTCTACAAAAGGTAATAATAGAGGCTATGGTTTATATTTAATAAAAGAAAGCGTTAAGAAGCTCAATGGCTCGATTAACGTCGATAAAGATTTGGATGGACGCACTAAATTTATAGTTGAAATCCCATATGATTGAAAGAAGGGGTAAAGATGATTGATGTATTAATTGTTGAAGATGATCCGATGGTCGCTCAATTAAATCAACAATTTTTAGAAAAAATAGAAGGATTTAATATAAACGATATCGCACATAACATTAAAGATGCCACAGCAATACTTCAATTTAAGAAGGTTGATTTGGTGTTATTAGATGTCTATTTACCAGATGAAAGTGGATTAACGTTGCTAAATTATATACGTCAGCATCAGTTGAAAACAGACGCGATCCTAATTACTGCAGCTTCAGACATAGAAAAAGTTCAAACTGCACTACACTATGGAGTGGTTGACTACTTAATTAAACCATTTGAATTTGAAAGATTTGAACAAGCATTAGTTAAATATAAGAATAAATTTCAAATATTTAATCAACGTGAAGTAGTAGATCAAATCGCGTTAGATGAGGCTTTACTTAATAAGCGTAATACCATTAATGAAGCTAAAGCTACACTCCCTAAAGGTTTAACGAAGAGTACTTTGCAAGCGATTGTTAATAATGTGAATCAATCAGAAAAAATTGAGTTTTCTACGGCAGAAATTGCAGAAGCGGCCCATATATCTAGAGTTTCTGTACGTAAATATTTAAAGTTTTTAGTAGAAATAGATATTCTTGAAGAATCGCTCACTTATGGCATTGGTAGACCAGTTTATTTATATAAGTTCAAAAAGAAAAACATCGATTTTCTACAAAGATATATAACAATCACCTAGAAAGTATTTAATAGTGCCTCAAGTAAATATTTGTAGTGTTCATAACTACAGATTTAATATCTACTGTTCAACTTGCATTATGATTGAAGTCTAAAGTTCAAAAAGATATCTAATTAGTTTATAATTAGAATTAATTAACTTTAGGAGTGTTTTTTTGAAATACTTTTTAATTACTATGGGTGTATTATTTACAATTATTGGTTTTGTAGGAGCTATATTACCGCTATTACCTACGACTCCATTTTTGTTAGTTGCTGTTATTTGTTTTTCCAAGAGTTCGGAGAGATTTGAAAATTGGTTAGTAAATACTAAAATTTATATAGCTTATGTAGAAAGTTTTAAAAACAACAAAGGCTATACTTTGAAAAATAAATTTAAGTTATTGATTAGTGTTTACATTGTTGTTGGATTCTCGATTTTTATGATAGATCATTCATTAATAAGACTAGGGTTAGTAATAATGCTGATCATTCAAACAATTGTACTATTTACAGTTGTTAAAACATTACCTAAGAATTTTTAAGTCTGAAAAATTAGAAATAAGCAATAATAGGTTAGCGATTAAACTATATTCAACTTTTGTTTTGACTATTTGTATTTATAAAAGATAGAAATGGACAAATACTCATGTGTAACCTCACAAACTCAATAAGCAGATTACAAGTGATGGTTTAAAAATAAAGGTGTATAGTCGATGTGCATAAAAACTAGTTTTTTTTAGCGTTAATCTTTATAAATGGAGGATTGAAAATGAAACTTATCAGTATTATTTTGGGTATTTTAGTGATACTTTCTTGGTTGTTTGTACTTAAAGAGTACAAACGAGGAAATGAGAAAACAGAAAAGGGTAAGACAGTCATCCTAATTGCTTGTGCTTTGACTTTTGTGATGACGTTAATGAATTTCTTTGACTAGTTAGAAACTTGAACATAATATTAATTTGTTTTAAAACTTATAGCGTTAAAATTTATAAATTCTAGTAATTATATGACGTAATATGAATAGGAAAGCTCCCCGAAACCTACTATATAGGTTTTGGGGAGCTTTTTAACAAGAAAATTATTTTATTCTTTTCAATATAGTTGAAGCAATAGCACATAAAATTGTAATACAAAGTAAGACACATAAAAGGGTAAAGCTACTGCCAGAGACATTAAAACCCATTTCAAAAGTAGTATTACTCTTATGCATATAGAAATTTATAATTATAGTAATTATCACGCCAATAAAGGAAAGTATGCCTATAATATCAATCATTAATTTAGTATAAGGATACTTGGTATTTTTTGTAATCATATCTTCACTACTTTCTTTAAATTTAATTTTTGGAAAATGCTAGTTATTCGTACTTAAAGTAAAGTGATAAATAAGAGATAGATTTAACAAATTTTTTAGAGAAAAATACTTCACTTATCATCAAATAATTAGCAATTCATTTTTTACTAAACTTTAAATGTTTATGTTAATTATAAAATAGTTAATATTTTTTGGAAAATACTATATGTATAATAACATAGTTTATTAATATGTTATAATCGTAGCAAATATATTTTAGGAAAAGAGGGTTTGATAATGAAAGCTATAAAATACTCATTACTAATTGCGTTAACATTACTATTAACAGCTTGCAATAATGCTAAGTCAGAATATGAAACTCCTGATAAAGAAGCACAAGCGACAGAAACACCAACTGAAATATTTTCGAGTCAGAAAATAGATGAAACTATTAGTGAAGAAGAAATGGATTCAAGTATTAAGCAATATTTAGATACGTTTAACGCGTTGGAGGAAAACACTTCAAAAATGAGTGAGAGAGATGAGTTAAGTGAGAAGGATCAAGCAAAATTAAATAGATTAACAAAAATGGCTCACAAGAATGATGAAAACTTTAAGCATTTTATAGAATCAAATCAAATACCTGAACAATATGAAAAAGGAAGTTTTGAAGTTAGTGATTATGTAACTTCTGTGAATGAATTAATGAGTAAAATTAATGATAAAGTAAATGAAACGAAAAATGAGTCACATTCAGATAAAGCAAAATTAAAAGCTGTAGGAGAAATTGAAGATCTGAATGCTAAATATAAAGATAGAGTTAATGGAAAAAAACAAGAAAAAGTAGAACAATTTCTAAAGAAACATGATATTAAAACAAAGGCGTTTGATTAAAATAAAAGAGAAATATATAATATTGATGAATTTATAGAAAAAATTGTAAGTGAAAAAACGTGTTTAATTAAATAAAGTTGAATGTTTTGTAATGAAAACAATCCCCTAAATTATGGTTCGAAATCCCGTCGTTTAGGGGGATTTTATATGTGAAAATAACTTTTACATATTTGATGAATATTGAAAGTAAAACATATAGACTTCATACTAAAATTGATCGATATAATAACGAAGTTTATCTAATGCATATTTAATATTTGTATCATTTTCATAGGAATAAGATAATCTAATAGTATTATCTGTACTTCCATAAATATATCCTGGGTTAATAAGAATATGTTCTTTATCTGCAAGTTCAATAAAAAGTTTTTTAATATTAATACTATCTTTTAATGTCACCCATATGAAAAATCCGCCTTCAGGAACATTCCACGTCGCTATTGTTGAAAAGTTTTCATTCAATATTTTTAACATATAATCTCTTTTTTGTTTTAGTGCTTTACGTACAAATTTAGTGTGATTATCATATTCGCCACTATTCAACATTTCATAAACAACCATTTGAGATAATATACTAGACCCGTAATCAATTTGCATTCTAATATCTCCAAGTTGTTCTACAATTTTCTCAGAAGCAGCTATCCAACCAATACGCATGGCTGGCGCAATTGTTTTTGAAAAGCTATTAATGTAAATAACATTGCCATTCGTATCAAATGCTTTGATTGGTATATTTGGTTTATTTTCAAACCACAAATCTCTGTAAATATCGTCTTCAATTATTGGGATATTGTGTACTTTACTATAGTTTAATATATTTTCTCGTGCTTTTGATGAAAGTACTGCGCCTGTAGGATTATTAAATGTTGATTCTACATAAAATGCTTTAATGTAAGCATTTGGGTAACTGTTTAATAGTGCCTTTGATTCTTTAGGTTGATTGTAATTTATATTGATACTACGCATATTTAATATATCGAAGACATTTGTAGAGTCGACATAAGAAGGTGTGTTTCGAAATATGATTGTATTTTGGCTCAAAAAACCTATTGAAAGTAATTGAATAGCGTGAAGCGCACCAGAAGTTATTAATATATTTTTACTTGATACGGAAATATTGTGTCTTTGTAGTCTTTTGGCAATAATTTCCCTCAATTTAATATAACCATACCCATTGTTATAGCCAAACGACAGATCGCCTATGTAGTTTGAAACACGATGCATTGCTTTTTTTAAGTCTTCATGTGGTAGAATTTCGTCACCTAATTCGCCTTTGCTTACATGTACATATGATTGATTTGTTTCTAATTTATTAATAAGTTGTACAGTGTATTGGCTACGGGTACTTGAGCTCCATTCCATCATTTCTTCCCATTTATTTATAATATATGTTTTGTTTAAATAATCATTAACATAAGTACCGCTTCCTCTTGAAGTGTATATAAATCCTTCAGCTTCTAATAATTCAATACTTTTGATGATTGTAACTCTGTTTACATTAAATTGGTTTGCTAATTTTCTTTGTGAAGGAATACGCATTCCATAAAACCAGTCCCCATTAATGATTTTCTCTCTTATATATGAAGCAATATCCTTATATTTCATAAATACCTTCCTTTTAAAATTGGTTGGGTTAATTTTGATCGAATTGGTTGTACCTAGTGTAACGTTAATTCTTTATTCTGAACACATATTAAATTGAAGGTGGGCGTTCAGAGATGAAAAGAGATAAAGTATATATTATTTCCGTGATAAGTGTGAGTAATTTATGAGTAACAAACAAACCAAAATAAAAGTCTTTTTTGCTTTCATGATTACTATATTTTTGTGGGCTTCAGCGTTTCCTATGATAAAAGTAGCATTATATGATTTTAAAGCAGAAAATTTATCTGCATTAAGACTAATGATTGCGAGTATAATCCTTCTAGTTATAGCAATAATTAAGAAAGTCTCATTACCAGTACTTAAAGATATTCCTATTATATTGGTTTTAGGCTTTTGTGGGTTTACTGTATATCATACAGCACTAAGTTTTGGAGAATATTACGTAAGTGCTGGTGTTGCGAGTCTAATTGTCTCGACTACACCAATATTTGCGACACTTTTAGCTACTTATTTCTTAAGAGAAAAATTTTCTAAAATAGCATGGTTAGGTTCAATTATTGCATTCGTTGGAGTAGCATTTATATCGTTGGGGGATGATGCGACATTACATGCTATGATTGTAGGTATTATTTTAGTATTAGTAGCTTCCATAGGGGAAAGTATATATTTTACTTTTCAATCGAATTATTTAGAAAAATATGGATTTATACCATTTACTATTTATACTATTATCGCTGGTACATTGTTCACTTTGATATTTTTACCTGATACATTTACTGAATTGCAAAATGCAAGTGTGATATCAATGTTATCTGTTTTATATCTAGGTGCATTTCCAACAGTTATCCCATACATTGCTTTAGCATATACCATAAATAAAGTGGGAGTTTCCGATGCTACAATGGCTCTTTACTTAACACCAGCAGTTTCTCTTGTTTTGGCGTTTTTTATACTTGGAGAGGTTCCTAATATTGTAGCTATCATAGGTGGCGTTATTACATTAATAGGTATCACTATAACAACTAATCAATCGAATGAATACGTGTGAAATCTAATTTTGAAGTATTAACAGACAAGAGACTTTATTGTTAATACTTCAATTTGTAAAAGGTTTACATTCTAGTTTGTTATGCTATGACTTTTATATATAAAAATAGGTTTCTATTTTATTTATAAAGTTAGTAGATGACTAGAATAGAAATTAATAGTTATTATGCATGAATTTCAGTTAAGCTGAATATTTTATATCAAGCTTTTTAATTTTCTGAGTATCTTTACTGGAGTTAGATCAGTTATATAAATGTATTTTAGTGCAAATCGTTCCCTTTCATACTACTAATGTTTATTTTTAGATTAAACTATTGAAACTAATATCTGATTTGGTTATGGTTCTAACTGCATAATTGCTCCAAAGTGTTGTTGGCAAGTAGTAAAAGATACAAATGCTATCAATTCACTTATTTCTGAAGGAGTTAGATGATCTTTCAATAATTTAATAGCATAATCAGGGATTTCATTTCCTAATGTGAGATATACTTCTACAAAACCAATACAAATGGCTGATTTTTCATCAGTTAATTCATGGCTTGGTTTTCCTTTGGCTTTACAGTATTTGCAACCGTTCTTTTGAGCTAGCATTCTGCGTAATTCTTCTTTTAAGACTTGAGATAATAAACGTTCCTTTTCTAATGATTTACTAAGGTTATTCCAGTTATACATAATTTCCTTGTTATAACCTAATAATTTTTGGAAAGGTGTCTCACCGTAAGCAGACAATTGAATTATAGACATATATATTCCTCCTTTAACTTAGTAATTTTATGATACTTATAAATTTAATTGCATATTAAAAATTAGGTATAATGTAAATATTATTACTAAATTGAAGGGGATTATATAAATGGACTTAACAGATAGAAAAATCTTAAAAATTTTAAAAGAAGATAGTAAAGTTTCTCTAAATTATATTAGTAATGAAGTTAACCTTTCAACGCCTTCGGTGCGAGAAAGATTAAATAAATTGAGAGATGTAGGTGTTATAAACAAATATACAATTGAAATTGATTATAAAACGCTAGGATATGACATTGAACTCATAATAGATATAGTGATTAAAAATAATTTATATAAAGATTTTAAGATGTATATAGCAGAACAAGATAATGTGGAATTTTGTTATAGGATTTCAGGAGAAAGTTGTTTTATTTTTAAAGTAAGATTTAAAAGGATGATAGATGCAGAAAATTTTGTTGATAGTATACAAAAATATGGTCATACTAAAACAAATTTTATATTTTCAAAAACAATTTAAAATAAAGCATGTGGCATAAATATATGATCCACATGCTTTTATTAGTTTAAATGACATCTAAAACAACGTTAAAGGTTTTGACATAAACAGCATTTCCAGAAATTTTTATATCATAATCATCAGCATGAGTTGTAACTTCAACGTTCACTTTACCATCCTTTTCTATTTCTTGACCTTGTTCGATGAGTAGCGTTAATGGATTCGATGTCCTCTGCCTCTGTTTTATATATTTAATGTAATATGCTCCCATAACACCGGAAGCGGTACCTGTGACTGGGTCTTCTTTAGTACCCGAAAAGGGCGAGGAAAAATGTCTCGCATGCATATCAGTGTTGAAATGATGCGTTTCCATGCAGAATGGATGAATAGAAACATGTGGCATTTCTTTTAATATTAAAGGAAATAGTTCATTATTTGGATTCAATTTTTCACAAACTTTAAGGTTTTTAACCGGGGTAATAAGGGTACAAACACCCGTGCTTCCATAAACAATAGGTAAATCATCGTCAAAATCACTTGTTTCTATACCCAAAACATTAGCTAAATCAACCTTAGAACCAGAGAATGTTTTAAACTGTGGTGAGGATTGTTGCATAGTAATATATACAGCATCACTTGAGTTATCAATTTTTATTGGTAACACACCAGCATTTGTTTCGATTGTAAAGTCTGTTTTATTTTGTAATAAACCCTTAGTTTTTAATGCGTAAAGTGTTGCAATAGTTGCATGACCGCATAGGTTCATTTCATGACCTGGCGTAAAAAAGCGTATTCTTAAATCAGCTTTATTAGATTTAAGTGGAAAAGCAGTTTCATTGAATCCAACTTTTAAGGCAATTGCCTGCATTTCTTCAACTTTTAAGTCATCACCACATAATACTATACCCGCTGGATTGCCTCTATTTGCTTCAGTACTAAAAGCGTCATAGTGATAAACTTGTACAGATTTTGTCATTGAATCACTCCTAGATGTAACAAACTCATTTGATGTTACATCTAATTTATCAAAGTTTATAACCTAGGTAAAAATGATTATTAAAATAACTCTACTTATAATCATGTTTAACCCAAAATATTATTCTGTTTACCCGTTATTATTTAATAATTTTACATATTTTTGGTTTTTTTAATTACAAAAAGATTTAAAAATTTACATAATCTATCATTCCTCCTCGTTTAGCAATATTATGAAAATATTCATTATTTAAGGGGGATGTCAATGATATCTAAAAGTGAAATGAAAGCGCTTACTATAGATGAGGCAGAAAAAGATGGCCGAATCTGGTCGAAATTAACATATATGAAGGTAGGTATTATACCTTTACCTCTATATATAACATTAGCAGTGATCATATTTATTGCCTCTGTTTACAATGCGTTACCGGCTGATATGATTGGTGGTTTTGCGATCATTATGATTTTAGGGGTGCTGTTTGGTGATTTAGGAATGAAAATTCCAATTTTAAAAGATATAGGTGGTCCTGCAATTTTAGCTTTATTAATACCATCTACTTTAGTATTTTTAGGTGTCTTTAATACAGCTTCGATGAACGCCGTCACAACGTTAATGAAAACATCAAATTTCTTATATTTTTATATTTCATGTCTTGTTGTCGGTAGTATTTTAGGAATGAAGAGTAAAGTTTTAATACAAGGATTTACCCGTATGTTTATTCCGTTAATTGTAGGTACTTTAACAGCAGTTATTGTTGGATTACTTGTAGGTATGTTATTTGGTTATGAAATTAAGCATACATTATTTTATATTATTGTACCTATTATTGGGGGAGGAATTGGAGAAGGCATTTTACCTTTATCAATAGCATATTCATCAATTTTAGGGGAATCTGCTGAATCCTTTGTTGCGCAAATGATACCAGCAGCCGTTATCGGCAATATTATTGCAGTAGTGACAGCTGGATTAATGATGAGACTAGGTGAAAAGCAAAAGTCATTATCTGGTAATGGAACATTGGTAAAGGCATCTGATGATAAAGAGATGGCAGCTGATACAAACGACGATAATAAGAAAGTAGATTTTTCACTTATGGGAGCAGGATTATTAATAGCCTGTACATTCTTTATTTTTGGTGATCTTGCACACAAGTTTATTGGTATTCCAGGACCAGTTATTATGATTTTATTGGCTACATTGATTAAATGTTTACAATTAATGCCTAATAAAATGGAACAAGGTGCACACCAACTATACAAATTTATATCTACGAGTTTGACTTGGCCACTTATGGTTGGACTAGGTATGTTGTATATACCATTAGAAGAAGTTGTTAAGATTGTTTCACCTGCATATATTGTGATTTGTGCTTCAGTTGTTATAACGATGATTGGCTCAGGATTTTTTGTGGGCAAATTGATGAAAATGTATCCAGTTGACGCTGCAATTGTTACAGGATGTCATAGTGGCTTGGGTGGCACAGGAGATGTTGCAATTTTATCAGCATCAAAACGCATGTCATTAATGCCATTTGCGCAAGTAGCAACAAGATTAGGTGGCGTATCAACAGTAATAGCTGCAACATTCTTAATGAAATTATTAAGTTAGTAAGAATGTATTCACAACCATTTATAAATAAAAGACGGAATAACAATTAATTAAGGGAGTAGAAATACATGACTATAACAAACTATAAAGCTGAATCTATAGAGCTTCATAAAAAATATACAGGAAAATTGGAAATTAATAGTAAAGTAGATGTAAATACGCAAGAAGATTTAAGTACAGTATACACACCTGGTGTTTCAGAAGTGTGTAATGTAATTGCTGAAGATGAAGAAAAGGTGAATACATTGACGTCTAGAGGTAATATGATTGGTATTGTTTCAGACGGGACAGCGGTGTTAGGGTTAGGTGATATTGGACCTAAAGCTGCGATACCGGTCATGGAAGGAAAGAGTATATTATTCAAAAAGTTTGCAGATTTAGATGCATTTCCTATTTGCTTGGATACTAAAGATACTGAAGAAATTATTAATATTATAAAAGCACTTCAACCTAATTTTGCAGGAATAAATTTAGAAGATATTGCAGCACCTCGTTGTTTTGAAATTGAAAAAAGATTAAAAGAAGAATTAGACATTCCTGTGTTTCATGACGATCAACATGGAACGGCTATTGTTGTGCTTGCCGCATTAATTAACGCATTAAAAGTTGTAGAAAAAGAAGATTATGAAGTACAAATAGTGATTAATGGTGCAGGGTCAGCAGGTATTGCAATTGCTCAATTATTATTAAGTGCTGGATATAAAGATATCGTATTATTAAGTATTGAAGGTGTAGTTTGTCAAGGCGAGGAATGGATGAATGATGCACAAAAAGCCATTGCTGAAGTGACTAATTTAACACAAAAACGAGGTGATTTAGATAATGTGATTCAAGAGGCAGATGTGTTTATAGGTGTTTCAGCACCTAATGTTTTAAATGAAAGTCACGTTAAAGCGATGAGCGATCAGCCAATTATCTTTGCATTAGCTAATCCAATACCTGAAATCTTTCCAGAGGAAGCAATTGCTGCAGGAGCTGCTGTTGTAGGAACTGGGCGTTCTGATTATCCAAATCAAATTAATAATTTACTAGCGTTCCCAGGTATCTTTAGAGGCATTTTAAATGCGCGTAAGCAAGATATTACGACTGAAATGAAAGTAGCTGCTGCACAAGGTATTGCAAATGTTATTGCTGAAAGTGAATTAAGTAAAGACTATGTAATTCCACACGCATTAAATTCAGAAGTAGTAACAACGGTAGCCAATGCAGTTGAAAAATCAGCTTTGGAAACAGTCCATAAATAAATTGATTTAAATAAAGTGGATGATTGATATAGTTAATAACTGTAACTGATTTTTAGAACCATCAAAGTTACCAGTATTAAAAATTCTATTTCTTACAAATATTGTTGAGAGCATTCTAAATCGTATAATAAATGAGGTCGATATGATTCGAGGATAGTGTTTCTGTCCTGAAATCATGTCGACTTTTTTATTTAAAACGGAATTGTTGTTATAGAAATCGCAACAATAAAATATAAAAGGATTTGCAAAAGAAAAAAGTATATAGCTATACTGAACAATATGAAATCTATACAAAAAATGTTAACATTAAAAATATTATAGTTAACAATAAGGTGATGAAAATGCAATTATTAAAAAATATTGAAAGGCACGCGCAATATCAACCGTACGAGTGTGCACTTCAATTTGATGCAGAACTTATAAGTTATAAAACATTGCAAGAACGCATAGTAGAGATTGTAGAACAATTACATGATATTCCTGAAAATCAATGTGTTGCACTTACGATGAACAACCCAATGTCTACAGTATTGTATTATTTGGCTTTAATCAAAAAAGGATGCATACCTTGTGTTATGGATTTTCGATGGACTCATGAGCAAGTAAACAAACTAGTAGAAAAATACGGTATTGCATATCTTATAAACAATGATTTAAAAGTCATATTATTTGAACAAATAGAACAAAATACCACAGAGATAGAAGGTATATTACATATTGGTTTTACTTCTGGAACGACAGGACTACCTAAAGCATATTATAGAAATGAGTTATCATGGCTATATTCATATGAAGAAACTGAAAAATTAATGAAAAATGAAATAGATACGATGATTGCGCCAGGACCACTCTCACACTCTTTATCTTTATTTGTGTGTGTGTTTGCTTTGTATAGTGGTCGTAAATTTATCGGGCAGCAACAATTTAATGCTCAAGTATTAATGAATATAATGAAAACAGACAAAGCAATAAAGCATTGTGCTTTATTTGTAGTTCCTACAATGTTAGATAATTGTGTTACCTGGGACAGTACTGTTCAACAAATTAGATATATTTTTACGACTGGAGATAAATTGCAACCTAGTTTACGAGATAGTGTAGCAATGCATTTTCCTAATGCTACATTAATAGAGTTCTTTGGAACTTCGGAGGCAAGTTTTATTAGTTATAACTATAATAATGATGCGCCTAACCATTCTGTAGGAAAACTGTTTCCTAATGTTACAATCGATCTTGAACAAGTTGATGAACATGGTATTGGTAAATTAAAAGTTAAGAGCAATATGGTTTTTAGTGGATATATTGGGAACCCAATTCCAAATGATTACTGGATAGAAATTGGTGATTTTGCATCATTAAATTCAGAAGGATACTTATATTTACATGGACGCCAACATGATCGAATGATTATTGGAGGACGAAATGTTTACCCAAGTGAAATAGAACATTTTGCTCAAAATTTTAAAGAATTCAATGAAGTATTAGTCATTAGTGAGCCTCATTCAAAATTTGGCGAGATCGCTGTATTGCTTTATACAGGTAAGCGCCAAGTGAAGTATCGTGAGTTTAAATATTTTTTAACTCGATATTTGGCTCGTTATCAGGTGCCATCGAAGTTGGTGAAAGTAAGTGAAATGCATTATACACAAAGTGGTAAAATTGCACGCAAATATATGAGAAGTCTTTATTTAAAGGGTGAGTTAAAATAATGAATGAAGCAGTTATAGTCGCAGCGAAACGAACTCCATTTGGTAAATATGGTGGGAAATTAAAACATTTAGAACCAGAAGTATTATTAAAACCATTATTTGAGCATTTTAATGAACAATATACACATATAATGTCAGAAATTGATGATGTTATTTTAGGTAATGTGGTAGGAAACGGCGGCAATATTGCTAGAAAATCTTTGCTAGAAGCTGGATTGAATCAAAATATTCCAGGACTTACATTAGATAGGCAATGTGGTTCTGGGTTAGAAGCGGTGATACAGGCCTGTAGAATGATTCAAGCTGGCGCAGGTTCCATATATATTGCTGGTGGTGTAGAAAGTACAAGTAGAGCGCCATGGAAGATTAAAAGGCCACAGTCTGTATATGATACACAGTTACCTGAATTTTTTGAACGCGCCTCTTTTGCACCAGATAGCCAAGATCCATCTATGATTCAAGCTGCGGAACATGTAGCGCAAACATATAATATTTCAAGAAAAGATCAAGATGCATTTGCATGGAAAAGTCACAGCAAGACAATTATGGCTTATAAACAAAAGCATATTAATCAAGAAATTGTTCCGTTGGAAGTAAAAGGTGAAATTTTTAACAGAGATGAAAGTATTAAAGAAAAAATGAATGAACGCACATTAAATCGTTTGAAACCATTGTTAACTGAAGGGACAGTCACTGCAGGAAATTGTTGTATGAAGAACGATGGTGCAGTCGTATTATTAGTTATGAATAAAGCAACGGCAGAAGCTTATGGTTTACAAGAAGGTTTAATTTTTAAAGATGGCATTACAATAGGAATAGATCCTACTATACTCGGTATTGGTCCTGTGCCTGCAGTAAGCACACTACTTAAGAGAAATAAATATACAATAGATGAATTAGACGCTATAGAATTAAATGAAGCATTTGCATCTCAAGTATTAGCAAGTCAAAGAGAGCTAGGTATACCACTAGATAAATTGAATATATATGGTGGCGCAATTGCTGCAGGACACCCATATGGCGCAAGTGGCGCAGCGTTGGTCACACGCTTGTTTTATATGAAAGATTACCATAGAACTATTGCAACTATGGGGATTGGAGGTGGCATGGGGAATGCAGCATTATTTGAACGATGGTCATGAAGTTAGAGAAATTATATTCAATGATAAGGAAGCGAATATTTACAATCAATTATTTGGTGATGAGCCAACTAATATAGTCCCGACACTTTTGTGCGCAAAGCTATGGCCAGAGTTTACTTTGTTTCAAGAATTTATAGAAAATGCAATTTTACTCAAAGAAACTGAGGTTACTCAAATACAACCTCTAAGTGTAAATGAATATTATTTAGCACATATGTATATTGTTGAATGTAAAAAAGTTCGTCAATATATGAAGTATATAGTCAAATTAGAAATTAATAAAAATAAATATAAATGTATATCTATTACGCAAACCTTTTTGGAGTCGATTTAAAATGTTTGAACTAAATTTAGAACAAGTAAGTAAATATTTAACATTAATTAATGATCATAATCCAGTACATAAGCAAATTGTTCCTGGTCAAATGGTAGTTCAAATAGCACTTACAAAAACAAAAGTAAATTGGTCATCTTACAAAGTGAAATTTATTGAACCTATTGAAATATCAGAAGTTATTAAAGTAAAATTTGAAAAACCTAATAAATTAATTATTTTAAATGAAAATGACAAAATAAAAATTCATATAACGAAAAAATGAGTATCCATATTTACCTAATGGAACTCATTTTTTATTTTGTTATAAGTTTTATATGTACAAAAAACAAATAGAACGGTATGCATTTTTTGCATAAAAATAAAGAAAAAAGTGATTAAAAGGTTGAGGTCAGTTTGACAATATTCATTAACTACGTATAATTGTATAACATGTTAAAGGGAGTGGACATATTCATGGATTATGAAAAGGATTTTGATAAAAGTAGTATAAATAAGGTTGATTCCAAAACTGCTAAAAAAACTGTGTTTGCCACAGGTATCGGAAACGCAATGGAATGGTTTGACTTTGGTTTATATTCTTATTTAGCGGTGATACTCGGACAAAATTTCTTCAGTTCGGTAGAAAATGATCAACTCAAAATGGTTTTTACGTTTGCAACATTTGCAATCGCGTTCTTACTTAGACCAGTCGGTGGTATTATTTTTGGTATGATCGGAGATAAATACGGTAGGAAAGTAGTATTAACAACAACCATTATTATGATGGCATTCTCGACGCTACTCATAGGTATATTACCTACATATGATCAAATTGGTGTTTGGGCCCCAATATTACTCTTATTAGGTAGAGTGTTACAAGGATTTTCAACAGGTGGAGAATATGCAGGTGCAATGGTATATATAGCAGAATCTTCCCCAGATAGAAAACGAAATACACTTGGTTCTGGACTTGAAATTGGTACATTATCAGGTTATATTGCTGCATCAGTATTAAGTGGATTATTGTTCTTCTTTTTAAATGATGATCAAATGGCTTCGTGGGGTTGGAGAATTCCATTTATCTTAGGCTTATTCTTAGGTATCTTTGGTTTTTATTTAAGAAGAAAACTAGAAGAATCGCCAGTATACGAAAATGAACTTGCAGATAAACCGAAAAGAGATAACATTGGTTTCTTAACTATTATTAGATATTATTATAAAGATATTATTGTATGTTTTGTTGCAGTTGCATTCTTTAACTGTACAAATTATATGGTAACTTCATACATGCCATCATATTTACAACAAATTGTTAAATTAGATGGCACAACAGTATCTGTCTTAATCACTGTTGTTATGGCAGTAATGATTCCATTAGCATTAATGTTTGGTCGACTTGCTGATAGAATTGGTGAGAAAAATGTATTTTTAATTGGTTTGGTTGGTACTGCAGTGTTAAGTATTGCTGCTTTTTCACTTTTCCAAACAACGTCAATTATTTTCATTATCGTTGGTATCTTTATCTTAGGTTTTTTCTTATCGACATACGAAGGAACTATGCCAGGTTCGTTACCAACTATGTTTTATACACATATTAGATATAGAACTTTAGCTGTAACTTTTAATGTATCAGTATCTTTATTTGGTGGTACGACTCCATTAATCGCGACTTCACTGGTAGCGAAAACAGGTGACCCATTATCTCCGGCTTATTATTTAACAGCCGTGAGTATTGTAGGTATTATCGTTATTTCGTTGTTACATGTAAGTACAGCAGGAAAATCACTTAAAGGTTCATATCCTAATGTCGAAAGCGATGAAGAGTATGAGTACTATAAAGATAATCCTGATAAAGCATTGTGGTGGGCGAAAGATAAACGCGTGTAATTAAAAGTTTTAAATATATTCAAAAGAGGGACAGAAATCAATTTTTATAAAATGATTTCTGTCCCTTTCTATTAAGTGTGACGAAGAATAAAATATTTTTGATGAAAGAAACACTCGAGTTAATACTCATGTGTAGGCATCACTAACTCAATAAACGGATTGAAATGATTAAAACTACTTATGTTCATTCCAGTTATCAATTGTCTATAATGATTAAACAGTTCCAGCCATTCAATGTCCAGGGCTGTTTTTTTATGTTATCTTAAAATTAATTGAGAAAACTTAGGAGGATGAATATGGCTGATACAGTAGAACAGTATTGGAGAAAATTTATTGAAGTATTCCCAGAATATAAAGGTATGAAATTTGAAGCATGGTCTTTTGGAGTTGATGAAGATGAATTAGCAGAATTAGTAAAACGAGGTGAGAAAACTGCTACGACGAGTGGTTATGAATCTTATAAAGTTGAAGAGGAACCACTCCCTCAAGTAGGAGAGGTTAGTGTTATCTTAAATGAAAAAGGAAATCCCCAATGTGTAATTCAAACAACACGAGTTTATCAAACTCCTTTTAATCAAGTGACTGAACATCATGCATACTTAGAAGGCGAAGGTGACAAGTCTTTAGCATATTGGCGTAAAGCACATATAGATTTCTTTAAGCCGTATTATGAGTCTTTAGGATTGGAGTTTAATGAATCAATTGTCGTAGTATGTGAAGAATTTAAGTTGCTATATGTATAAAAATAGTGGTACATAAGTTAGAACTGCTTCGAGGTTGCTCTCCAAGCAAACAAAGGGGACAATCTTTGTCTAACTATGTACCACTTAGGGTGAGTGTTTATAGGGTTGTGTGTTCAAAGTGTGTATAAGGGGACAACTTATACATGCTTTGCTTTTTTAACTTCATATTTCTTAAAGGGGAGTTAATTGTATATCTTAAATTCTGAATTCTTCCTATTGCATTTTCTGCATAAGTCTTCGATGTATAGAAAATATGCTTAATAACTTAACTTCATGTTATCAACATCATTTTCAAGTAGAGAGAGTAACTTATATAATTCATTCATGTTGAAATTTTCATCGAATTTAACAGAAATTGTTTTGAAAGTCTTGGTGATAATTTCATATATTGGGTTACCATTTTCAAAAGCTTGTTTGTAGATAATCATGTTGTGATTCCCTCCTTTATCTCTCTACACTTATTATATTAATAGAAAAACAAAGTGAATACATGAGTCTACAGTATCAACTTTTTATCAGACTAATGTCGTATATTATTTAAATATTTAAATAATATTGTGTGTTTGGTGTAGTTTTATAGGTTTTTTGAAGTTTATATTATATAATTGATCATAACTCATTTTTCAAAACCTTCCATAATATATAAAGAAAACACACCTCATTGTTAGTATTTTTTGAGGTGTGTTCCTGTTCTTATTTAAACTTCTGTAACTTCTACGTCAATGTGTTCAACGCGGTTAAATGCGCCGTGATCAACGGGACCAACAAAGTCATTCATTTTCCAACCATTTTTAATTGCTGAAGCAACAAATGCTTTTGCAGCGATAACAGCGTCTTTAGGTGATTTACCATTTGCTAAGTATGCAGTTGTAGCTGCTGCGAATGTACAACCAGCACCGTGGTTATAACTTTGTTGGAACATATCTGTTGTTAATTGATAGAACTGTTTGCCATCAAAGTAAAGGTCATATGATTTATCTTGGTCTAATGCTTTGCCACCTTTAATAATAACGTGTTTTGCACCTTGTTGATGAATAATTTCAGCGGCTTTTTTCATATCATCTATTGATTTCAAAGTACCTAAATTGGCAAGCTGACCAGCTTCAAATAAGTTTGGTGTTACAACAGTAGCTTTTGGTAATAAATGTTCTACCATTGCATCTGTGTTACCTGGGTTTAGTACTTCGTTTTCTCCTTTACATACCATCACTGGATCTACAATAAAGTAGTCTGCTCCAGACTCAACAAATGCTTCGCCAGCGCGTTTAATAATTTCTTGTGTACCTAGCATGCCTGTTTTCACTGCATCTGGACCAATTGAAATTGCTGTTTCTAATTGTTTCTCGAATACATCAAATGGAATTGGTGTCACATCATGTGACCATGTTTTTTCATCCATTGTTACGATTGAAGTTAGTGCTACAATGCCGTATGTGTTTAATTCCTGAAAGGTTTTTAAATCAGCTTGCATACCTGCTCCAGCACTAGTATCTGAACCGGCAATTGTTAATGTTTTTTTCAATGCCATTAAATTTCACTCCTAAATATCTTTTGCACTTATCATACCATGTTTAACATGTATTCTAAATAATGAGGTGTTGATAAAGGAGGGTTTGAGAAGATTACAAGATTTAAAAAGGGTTTACGTAATTAAAGGTCATTAAATTAATAAACGAAGACCTGAGCATAGGCTCATGTGTAAGAACCACTAATTTTGCTAAAGCAAAAAAGAGTGAAAGTATCTCGTTACCGAGAAAAGTCAGAGGAACACCTGAGCACAGGCTCATGTGTAAGAACCACTAATTTTGCTAAAGCAAAAAAGAGTGAAAGTATCTCGTTACCGAGAAAAGTCAGAGGAACACCTGAGCACAGGCTCAAGTGTAAGAACCACTAATTTTGCTAAAGCAAAAAAGTGTAAAAGTATCTCGTTACCGAGAAAAGTCAGAGGAACACCTGAGCACAGGCTCATGTGTAAGAACCACTAATTTTGCTAAAGCAAAAAAGTGGTTCTTTATGTTACTATATGAATGAGGTGAGACGATATGGAATGGTCGGATATTTTTCATGATATAACTACGCGACATAACTTTACTGCCATGCACGATTTTTTAGAAAAAGAATATACTACTGAAGTGGTGTATCCAGATAGAGAAAACATTTATCAAGCATTTGATTTAACGCCTTTTGAAGACGTGAAAGTGGTCATATTAGGTCAAGACCCTTATCATGGACCGAATCAAGCACATGGATTAGCTTTTTCAGTGCAGCCAGATGCCAAGTTTCCACCTTCTTTACGAAATATGTATAAAGAACTTGAAGATGATATTGGTTGTATAAGAAAATCTCCACATTTACAGGATTGGGCACGTGAGGGTGTCTTATTATTAAATACTGTTTTGACGGTTCGCCAAGGGCAAGCGCATTCCCATAAAAATATTGGCTGGGAAACCTTTACTGATGAAGTGATAAAAGCGGTATCTGAACAATTGAAAAATGTCGTGTTTATTTTATGGGGGAAACCCGCCCAACAGAAAATTAAGCTAATAGACACTACAAAACACCATATTATTCAGTCTCCACATCCAAGCCCGTTGTCAGCATATCGTGGTTTCTTTGGATCAAAACCGTATTCTCTGACAAATAAATATTTACAAACAAATGGCATTCAACCAGTGAATTGGTGTGAGAGTGAGGATTAATATATGGAAAAAGAAAAGATTATTCAATTGATTGAACAGGAGTTAGTCCAAGCAGACGAAGCTCAAAGTAATGTTGATTTTGAGAAGCATATATATGCGATTCATACATTAACATCATTAGTTACTGAGACTCGTTCTAATAAACAACGTTATACTGACAATAATTTTAATGTATCATCTTCTTTTAAATCATCAACAGTACAACAAGGAAATACTAAATCGCATATTTCTGAAAATGAAATCAGAGCAATGGGTGGAAAAGTTCCAAATAGTTCCAGTCAGAATGTGACAACCGACACTGGATTAAATTCTAATAAATTGGTTACAGATGATGAAATAGGTAATGGTGACTCAATTTTTGATTTTTAAATGATGGAAGGATGGAAATTAACATGATGAAAGTGTTTATTATTTTAGGTGCTCTTAATGCGATGATGGCAGTGGGTACAGGTGCTTTTGGAGCACATGGATTAGAAAATAAACTATCGGAAAAATACTTATCAATTTGGGAAAAGGCAACAACTTATCAGATGTATCATGGTCTAGGATTATTAGCGATAGGTATCATTAGTGGTACTACATCGATTAATGTCAATTGGGCAGGTTGGTTACTATTCTTTGGTATTATATTTTTCAGTGGTTCATTGTATATTTTAGCTTTAACTCAAATTCGTATATTAGGCGCGGTTACGCCAATTGGCGGCGTACTATTTATTGCTGGCTGGCTAATGTTAGTTATAGCAACGATTAAATTATAAATTTATAATTGTTATAGAATTCATCTTATGGGTATAATACACTCCATGAGGTGAATTTTATTTATGAGTCAAAATGAAAAACAGATAGATAGAGGAGATTTAAAACAGAACTTATCTGAGAAATTTGTATGGGCAATCGCCTATGGATCGTGTATAGGTTGGGGCGCTTTTATATTACCAGGTGACTGGATAGGTCAATCAGGCCCGATTTCTGCAGCTATAGGTATCGTAATTGGTGCATTATTAATGATACTCATTGCGGTAAGTTATGGTGCATTAGTAGAACGTTTTCCGGTTTCAGGCGGAGCCTTTGCATTTAGCTTTTTAGGATTTGGGAGGTACGTAAGTTTCTTCTCATCCTGGTTCTTAACATTTGGGTATATTTGTGTGGTTGCATTAAACGCCACAGCATTTAGTTTATTAATTAAATTTTTATTACCTGATATTTTAGAAACTGGTAAATTATATACGATAGCAGGATGGGATGTGTATATCACTGAAATTCTGATTGCTTCATTATTATTAATTGTCTTTATGTTTATAGCGATTAAAGGTGCAAGTGTTTCAGGATCTCTGCAATACTATTTCTGTGTAGCAATGGTTATTACAATATTATTATTATTTTTCGGTTCTTTCTTTGGTAATAACTTTTCCTTTGAAAATTTACAACCATTAACCAATGAAAGTAAGGGATGGTTTACTTCAATCATAATGATTGTGGCAATTGCGCCATGGGCATATGTTGGATTTGATAATATACCACAGACAGCTGAAGAATTTGATTTTTCGCCTAATAAAACATTCAAACTTATTGTATATAGTTTGTTAGCTGCAGCGTTTACCTATGTATTGATGATATTATACACTAGTTGGTTAAGTACTTCATCGACCAGTTTAAATGGAAACTTATGGTTAACAGGTGCTGTAACACAGGAAGCCTTTGGTTATATTGGCTTAGCAGTGTTAGCAATTGCTATTATCATGGGAATTTTCACTGGATTAAATGGTTTCTTAATGAGCTCTAGTCGTTTGCTATTCTCTATGGGCCGTTCAGGTATTATGCCATCAGTATTTAGTAAATTGCACAATAGATACAAAACACCATATATTGCAATTATCTTCTTAGTTGCTATTACTTTAATCGCACCGTGGTTAGGACGTACCGCCTTGACTTGGATTGTCGATATGTCGTCAACAGGAGTATCTATTGCATACTTTATTACTTGTCTGTCAGCAGCTAGGTTATTTAGCTTCAATAAATCTAGCAATACGTATAGCCCTGTTTATAAAACATTTGCAATCTTAGGTTCAATCGTATCATTTATTTTCTTATTGTTATTATTAGTACCTGGTTCACCAGCGTCACTATCTGTACCTTCATATATTGCATTAGGTAGTTGGTTAGTGATTGGTTTAATCTTCTTTGTAGTGCGCTATCCAAAACTGAAGCGTATGGACAACGATAAATTAAGCAGATTGATTTTAAATCGTTCAGAAGATGACGTCGTAGATTTAATAAATGAACATAAGTCAGAGAAAGCCAATAAATAGTTATTACTTTTCGTAAAAATATGTATTTAGCATGGATTAATAAAAGCTTAATTATTTAAAAAGAAGGACAGCAATCTATAGTGATTAGCTGTCCTCTTTTTTGTGTCTATTGACGTAAATATATAATTCACACGCGTTTTTTACGTATTTTTGTTCCGGAAACAATTAGTTTGGCTATTTGGTCAGCGAAGAGCAATCCTAACGCTATTGCACCAGCTATAAGTGTGACTTCTAACATTGTATTTATAGCTTTACTAAACTCTAACAGTACTAGATTCTTAGTTGCATCAAAGGCTAGTCCACCAGGGACTAATGGAATTATTCCTGGAATCATAAAGATGATAACCGGTTCTTTTTTAACACGAGCCATGATATGACTTAAACAACCTAAAGCTAGACTTCCGAAGAAACTAGAGTAGATCGTGTGCGTAGAAAATCCATCATAAAATAAAATATAAACCATCCAACCACAAGCTCCAACAAGTCCTACAATGTTATATAGACGTTTAGGAACATCAAATATTACACCGAAAAAGAGGGAGGCGGTATAGCTAAATAGAAAATTTAATATCCAAAACATAAACATAACTCCTAAAAAATAATTAGTATTGTACTAACGCCAGCTCCGATACCAAAAGCAGTGACGAGTGCTTCTAAGGATTTAGTGGTAAACATCAACATATGTCCACCGAACAAATCTTGAATGGCATTTGTGATTAACACACCTGGTACGATTGGCATAACTGCAGCAATTATAATAGTGGCGACTGAACCACCTGGAATGAGGTGATGTCCTATAATTGTTATTAAGCCAATTACTAACGCCCCCATAAATTCAGGAATAAATTGAGCATGCAATTTTTGATGTAATAATTCTACTACGATATAGCCCAAAGACCCGGCTACTAATGCGGTGAAAACGTCTATTAAATAGCCACCTTGTAAGTATAAAAAGCTAACTGAAATGATTGCGGCAGCTATAAATTTGTAAAAAAGATAATGACTTTGAATGCTTTGTTCATTGTATATTTTTTGTAATTCTTGAAATGCGTCTTCTAAAGAAATATCACCAAGTGACAGTCTTCTAGAAACGCCATTTGTTCGTGAAATGCGAAGTAGGTTCGTGTCACGTGTTTTAATCCGGAAAATCCTTGGATAAGATTCATTATGTAGCATAAAATTGATGACAGTATTTGTAACAAAACTATTGCTCTCTTTATAGCCTAAAGTAAAAGCCATCCTAGTCATTGTATCTTCCACGCGTGAACCTTCTGCACCTGATTCTAATAGAATTCTTCCAGCAAGCATAATAACATCTTTTGCCATTTTTTCATCATAACTCTCGATTGCTTGATTATAAATTGTCATTTAATCACCAAATAAAAATGTATTTAACCAACACTATTGAATCATTCTCATAGAGTGGGAATAAGTTATTGAATTAATATTTTTTATTGTAACACTTTATTATTACATTTTGTTATAAGAATCGCTCTGAACTTATTATATAAGGGAATTAATGTATTTCGTGCAATTGTTCTGATACATTTATGTTTCAAATATTTCAAATAGGTTAAAATAGTATTAGTTAACTGTTACAGACATATATTGAGTAGCGACAATATAAACAGTTAATATTTAAATTAAGTAGTGGCTAAAGTTCTCCCAAACACACTACAATAAAATGAGTATAAGGGCGTCGCCCTTGTCTCAAAATTAAAAGACCTCGTCATTAGTTAAGCTAGTGACGAGGTCTTTTCTAATCGTAATGTGAAATTTTTTCAATGAGCTAGTAGCACTAATGTAAACTACTTCTCATTCTGTTTTTCTTTCTTCATATATTTATAATGAAAAAAGGTCTTGTAAATTTTCTTTCTTAACAATGTGGCCTACATAGAAACTACCGAAGTCACCATAGCGTGCTGTTGTTTCATCAAATCTCATCTCAGAGACGATTTTTTTGAATTGTAATGGATCATCTGCAAATAATGTTACTCCCCATTCAAAGTCATCGAATCCCATTGAGCCTGTAATAAATTGTTTGATTTTTCCAGCGTATTGACGACCGATTTTGCCGTGTGCATACATAAGCTCTTGACGTTCTTCAAGTGGGAGCATGTACCAGTTATAAGTTTCATTACGACGTTTATCCATTGGATAGAAACAGATATATTCAGAATGTGGTAATTCAGGGAATAATCTTGGTTTAATATGAGGGTTTTCATAAGGATCTTCATCAGATTTTCCAGCAAGATAATTTCCTAATTCTATGATTGAAACATATGAATATGTTGGGATTAAGAAATCAGTGATTCTTAATTTATTGAATTCATTTTCAAAGGCGTTTAAGTCTTTCATTTCTGGTCGTAATGCCCATAAAAGAATATCTGCTTTTTGACCTGTTATATTGTAAAATGCATGGTCACCAGTATTGTTTATGCGAGCTGATTCATGTTTATTTAAAAATGATTGTAACTCTTCTACGAGATTTTGACGTTCTTCATTCGGAACTAAACGTAGGCTTGACCAATCAATAGCATATAATAAATGTAAACTGTACCATCCATCTAGTGTTTCTGGTGCTTGTGGCATTTAAATCTCTCCTTTTATGAAAATTTTTATGTCTTCACTACAAAATTTTACCATAAAGGGAGTATTAAAACATAAGTAAATGATTACAAATTGGTGACATGGAATTCTAAGAAAAAATAACGTATAATGGTATTCGTAAAATAAAAAGAATTGAAATTTTGAGGAGGCCCTTATGTCTTTATTAGATGTATTACAAGAAAAACTTTCAGGAAAAAACGTGAAAATAGTCTTACCTGAAGGAGAAGACGAACGAGTACTAACAGCAGCAACACAATTACAAGGGACAGACTATGTGACACCTGTAGTATTAGGTAACGAAGCAAATATTAAAGCCTTAGCTAATGACAAAGGTTTAGATATTGCAAATTTAGAAATTATTGATCCAGAAACAAGTGAATTAAAACAAGAATTAGTAACTGCTTTTGTTGAACGTCGTAAAGGTAAAGCAACAGAAGAACAAGCACAAGAAATGTTGAAAAATGTTAACTACTTCGGCACAATGCTTGTTTATACTGGTAAAGCAGAAGGTCTTGTTAGTGGTGCGGCTCATTCTACTGGAGATACTGTGCGTCCAGCATTACAAATTATCAAAACAAAGCCTGGTGTCTCTAAAACTTCAGGTATCTTCTTTATGATTAAAGACGATCAGCAATACATTTTTGGTGATTGTGCAATTAATCCTACACTTGAAGCACAAGATTTAGCTGAAATTGCAGTTGAAAGTGCTAAGTCTGCTAAAAGTTTCGGTATGTCACCACGCGTGGCAATGTTAAGTTTCTCAACAAAAGGATCTGCTAAATCAGATGATGTTGAAAAAGTCTCAAACGCTGTAGACATAGCTCAAGAGAAAATTAAAGCTGATAATATTGAAGACGTCGTTGTAGATGGTGAATTCCAATTTGACGCAGCAATTGTACCAGAAGTTGCGAAGAAAAAAGCACCAGACGCTAAAATTCAAGGCGATGCAAATGTATTCGTATTTCCAAGTTTAGAAGCTGGAAATATCGGTTATAAAATTGCTCAACGTCTTGGTGGCTTTGATGCAGTTGGTCCAGTATTACAAGGTCTTAACTCACCAGTAAATGATTTATCACGTGGCTGTTCTATAGAAGACGTATATAATCTATCAATCATTACTGCTGCACAATCATTACAATAATGGATTTAGCAAGTAAATATTTTAATACCGCAGATTGGCGTTATATAGATCATTCTTCGGGTTTGGCGCCTATGCAGTCATTTGCATTTGATGATACATTTTCTGAAAGTGTAGGGAAAGATTTATCATGTAGTGTTGTTCGCACATGGGTACATCAACATACTGTAATATTAGGTATTCATGATTCAAGGTTACCTTATTTGCAAGATGGTATACGTTATCTTACTGAAGAGCGTGGTTATAATGCTATTGTTAGAAACTCGGGCGGACTAGGTGTGGTCTTAGATCAAGGTGTGCTGAACATATCATTGATTTTTAAAGGGAAACATGACATAACGATTGATGAAGCTTTTTCAGTAATGTATTTATTAATTGCTAAAATGTTTGAAGATGAAGATGTTGAAATAGCGACACATGAAATCGAAAGGTCATATTGTCCAGGTAAATTTGACTTGAGCATTAATGGTAAAAAGTTTGCTGGTATTTCGCAAAGACGCGTTCGTGGTGGTATTGCAGTTCAAGTTTACCTTTGTGTAGAAGGTGATGGCAGTGAAAGAGCTGAGATGATGCAGTCCTTTTATGAACGTGCATTAAAAGATGGCGAAACCAAATTCACTTATCCAAATATTGAACCATCTTGTATGGCGTCTTTAGAAACGCTATTAAATAAGAAGATAACAGTCCAAGATGTGATGTTCCAATTGTTGTATGCAATCAAAGATTTAGGCGGACGCTTGAACATGGAGCCAATAACTGATGAGGAATGGCAATTATATGAAGGTTATTTTGAAAAAATGATAGAGCGTAACGCTAAAATCAATCAAACAATGAATTAGATTAGAGTAAGGCTAGTATGGGTACTTGAAGATTAAGTATACATACTAGTCTTTTTTTATTTTGTTAAATTAAATAAGATTTATAGCAATAGGTTTTTAAATCTGTTGAATTATAGAAATGAAATAAGTAATATAGTGAAAGTATGGTTTAAAAACTAATAATTAATAAATTTGGCCATTTTCAATGTAAGTTTTTGAATATATGGCCTAGGCGTTTTATAATGAGTAAGTATGAACATGAATTAGCATCTGGTATTAATTTTTGCGATGGTTGTTTATAGGTCTCTATCATAATGTAAGAAGGTGTAGTTTATAGAATTTGATAAACTATGACCAGAGTCGTATGGCATTATATAGAATTTGTGAGATAATATAAAATGATGTTTGCAAAAATAATGAAAATGTTTAATGCTAATGAGATTTTAGCTAAATTTAAAAATTGCATACTTAAATACGCCTTCTTTTTCATTTTCATAGAATGAAAACAGAAGATTTCCTTGGAAATATGATTTAAATGATGAATGCATTTTTATGGGTAAATGAATAGAAGCCTGAACTGTACAAATAAGTACATATAAATACAATTTAAAGAAAATACTAAAGGTGATTGAAAATATGGCACAACAAGGATACGGGGAAGCGAATGGTAAGGTAATATTAATTGGTGAACATGCTGTAACATTTGGTGAACCAGCAATTGCAATTCCATTCACGACTGGTAAAGTAAAAGCAACAATTGAATCTTTGAAGGAAACAAGTGTTTCTTTTATCAAAAGTGAAGTATTTGAAGGTGAATTAAGCAAGGCACCTGAACATTTAAAAGCAGTAATTACAAGATTTATTGAAAAATATAGTATTAAAACGCCTATAAAAGTATCGATTGATACAAACTTACCACCTTCTAGAGGATTAGGTTCTAGTGCTGCTATGGCAGTGGCTTTTGTGCGTGCAAGTTTTGATTATCTTAAAAAACCGTTATCTGATGCACTGTTAATTGAAGAAGCGAATTGGGCTGAGCGCATTGCACACGGTAAACCAAGCGGTATTGATACACAAACTATTGTTTCCAATAAGCCTGTGTGGTTTCAACAAGGACAAGTACAAAACTTAAAACCATTAGATTTAAATGGCTATATGGTTGTTATCGACACAGGTGTTCGTGGTTCTACGAAACAAGCAGTAGAAGATGTGCATAATTTATGTAAGGAAGATCGTAAATATCTGCAAAATGTAAAGCATATTGGTAAACTTGTACATGAAGCAAGTGAATCAATTGAACACCATGATTTCGAACAATTAGCCTCTGTATTTAATTTATGCCAAGAGAATTTGAGAACATTAACTGTAAGTCATGAGAAGATTGAAGAAATATTACAAGTAAGTAAGCAACAAGGTGCTATTGCCGGTAAGTTAACTGGTGGTGGTAGAGGTGGTAGTATGATTGTACTAGCTACTGATTTAGAAATAGCAGAGAACATCGTTAAATGTGCAACAGATTTAGGTGCACATCATACATGGATTGAATACTTAGGAGGGTAATGAGGTTGGTCAATAGTGGTAAAGCACGTGCGCATACAAACATTGCACTGATTAAATATTGGGGGAAGGCTGACGAAACTTATATCATTCCGATGAATAATAGTCTTTCTGTAACATTAGACCGTTTTTATACTGAAACAAAAGTTACTTTTGATGAGAGTTATGCCAAAGATACGCTTATTTTAAATGGTGGAGTGGTTGAAGAAAATGAGGCCGTTAAGATAAGTAAATTTATGGATATCGTCAGAGAATTAGGTGGAACATCTGCGCATGCGTATATTGAAAGTGAGAATTATGTACCAACTGCAGCAGGACTTGCTTCTTCAGCAAGTGCGTATGCCGCATTAGCAGCTGCGTGTGACAAGGCTTTAAATCTTGGATTAACGGGTAAAGCCTTATCTAGGTTAGCTCGTAGAGGTTCTGGATCAGCATCAAGAAGTATCTACGGTGGCTTTGTAGAATGGGAAAAAGGTCATGATGATGAAACATCATACAGTTTTCCTGTTGAAGCAGACAATTGGGAAAATGACTTAGCAATGATATTCGTAGTAATCAACAATAAATCTAAAAAAGTATCTAGCCGTGCTGGTATGTCACTAACACGTGATACATCTCGATTTTATCAATATTGGTTGGATCATGTAGATGAAGATATAACAGCAGTTAAGCATGCAATAAACCAAAAAGACTTTAAGCAATTAGGTGAAGTTATAGAGGCAAATGGTTTACGTATGCATGCAACGAACTTAGGAGCACAACCACCATTTACGTATATGGTAGATGATAGTTATCTTGTAATGGATATTGTACACCAATGTCGAGAAGCGGGTTATCCGTGCTACTTTACAATGGATGCTGGACCTAATGTGAAAATTTTAGTTGAAAAGAAAAATCAACAAGCAGTGATGGATGCCTTATATAAATCATTTGACGAAACACAAATCATTGCGAGTGATATTATAAGCACAGGCGTTGAAATTATTGAGTAAGGAAGAGATAAAATGATTCAAGTCAAAGCACCAGGTAAGCTATATATTGCAGGTGAATATGCTGTTACTGAACCTGGATATAAATCTGTATTAATTGCAGTAGATCGATTTGTAACAGCTACTATTGAAGATTCTAGTGTTTCTCAAGGCACAATACATTCAAAAACATTACACCATGAACCTGTGACTTTCCAAAGACGTGAAGATAGAATTGTTGTTTCAGATGTACATGCTGCTAAACAATTGAAGTATGTCATTACTGCGATTGAAGTGTTTGAGCAGTATGTTCGTAGTAACAATATCAGTTTGAAGCATTTTAATTTAACGATAGATAGTAATCTAGACGATGCGAATGGTCATAAGTATGGGCTAGGGTCTAGTGCAGCTGTGCTCGTTTCAGTTGTAAAAGTATTAAATGAATTTTATGAGACACATTTATCCAACCTATATATATATAAATTAGCCGTGATTGCTAATATGAAGTTACAAAGCTTAAGTTCATGTGGAGATATTGCTGTAAGTATTTATACAGGGTGGCTAGCGTATAGTACATTTGATCATGAGTGGGTTTCACAACAAATAGAGGATACTTCTGTCAACGAAGTACTAAATAAAAACTGGCCTGGTCTACATATTGAACCATTACAGCCTCCTGAAAACATGGAGGTGCTAATTGGTTGGACAGGATCTCCCGCGTCATCACATCATCTTGTTAGTGAAGTTAAACGCTTAAAATCAGATCCCACATTTTATGGTAAATTCTTAGAACGCTCACATTTATGCGTAGAAAAACTGATTCACGCCTTCAAAACAAACCACATTAAAGGCGTACAGCAAATGATTCGTACAAACCGTGAGATTATTCAATCGATGGATAAAGAGGCAACGATTGATATTGAGACAGCGCACTTGAAAGTTTTATGCTCTGTAGCCGAAAAATACGGTGGTGCAGCTAAGACATCAGGCGCAGGCGGCGGTGATTGTGGTATTACAATTATCGATAATAAAGTGAAGAAAAAATTAATTTATCAAGAATGGTTAGACAATGAAGTGAAACCACTTGAATTTAATATTTATCATGGTCAATAAATAATGAATACTAAGGTGAATGCAGTATTTTAATCCGAATACGAGGATTAAAGTGCTGTTTTTTTAATAAATAGAATCAAGAATTTGTAATTTAGGAGATATATTTATAATTGCTGCTTTATTAAAAGATTGGAAAATTTACCTTTTGATGGAAATAAAATCATTCAAGGGTACATTATGTCAGAATCAGGTTATTATATTGAACTTATAAATATTTAAGCATATCATCATTTTAAGAAAGCGCTTCCAAGTTGTATGAAAAGGATGATGATTATGAATATTGGACGAAACATTGGCAATGCAATACGTAGGTTCGGTGGAGCGATGATAGTACCTGTGTTATTGTTCCCATTTTTCGGTATTATTATTGGAATTGCGACACTTTTCAAAAATGAAGCTATTATGGGAGGGCTCGCCAATCCTGATGGTTTATGGTTTCAAATATGGTCATTAATTGAAAACGGAGGATGGACTGTATTTGAAAATATAGAACTCATTTTTGTAATTGGATTACCTATTTCATTAGCGAAAAAATCAGCAGGACATGCAGTGA
This sequence comes from Staphylococcus sp. KG4-3, assembly GCF_033597815.2. NCBI lineage: Bacteria > Bacillati > Bacillota > Bacilli > Caryophanales > Staphylococcaceae > Staphylococcus > Staphylococcus halotolerans. The sequence continues at coordinate 571,685 of NZ_CP166245.1, forward strand.
TGTCTTCTGTAGTTACTTATATGATGTTTAATTATTTTATTAATGGCATATTAACGACGTGGGGACCTGCTTTTGGCGTTAACTTTAAAGAGAATGTTGACGATGCGACAGGACTGACAGAATTAGTAGGTATTAAAACCTTAGATACTAATATTATTGGTGCTTTAATTATCTCGGGTATCGCAATATGGTTACATAACCGTTATTATGATAAGAAATTGCCTGAATCATTAGGTATATTCCAGGGGTCACCCTTTGTAGTTATGCTTGCATTCTTTTGTATGATTCCAATTGCATTTTTAACAAGTTGGGGGTGGCCGATTGTTCAAGGTTGGATTGCGTCGTTACAAGTCTTTCTTGCTTCATCAAGTTATGTTGGCGTGTGGTTATTTCACTTCTTAGAAAGGATATTGATACCAACAGGTTTACATCATTTTATCTATACACCATTTGAGTATGGTCCAGCTGTTGTAGATGGTGGTATTAAATCATATTGGATATCACATCTTACTGAATATTCTGAGACAACTAAATCATTGAAAGATATATTCCCTGGTGGTGGATTCTTATTACAAGGTAACACAAAAATATTTGGTTCAATTGGCATAGCGCTGGCGATATATTCCACAGCTAAACCTCATAAAAAGAAAGAGGTAGGTGCACTATTATTGGCAGCCACATTGACTGCTGTTTTTGCAGGAATTACCGAACCATTAGAATTTACATTCATATTTATAGCACCTTTCTTATTCTTGATACATGCTATTTTAGGTGCAACAATGGTTACAATTATGCATGCATTTGGCTTAGTTGGAAATTTAGGTGGCGGTTTTATTGAAATAGCAGCAACCAATTGGATTCCTTTATTTGGAACACATTGGGGCACCTATTTAGCTCAATTTGTAATAGGTATTATTTTTATCTTTATTTATTATTACTTGTTTAGGTTTATAATTTTGAAGTTTGATATTCCAATGCCTGGTAGAGAAAAAGATGACAATAAAGATACTAAACTATATACAAAAAAAGACTACCGTGAAAATAAAAAACAAGATTCGCTTTCTGATAGTTATAGTGAATATCAAATGAAAGCAGATGTATATATAGAAGGGTTAGGTGGTGCAGATAATATAGTTGATGTTACTAATTGTGCCACAAGACTACGAGTGACTGTAAATGATCCTGAAAAGGTAGCAGCAGATAATTATTTTAAAGCAGAAGGCGGGGCCCATGGTCTTGTTAAAAGTGGTAAAAATATTCAAGTTATTGTTGGACTTTCGGTTTCACAAGTAAGAGAAGAAGTGGAACAAATTTTAAACAAATTAAGTTAGCCTTGTTAATATTTTAAATTAGTGGGGCAGTGTAGAAAGTAAAACATGAGATGAGTTTTCAAACAACGCCCCACTTTTTATCGATATAGCGTATATAATGACTTATTTGAAATTTTGTAGTAATAAAAACAGACGTGGATGTACATGAAAACTAACTATTAATTTTATAATTATGATAAGTTCTTGCTATAAAATCAAATACCACATAATAAGGTGTGAAACTGTAGTATTCTGTATTATTAAAAAATTGAATAGGTGCACTATTAACGTAAATATTAAATGCAGCATGTTTAGCAATATAGTTATCGTGCAAAGTCGTAATTGACACGTAAAGTAGTTCGCGGGCCTTGATGAGTTGAATAGGCTCTATTAAATTTTTAGTTTCTCCTGATAATGATATAACAAAAAGTAAATCATCATAGGACATTTGGTTTATAGCTAAACGTAATTCCGTTTCATCGTTAATAACAATAGCTCTTTTAGAAATAGATAGCATATGTCTTTGAGCTTCACGAGCTACGTTTTGTTGCGCCATACCTGTGCCAAAGATATAGATGAATGGAGCAGCTTCAATTAATTCATTAAGTGGTTGATAGTCAAACATTTCAAGATGTTCAACAGTCCTTTGAACATCTTCAACAATTGTATCTGCATCCGTGAATTGCGTAGGTGATGTGTTTGTATCCATTTTCAAGTAAAACTTGAAATTACTATAACCTTCAAATCCCATTTTTTTAACTAACCTATGAATCGTAGAGATAGATGTGTGTGTAAGTTTACTTAAATCATGGATTTTCATGTTCGAAATTTGATCAATGTTTTGTCTGATAATATTGATAATATGTAAATCATTTTCTGTTAGTTGTTCAAAATGTTTATTAATAAGATGATCTAGTACCATATAAAAAGATTCCACCTATCCATTGGAAAAATTTCCGAATTTTGAAAATATATTCTAATGTTAATATATAAATTCTAAATACGTCAAACTTATTGGTGTTTTTAATTTTTTATTCTACTATAATTTTAAAGGAGTTAAAGTAAAAAAGAAGACTTAAATATTTTTTTGTATTTTATTGTAAGCGTTTTCTTTTAGAAAGTTCAAAAATTAAGGAGATGAGATGATGACAGTTAAAGTTGGTGTTATTGGTTGTGGAGGTATAGCAAATGGTAAACATTTACCAAGTTTAGCAAAAATTTCGGAGGTATCAATGATTGCCTTTTGTGATATAGATAAAACAAAAGCTGAAGCAGCGGCAAAGCGCTATGGTGATAAAAATGCAACAGTGTATGAAGATTACATTGAATTATTAAAAGATAATTCGATTGAAGTTATTCATGTTTGTACACCGAATAATACGCATCAAGAGATTACTGTAGCAGCATTAAATGCAAACAAGCATGTGATGTGTGAAAAACCTATGGCTAAAACTTCTGAAGAAGCACAATTAATGATTGATGCTGCAGTGCACAACAATAAAAAGTTAACTATTGGTTATCAAAATAGATTTCGTGCTGATAGTCAATATTTACGAAAAGTAACGCAACGTGGGGATCTAGGAGATATATATTTTAGTAAGGCTCATGCTATTCGAAGACGTGCAGTACCAACATGGGGTGTTTTTCTAGATGAAGAGAAACAGGGAGGCGGCCCGTTAATTGATATAGGAACACATGCGTTAGATCTCACATTATGGATGATGGATAATTATGAGCCTGAATCCGTGATGGGTTCTACATTTCATAAATTAGGTAAACAAGCGAATGCAGCTAATGCTTGGGGTTCTTGGGATCCAAATAAATTCACGGTAGAAGACTCTGCATTTGGATTTATCAAGATGAAGAACGGGGCCACAATTATATTAGAATCAAGTTGGGCGCTTAATTCTTTAGACGTTGATGAAGCTAAATGTTCATTGTCAGGTACTGACGGTGGCGCTGACATGAAAAATGGCTTACGTATACACGGTGAAGACTTAAAAACACTGTATACTTCTGAAATTGAATTAGAAAATGCTGGTGTTGATTTTTATGAAGGTGAAAAGATAGATGAAGCAGAAGAAGAAGCGAGAGCTTGGATAAATAGTATTACTCACAACTTAGAACCCGTGGTTAAACCTAAAGAAGCGTTTGTTGTAACTCAGATATTAGAAGCTATATACGAATCAGCTAAAACAGGACAAGCTGTTTATTTAAATGATAAATAAAGCTTATGGAGGTATTTTATGAATATTACAATATGGAATGAATTTAGACATGAACAAGAAAATGAAGATGTACAGGCTGTTTATCCAAACGGTATACATCATGTAATAGCATCATTTTTAACAGATGATCATATTGTGACTACAGCAACATTAGATGAACCTCAACATGGTTTAACAGATGATGTGTTAGCACAAACAGATGTACTTATTTGGTGGGGGCATAAAGTACATGAAGAAGTTGATGAAGAAGTGGTAGAAAAAGTGAAACAAAAAGTATTAGAAGGTATGGGGTTAGTTGTATTACATTCAGGACATTTTTCAAAAATTTTCAAGAGTTTAATGGGCACATCATGTGACCTTAAATGGCGAGAGGCAGATGAAAAAGAACGTCTTTGGGTTGTTGATCCCACGCATCCTATCACTGAAGGAATTGATTCATATTTTGAACTTGAAAAAGAAGAAATGTACGGAGAACATTTCGATATACCGTCACCAGACGAAACAGTTTTCATCAGTTGGTTTGAAGGTGGAGAAGTCTTTAGAAGTGGAGTGACTTTTAAAAGAGGTAATGGAAAAATATTTTACTTTAGACCGGGCCATGAAAGCTATCCTACTTATTACAATGTAAATGTGCAAAAGGTTATTAAGAATGCTGTGAAGTGGGCATTTAACAATAATACGCCAAGACATCAATATGGAAACGCGCAACCATTAGAAGAAATATCAAAAAAATAATGTTGGGAGTTGTTTGCTTATGGATAAATTAAAAGTGGGTATTATTGGATGCGGTGGCATTGCATGTAACAGACACATTCCAGCTTTTCAAAATTTAAATCATCTAGTGGATGTTGTGGCAGTTCAAGATGTTGATATAGCGTTGGCAAAAAATGTTGCAAATGATTTTCACATTGAAAATATCCATGAATCATATCATACAATGTTTGAACAAGTTGATGCAGTAGCTATTTGTACACCAAATAAATTTCATGCGGAAATAAGTATTGCTGCTCTAGAAGCAGGAGTTAATGTGTTTTGTGAAAAACCAATGGCCATGAATTTAACTGAATGTGAAGCTATGGTGGATGCCGCAAAACAAGCTGATAAATTGTTGGCGATAGGATATCATTACCGCTTCACAGATGCAGCGATTACGGCAAAAAAAGCTATTGATAATGGTGTAGTAGGTGATCCTCTAGTTACCCGCGTACAAGCATTACGTAGACGTAAAGTTCCTGGATGGGGTGTGTTTACAAATAAAACGTTGCAGGGCGGAGGTAGTCTAATAGATTATGGCTGTCATATGCTCGACTTGTCACTTTGGTTACTAAATGATATTGAACCAAAAGAGGTGTTAGGTAAAACTTATAATCGTCTTAGCAAATTACCAAATCAATTGAATGATTGGGGACCATTTGACCATGAAAAGTTTGATGTAGATGATCACGTGACAAGCTATATATCTTTTAATGATAATTCAACGCTTCAATTTGAGTGTTCGTGGTCAGCAAATATAAAAGAAGACACAAAACATTTAAGTATCTCTGGAGTTGATGGCGGTCTAAATTTATACCCATTTGAAATATATCGACCGAAATTAGGGACTTATTTTACTGAACAAGCATATGCAGAACATGATGAAGATATAGCGGCACAACGACAAGCTCAGAACTTTGTAAATAGTTGTCTTGGTAATGAAACACTTATCATACAACCAGAACAAGCATTAAAAATAAATAAAATCATAGATGCAATTTATCAAAGTAGTGAAACTGGTCAAAGTATTAAATTGAACTAGTTATAATGTTAAAGGAGGATTATTTATGAAAATTGGTGTGTTTTCTGTATTGTTCCAAGATAAACAATTTGAAGAAATGTTAGATTATGTAGCAAATGCTGGAGTCAAAATGGTGGAAATAGGAACAGGAGGTAACCCTGGGAATCAATTCTGTCCAATGGATAACTTATTAGATGATGAACTTCAACGTAATGCTTTTATTGAAAGTATCCATCAACGTGGATTGGAAATTAGTGCTTTTAGTTGCCATAACAACCCAATTTCTCCTAATGAAAAAGAAGCCCAACAAGCACATGATACTTTGTTTAAAACAATTAAATTAGCCTCACTTTTAAATGTACCTGTAGTTAACACTTTTTCTGGTGTTGCAGGATCAGATGAAACAGCTAAGTATCCGAATTGGCCAGTGACGCCATGGCCAACAGCCTATACTAAAATTTTAGAGTGGCAATGGGAAGAAAAGCTTATACCTTATTGGCGAAAAGTTGCAGAATATGCTAAAGAAAATGATGTGAAAATCGGTATAGAATTACATGCTGGCTTTTTAGTACATACACCTTATACCATGTTGAAATTAAGAGCGGCAACTAATGAATATATTGGCGCTAATTTAGACCCTAGTCATTTGTGGTGGCAAGGTATTGAGCCAATTGCAGCGATTAAAATATTAGGGAAAGCAAATGCTATTCACCATTTTCATGCAAAAGATACATACATTGATCAAGAAAATGTAAATATGTATGGTCTGACAGACATGCAACCTTATGGCAATGTGCAAACTCGGGCTTGGACATTTAGGACAGTAGGATACGGTCACAATACTCAAGTGTGGGGAGATATGATTAGTGCACTAAGGATAAATGGTTACGATTATGTTGTAAGTATAGAGCATGAAGATCCTATCATGTCTATCGAAGAAGGGTTTAGTAAGGCAGTGAATAATTTGAAGTCAATTAATATTGAGAATCCTGCACCAGATTTATGGTGGACATAAAGATAAACATTTAATATTAAAATGAGCAGACCATCGCCGCAATTCCATATTATAGACCTACCACATTACAATGATTTTAGTTATAAGGCAATTAAGTAAATATTAATAATATATCTGTTAAAATACTGCCAAATAACGAAGTGAATTTAAATTTTGTCTTCTTGTTTGCCTTCTATTCCATTATGTAACTTAAATAAAACTTAAAAATTGCTAAATTAAGAACTTGAAATTTTTATTAAAAAGGGTAAAATAATTAGAGTTGTAGATAGAAAGAGACATGAAATAGAAAGAGACATCAAATAGAAATGTCGCATGAAATATATGGAATATTAAATAAGATAAGATTATTGCTATTATAAATTGTTTGAATATGTGGAAGTCAATGATAAGGAAGGTGAGGGTATAATTGCAAAATAAATTTTTGATTTGTGATGATTGCCAAGCTGTAAATTGCAAAACTTTAGAAAAAAAGTTGACTAAATTAGATCCTAACGCTGAAATTGAAATCGGCTGTCAGTCATATTGTGGCCCAGGCCGTCGTAAAACGTTTGCTTTTGTTAATAATCGTCCGTTAGCGGCACTTTCAGAAGATGAGCTCATGGAAAAAGTGATAAAACAATTACAAAAACCAAGAGATCCTGAAGAAGAAGAACGTTTGAGAAAAAGAAATGAAGAACGTAAACGTCGTAAAGAAGAGCAAGATAGAAAACTTAAAGAAAAATTAGCAAAACGTAAAAGTATGCAATAAGTTACATGAGTTTATAAAGTAATTACACAAAACGGATTTAACATATTTGAAAATAATGGAGAAAAAGGATTACCTTAAAAGTTAGAATTAAACTTCTGGCTTTTAGGGTGTTTTTTATAGATAGTTCTAAAAATAGTTAGAATATTATCATTATTTGAGACGTTTAATTATTAATTACATATCAAATTAAGTTGTTTAATAAGCAAATTTATTTAGTTTTATAACCAAATCGTGCTAAGTTTAGAATAGATTAAATTATCATATTTCTCATTATTAAAATTGTTGAAATTGGGTAAAGAAGAATGTGAACCATAATACTCAGTGATTAAAAAGGTAACTGATTATAAATGACAAATCTAAGTAATAAATATAATGATAAAATAAAATTTAAATTTCTGTGAAGGAGTTGGATAATATTGACTAAAAAAGTACAAATTGGGAAATCAGATGTTAAAGTAAATCCAATAGCTTTTGGAGCAAATGCTGTTGGCGGACATAATTTATATAACGACTTGGATGAAGAACAAGGTATGGAAACAGTACGCACTGCAATTAGAAATGGCATAACATTAATTGACACAGCATTTATCTATGGTCCAAAGCGTTCTGAAGAATTAATAGGAGAAACTATAAAAGAATTCACACGCGAAGAGTATGCTATTGCTACAAAAGGTGCGCATTATTTTGATGATGATGGCAATGTGAAAATGTCAAATGATCCTGCATTTTTAAAGGATCAAGTTGAACAAAGTTTAAAACGACTGCAATTAGACTATATAGATGTTTACTATATACATTTTCCAGATGATAGCACACCGAAGAATGAAGCGGTCGCTGCTTTAAAAGAACTTAAAGATGAAGGTAAAATTAAAGCGATTGGTGTGTCTAATTTTAATCTAGACCAACTAAAAGAAGCTAATAAAGATGGCTACGTAGATGTTGTACAAATGGAATATAATTTATTAAACCGAGAAAATGAACATATTTTTAATTACACAAGTGAAAATAATATTACCTTTATCCCATATTTTCCACTAGTTTCTGGTTTATTAGCTGGAAAATATAATGAAAATACAACTTTTGATGATCTTCGTGCAAAAAATCCTGAATTTCAAGGTGAAAGATATAAAGAGAATTTAGCTAAAGTTGATCAATTGCGTGGTATTGCTGATAATCATAGAGTTGATGTAGCTCATATTGTATTGGCATTCTATTTAACTAGACCTTCTTTAGATATTGTTATACCTGGCGCAAAACGACCAAACCAAGTAGTTGATAATTTAACGACATTAGATGTGAAATTGACGGAAGACGAGATTAATAAAATAGAAGAATTATTTCCTGTAAAATAATAAATACAATAAGACAAGCTAGAATTTAGTTTGTCTTATTTTTATATTTATAACTTTATTTCTAAAAATATGCATTTATAATATAGATAAAAGTTCTGATTTTGAGCAAATAATTTAATTTTTTAATCTATTTTCATTAAACTGTTTATAAACTAGACTTTTTAGTGTAGGATTATTAATTAAGTTTAGAACATTTATGGGATTGTATATTTATAACTTTTCATGTGATGTATTTTTAAATTAGTAGTAGAAGGAGATTATTATGATTACAGTGTTATTCGGGGGCAGTCGACCAGATGGAAATACTGCGCATTTAACTAAGATGGCTATAGCTGGGTATGACTACGAATGGATAGACTTAACAGAATATCAATTAAATCCTGTGAGAGACGTAAGACACGATAATACCACTATAGGATCATACGAAGATGATTACAAAACAATTATAGATAAAGTGTTAGCAAGTGATACCGTGATTATTGCTTCACCAATATATTGGTATAGCTTATCAGCATCAATGAAATCGTTCATTGATCATTGGTCTGAAACGTTGATGGATCCAAGATATAAAGACTTTAAAGAAAAAATGTCAGAAAAAGATTTTAGATTAATTATCGTGGGCGGCGATTGCCCTAAAGTCAAAGCTAAACCTTGTATTACACAAGTCAAATATAGTTTGGAATTTTTAGGCGCGAGCTTATCGGGCTATATTATAGGCACGGCAGAAAGACCTGGAGACATAGAAAAAGATGTATACGCATTAACACGTGCCCAAGAGTGGCAACAAACATTACAACATAAGTAAATATATAACAAATATTTTAAGCCCGGGACATAATTACGTGTCTCGGACTTTTTAATCACATAAGCAACAGATAACTGAAATGAAAATGCGCTTATAACAAACTATTTGTATCAAGCGAGATAAAGTATTTTGAATACAAATATTATGTTATAATGTAGCTATTATTACCTATCTAAATAGGGGGAGAGCGACATGCAAGAAATTAGAAGAGCAACACCCGAAGATGTTGTGGGTATCAGAGATGTAGCAACGAAAGCTTGGTATAACACTTATTTGAATATTTACGCAGCTAAAACAGTCAATGAGCTATTGGCTGCTTCATATAATGCTCAACACTTACTTAAACGATTAGAAGATCAATTATTCTTAGTCGTAGAAGAAGATAATGAGATTATTGGTTTTGCAACGTTCATATATGGCACAGAATTATTTTTATCTGCACATTATGTGAGGCCATCATGGCAACACCATGGCTATGGTTCAAAATTGTTAACTGAAGGATTGAATTATTTTGAGGATAAATATGACGAAGTCTTTTTAGAAGTCGATAATAAAAATGATGAAGCAGTGTCATTTTATGAGCAAAAGGGCTTCGAAAAACTCCGTTCTTACACACATGTAATGTATGGAGAAGCAATGGATTTGGCATTAATGCGTAAAACATTAAAATAAGCTACGCAGTATAGATATGGATAGGAGAATGACATTGACTTTTACAACATATGCTACACAAAAATTACCAGAAGAAAAAGTGTTTAAAGACCCCATTCATAGGTACATTCATGTCAGAGATCAAGTAGTTTGGGATTTAATTAAAACAAAAGAGTTCCAACGTTTGAGAAGAATCAAGCAATTAGGTACACTATATCTCTCATTCCATACAGCTGAACATAGTAGATTTGGGCATTCACTTGGTGTATATGAAATCGTGCGTAGAATAATCGATGATTCATTTGATGGACGAGAAGCGTGGGATAACAATGATAGACCATTAGCCTTATGTGCAGCCTTACTACACGATTTAGGGCATGGGCCTTTTTCACATAGTTTTGAAAAAATATTTAATACAGATCATGAAGCTTTTACACAAGCGATAATCACTGGGCCAACTGAAGTTAACGAAGTTTTAAAACGTGTGTCAGAAGATTTTCCTCAACAAGTAGCTGATGTAATTAATAAAACACATAAAAATAAATTAGTAATCTCAATGATATCTTCTCAAATTGACGCAGATAGAATGGATTATTTACAACGAGATGCTTATTTTACAGGTGTATCTTATGGACAATTTGACATGGAACGTATATTAAGGCTGATGAGACCTTCTAAAGATGAGGTCCTCATTAAAGAGAGTGGCATGCACGCCGTTGAGAACTTTATCATGAGTCGCTATCAAATGTATTGGCAAATATACTTTCATCCGGTAAGTAGAGGTGGCGAGGTTTTATTAAACAACTGTTTAAAACGCGCGAAACAATTGTATAACGAAGGTTACACATTTAAAATGTATCCGACTGACTTCATACCTTTCTTTGAAGAGTCTATGACAATTGAGCAATACGTTGATTTAGATGAAGCGGTTGTATTATATTACTTAAAAGCTTGGGTTAAAGAAGATGACCCTATACTGAGTGACTTATCTCGTCGTTTCATTAATCGCGACTTATTTAAATATATGCCATTTGATGGATCTATTATAACGATTACAGAATTAACGGATTTATTTGTTCAAGCAGGGATTGATCCAAATTATTATTTCGTAAGCGAGTCTTTTTCAGATTTACCATATGATTACGACAGACCAGGATCTGATAGAAAACCTATCCACCTGCTAAAAAGAAATGGTAAGACTCGGGAAATAAGTAGTCAATCGTTGGTTATCCATAGTATTACAGGTATTAATAGAGAGGATTATAAATTATATTATCCTAAGGAATTAATTTCTCAAATAGAGGATGACCAAATAAAGAATGCTATTAATAGCATTTTAGATGAATTGAACTAGTTTTAAGTGGAATTGCAGCATGTAATTAACATGTAGATTAAGTAAGTATAGAGTTAAGTAATAACAACACAGTCATTTTGTAGACATTGAAATTTATAAGAGAGTTCAGATATACAACTAGTTTACATATGATTTACGTTTATACTTAACACAACAAAACATCACTGTTAAACTCAATATTTAATAGACAATAATTGATTAAACGCAAAAACTATTATAAATTAAATGAAAATGTGGGAGGTGTGCGATAATGGCTGAAAATAAAGGGTTTAAATTCAATATTATCAAAAATGATCCACTAGACGGACATAAGGGTACAAATATAGGTTCAATTACTTTAGACAACGTAGCACCTGTCTTTATAGATGTTCAAAATAAAGAAGCTTTTATTGATATAGGTGGTATGCATGCACGTTCGAGCGTTGAAAAAGGTGTTAAATGGGTTAAAGAAAAAGAAGTAGTAGAAGGTGACGAAGCGAAACCATATTGGCTATGTTGGGTTACAACTGAAAGAGGAGAAAATGGTCCTTACTATGCCGGTGTTACAGCTTGTTACTTATTGGTGAACAAAAGTATACGTAGAGGGTATAAGAGTATGCCTGAACATGTTAATATGATGGACAAATCAATGAAACATCAAATTGAAATTGACCATATTGGTGAGGAAAATAAAGCTGTGTTAAGAGAATTCCTTGAATCACATGATGCGGAGATGTGGCGTAATTCTGCAGCTATATTACATGAAACTTTAGAAAGTAAATAGTTCATATTATTGGGAGACGGCTAAGCCTTAAACTAAGGTATTGTTGTCTCCCTTTCTCTATATAAGTTAAGTGAAGACTTCGCTTGAAATTGTTGCCCTGAGGATTTCTAGTTTAGTAACTTTAATCATACTTAGAAAAAATGAGTTATTCCATGTGTATTTAATAACAGGAGTCTGTTTATATAATTTCTTTATCTTGTATGGATATACATTACAGTTGATAAAATGATTCTATAATAAAATCATTTTATCAACTGTAATGCGTATATTAAGTATGCTATAATGGTGTGTATTATTTTAAAAGATTAGGGTGAAACGTACATTGGAAAACAATGTTAATATCCAAACTAAACAAGTTGTTAAACAATTTGACAATAAAGAGAAATTTAATGTGAATACACGAGGCACTTGGCAAAAACGAAACGCTGAATTTATACGTTATCAAGAAAAAGTTAACGAAATGACTGTAAATGTGACAGTTAAAATTGAAGAAACTGGTGTAAAAATTATTCGTAAAGGTGATATCAATATGAATCTTCATTTTGTTGAAGGTGAAGATACAATTACTTTATACGAAATTAGTGGTGGTCGGATTCCGTTGACTGTACGTACACACTCTATTTTACATTTTGTATTAGATGGTGGCGGCAAGTTAAAAGTGCACTATGATTTAATTCAAGATGAAGAAAAAATGGGTTCTTACCAATATGAAATTATTTATAAGGAGACACCGTAAATGAATATAATTGATCAAGTGAAACAAACATTGATTGAAGAAATCAATCATAGTATACAGCAAGCACAACTTGCAGACGCAAGTGAAATTCCAGAAATTAAAGTTGAAATCCCTAAAGATACTTCAAATGGTGATTATTCAACGAACATTGCAATGGTTTTAACTAAGATTGCGAAACGTAATCCACGTGAAATTGCCCAAGCCATCGTAGACAACTTAGATACAACTGCAGCTAATGTTGAAAAAGTACAAATTGCTGGACCTGGTTTTATTAATTTCTATTTAGATAACGCTTATTTAACAGCTATCATTTCAGAAGCTATAGATAAAGGCTCTGAATTTGGAAGCACAGAAGAAAAAAATGGTAAAAACATATTACTAGAATATGTGTCAGCAAATCCAACTGGAGATTTACACATCGGTCATGCGCGTAATGCCGCTGTTGGTGATACATTAGCTAATATTTTAACTGCAGCTGGTTATAATGTAACTAGAGAATATTACATTAACGATGCGGGTAATCAAATTACAAATTTAGCGCTTTCTATTGAAGCACGTTATTTTGAAGCGCTTGGTGATTACTCATTTGAAATGCCAGAGGGCGGATACCATGGAAAAGATATTATTAATATTGGTAAAGATTTAGCTGAAAAACAACCAGAATTAAAAGACTTAGATGAAGAAACTCGTATTAAAACATTTAGAAAATTAGGCGTCGATTATGAAATGGAAAAATTAAGAACAGATTTAGCTGATTTTAATACTCATTTTGATAGTTGGTTCAGTGAAACGACTTTATATGAAAAAGGCGAAATCACAGAAGTACTTAATAAGATGACTGAACTTGGTTATACTTACGAAAAAGATGGCGCTACATGGTTACGTACTACGGATTTTAAAGATGATAAGGACAGAGTATTAATCAAAAATGATGGTAATTACACTTATTTCTTACCAGATATTGCGTATCACTTTGATAAAATTGAGCGTGGTAATGATACTTTAATCAATTTATTCGGTGCTGACCATCATGGTTATATCAATCGTTTAAAAGCTTCACTTGAAACATTTGGTGTGGATAGTGAACGTCTTGAAATACAAATTATGCAAATGGTACGTTTAATGCAAGATGGACAAGAAGTTAAAATGAGTAAACGGACAGGTAATGCCATCACGTTACGTGAAATTATGGACGAAGTAGGCGTAGATGCTGCACGTTATTTCTTAACAATGCGTAGTCCTGATACACACTTTGATTTTGATATGGAACTTGCTAAACAAGAATCACAAGACAATCCAGTATATTATGCGCAATACGCACACGCACGTATTTGTTCAATATTGAAACAAGCGGCTGAAAGAGGTATTACACCTTCTAAAGACGCAGATTATTCACTTATTACAAATGATAAAGCAATTGATTTGTTGAAAAAAATTGCTGAATTTGAGACGACGATACAAAGTGCTGCTACAAATAGAGCACCACATAGAATTACAAACTATATTCAAGATTTGGCTTCACATTTCCATAAGTTTTATAATGCTGAAAAAGTGTTGACAGATGACGAAGATAAGACAAAAGCCCTTATTGCGTTAGTAGATGCAGTGAGAATTACATTGCACAATGCACTTGATTTAGTTGGTGTAACTGCACCAGAATCAATGTAGGGAGTAAATAAAAGAGAGCTAGTATGGAATTTGTTGTTTTTGAGTAGACTGATGTTACTTACTTAAAAAATAATAAATCGTGCTAGCTCTCTTTATTGTGTTAAAATTTCAAGAAAGTCAAAAATAATTAGGGGAATGTTCAAGTGAATTTAGACACTAAAACGTTATATCAGGAATTATATAATCACATGGGTCCACAAGGCTGGTGGCCTGCTGATACAAAGATTGAAATAATGTTAGGAGCAATTTTAGTTCAAAATACAAATTGGAGAAACGCTGCTTATGCAATTGAATCTCTTAAACTTAATACTTCATTAGAACCACAACAAATACTAAATTTAGAAATTGATGTTTTACAAAAGGTTATAAAATCTAGTGGATTTTACAAGAGTAAAGCGCAAACGATTCACGCTTTATTGAGCTGGTTAGAGCAATTTGATTTTGATTATGAAGCCATTAACAAATGTTTTCAAGAAAATCTTCGTAAAGAATTGCTAAGTATAAAAGGTGTTGGTAGTGAGACTGCAGATGTTTTACTTGTCTATATATTTGGTGGTGTTGAATTTATACCGGACAGTTATACGCGAAGAATATATTATAAATTGGGTTATGATCATACTACGAGTTACGAAAAGCTAAAAAAACATGTCATACTACCAGATAACTTTACGAACCAAGATGCCAATGAATTTCATGCATTATTAGATAATTTTGGCAAAGCATACTTTAACGGTGGCGGAACAAACACAGTTGATTTTTTAGAAAAACATTTCGTACGATGACTTTAATTTGAAAAGATTTATATATGAAAATTATGGTTTGCTCAAGTTATGTCAATTACGTTGGCATAACCTCATAAACTTTATTAGAAGCACTGGGAAAACTGTGCACTACTTTCATGGAATTATGTCAACATCTGTCTGAATTTGCAACGAAATACTTTAAAAAATAATTAAAAATGTATTGGAATTTGGTATGATAAAAGAAAATTGATAATAGGAGTTAAAGAAATGAAAAAGCAATTTAAAATAGTCTGTCTTTTTATTGTTATGTCTATGCTTTTAGTAGCATGTAGTACAAATTCTAATCAATCAGAAAAAAAGGAGCAGTCAGAAAATCATAATTATAAACGAATTGTATCGTTGATGCCAAGTAACACTGAAATTTTATATGAATTAGGTTTAGGCGACAGTGTGGTTGGTGTTTCAACTGTAGATGATTATCCGAAAGAAGTAAAAGATAAAAAGCAATTTGATGCGATGAAGTTAAATAAAGAAGCATTGTTGAAGGCTAAACCTGATTTGATTTTAGCGCATGAATCTCAAAAGCCTACGAGTGGTAAAATACTCAATTCACTAAAGAAAAATGGCGTGAAAGTTGTATATGTCAAAGATGCTCAATCCATTGATGATATGTATAAAACATTTCATCAAATAGGGGAAGTAACAGGTAAGAATAAAGAAGCTAAGGCACTTATAAAAGAAACAAAAGCAAATATTAAAGAAGTTAAAGACTCTATTCCTGAAAATGCTAAAACTCAAAAAGTATTTATGGAGGTATCATCTGAGCCAGAAATATATACTGCAGGTAAAGAAACTTTTTTTGATGATATGCTAAATAAATTAAAAGTAGATAACAGTTTTTCTAACTTAACAGGATGGCAAAAAGTTAGTAAAGAAGATATCATTAAGAAGAATCCTGATATTTTGATATCAACGATGGGTATTTCAAAATCGGAGTATGAGAAAGTTATTAACCAACGTGGTGGTTTTAATGAAATTAATGCGGTAAAAAACAATAATATTAAAGCTATAAATGGAGATCAAATTTCACGTCCAGGACCAAGAATTGATGACGGATTAAAAGCGTTGAGAGATGCTATTTATAAACAATAAAATACGAGGAATTCATAATAGGGTGTAATTAGCATAGGAAGTATTAACTATAACTCCTAGTGATTATTACATATTTCCTTGTTGAGATGTAAAACATTTGAGTTAGTCATAAGTTGTGAGAGACGAAACATAAATCTAAGTAAAAGTTTAGATTTATGTTTCGCTCTCTTTTTATAATTTAAAGAAATTCATATGATTAAATATAGTGTTAATGGGCTACAGGTGGTATTGTAATAGTTGAAATATGTAAGTGAAAGCGTGGCTTAGAAAGAAATGAGATATTATAAAGCAATCATCATATGGTTAATACTTCTTATAACAAGCATTTTATTTAGTTTGATGTGGGGAATTGGACAAGTGAATGATGAATTATCCCAAACAATTTTATATCAAGTGAGAATGCCGAGAATGTTGCAAGCATTATTAGCAGGAGTAGGCTTAACATTAGCAGGACATATGTTTCAAACGTTACTAAATAACCCGTTAGCAGATAGTTTTACTTTAGGTCTCGCAAGTGGTGCAACGTTTGGCTCAGGTTTAGCTGTTGTCATAGGTGTTTCATTTATATGGTTGCCAATGTTTTCAGTAGTGTTTAGTATAATTACACTAATCTTAGTTATTACTTTAACTACAGCCATGTCAAAAGGCTATCCAATTAGAACATTAATATTAGCTGGCATTATGATAGGCGCACTATTTAATGCATTTTTATATGTTTTGGTTATATTTAATCAAAGTAAAATGAAGAATATAGTAAATTATATGTTTGGTGGGTTTTCATCTGCAGAGTACAATGAAGTCATTTATATTGGTGTTGTAACCCTCATAAGTGTGATAATACTATTTGGTATGATTTCTAAAATAAAGTTATTACAACTTGGAGATTTACGTGCGCAATCATTAGGACTAAATGTGAAAAGAGTGACATATATTCTATTGTTAATTGCTTCAATTATGACTGCAGTGATTGTGGCATATGTGGGAGTTATTGGATTTATTGGAATGGTTATTCCTCAACTTGTAAGAAGAAATAGGGTACATTATAATTTAGGTCAACAAATGGGACTGAACGTGCTTATAGGTGGTACAATTATGGTACTCTCAGATTGGTTGGGGAGCACGTTGCTAGATCCTTTCCAAATACCAGCTAGTATTATTTTAGCTTTACTCGGTATTCCAGTATTATTTTATATTATGATAACACAATCGCGTGTTCATAGTTAGATAGTGCTATTTAAAAATTTTAAAGCAAAATTTGCTTGTTTGAAAAAATGTTTATAAAGAGGTTATGATGATGGACTTAACACAAGTTAAAGCGGTCGTATTTGATTTAGAAGGTACACTTTTAGACAGAAAAAAATCACGTGAAAAATTTATTGAAGAGCAATATGAACGATTCCATGATTATTTGGTGCGCATTCAACTTGAAGATTTTAAAAGAAAATTTATTGAACTAGATGATGATGAAGATCATGATAAACCAGAACTGTATAAAGCAATTATTAAAGATTTTCACGTTGATCGGTTAACTTGGAAAGATTTATTTCATGACTTTGAAATGCATTTTTACCGTTACGTCTTTCCATATTACGATACATTATATACTTTAGAAAAATTGACAAACAGTGGTTATTTAACAGGTGTCATAGCCAATGGTAAATCTAAAATTAAGCAATATCGAATGCATGCATTAGGTGTAGAAGATGCTATTAACTATTTATCCACTTCAGAAACTGTCGGGTATCGCAAACCACATCCAAGGATTTTTGAAGATATGTTAAAGCAATTAGGGACAAAGCCAGAAGAGACAATGTATGTGGGCGATGACCCTCTAAATGATGTAGCGCCAGCAAGAGCGATGGGCATGATTAGTGTCTGGTTTAAAGAAGAGGAAACAGTCGATGTAGAGCCTTTACCAGAAGAAGTAGACTTTACAATCAATACAACTGAAGAACTGCTTTCTATATTACCTATTGCAAAGAAAGGGAGATAATTATGAATCTATTTACAACTAGAGATGGTGTAGCCTTAAATTATAGAACAAGTGGAGAAGGCAATGTGATAGTGATGATACACACTGCGTTAGACAATTTAACTGTTTTTAATGATATTGAAGAAAAATTTAATAAGAATAATCAAGTTATATTAGTGGATTTACGTGGTCATGGTTATTCAGATAAACCAAATGAAATTAATTTTGAAACATATGCAGAGGATATTAAAGCGTTATTAGATCACTTATATGTAACTCAGTGTGCATTTATCGGTCATGAATTAGGTGCTTCTGTCGCAGTATCATTTGCATCATTATATCCAGATATGACAAGTTCATTAACATTAATTAATCCCACATTATTAAGTGATATGTCACCAGAAGAGCGCTTGTATCGTAAGCATGCTGACCTAATTAGAAATTGGGATAAAGAAACACAACAAAAATTCCTAGATAAGCATTTATATTATTCTAAACGCAAAGCTAAAAAATTCTTAAAACAAGTAGATGATACAAATAGCATTGCAACAAAAGCAGAATTAAATGCTGTAAAAGCCTCATTTAATGATAACGATATTATGCGTTATTTAAGTGAAGTTAATTCACCAACTTTAATTGTTGCAGGGCAACATGGTGCGAGAACAACCGTTGTTGAAGCAAAAGAAGTAGGTGACTATATAGGAAAAGTGGAATTTGAAGTGTTCACAGCATCAGGGTTATATCCATTTGTAGAAGAAAAAGAAAAATTTGTAGATGTTGTAACTGAATTTATTAAAGAAAATGAACCAGCAACGTTATATTAAAATACAATATTGTAAGCAAACCAAAAGTTAATTATAGCATTTGGTTTGTTTTTTTTGTTTGAAAGCAAAATGGGAAGTGTAATTCGATAGAATGCCATTACTGTGGGAGGAACAAATGTCATTAGATAATAATATAAAAGGATTGAGTGGGAATTGTGAAAATGGGATGATTTCATCTATCTAAAGCTTAATAACACAATCTAGGTCGTTAGAATATAATTGTTACTTTGATTACAGGATGAAGAGTTTTTGTAATATTTTTGTAACACCACTGTTATTTTAGTAATATTTATAGTACAATATAGATAAGCACAAGATAACTTATATATACAGAAGGAGAGAGTGCTTATGAAAAAAGTATTTGCAGCAGTCCTAGTTTCAGGTTTAGCGATCTCTGGATTTAGTACAGGTAGTGTTGAGGCAGCATCAGGTAACTCTATCCAAAGTGTTAAATCACTTCAACAAGGAGATACAACGCTAGAAGGTGCTAAAATAGGTGCTTCTATACAAAGCGTATTGAATGAGAATAACGCACCAATTTATTCATATAGTCCTGATGGTAATGAACATTATTATGAATTTAAAAAAGATAACGGTGTGCTTGTTGTGACGGCAGACGGTAAGAAAAACAAAGGTAAAATTACCCGTGTTTCTATGAGTTACAATGATACAAATGGCCCAACATATAAAGATGTTAAGTCACAGGTAAGTAAAAATGCTGTTACACGTGAACATTATAATGATGTCACTGGTAACTTTGGCTATGTACAAGATGATGAATTATCTTACCAATTTAGTTCAGCATCACCAAGTGATAAAAATATCAAACTATATCGTATAGATATGGGGAAATAACATTTACTTTGTAACATTTTAACGAATTGTGTGGTAGCGAATTATAATTTTAATGGTTAAATAGTGTGACTTTAAAAAAGTGGTTCTTTAAAGTGATACTTGAAATACCAATATTAATTGAGAGGCTAAGACATTTATTAATGTCTTAGCCTTAATTTATTGTTAAAATAGAGAGTAATGTGAGACTATTAACTGAATTAAAGATTAAACTATTTTAATGACTTTAAAATAATGGGGCGTTACATAAATAAAAAATGATTCAAAGGAGCCAATCATGAGAGTTAATGACAAAGTTTTAGTAGAAAATATAAATGACTATTTTACTCATAAAGGGCTTTCTCCCAATTTAATAGATGATATTAAAGAGAAACTAAAAAAAGATTTGAAAAAATCAGAAGCAAAAGATGAAGATTATATAGAATATAGACGTAAATCACCAGCGGAAATTATATTAACTATACAACGTAATTTATTCACTCTACAATTGAATCCCATCATATTTTTTATCGTGAATTTTATCTTGTTATCTTACTTATATGATAAACAATATGTGCCATTCCAAGCAGCAACAGGCACCTCTATTTTTTATTGTCTAGTGATTTTACCCATTTCAATTTTTATATATTTAAGGATTGATTGGAAGAATTATCTATATAGTAATAAATTCGAAATGGTTATAGGATTAGGAGTCGCTGTTATATCGATGGTACTTGTTGTCTTACAAGGCTTTAATATCAATTTAGGCATTGTTGCTGTTACAATTTATGCACATCAAGCTGTATTTTTTATCGGAATTTTATTTAGTATATCAGGTCTGTATTTTAGAAGATTAGAATTTACAGGTATTGGTTTACTTTTATGTCAAAAGACTATTGATGCCATGATAAGTAACTCAAGTATTACACAAATTGCCTCTATAGTTATATGGATTTTACTACTTATTGTGATTATTTATTACACTATTCGAATTTCTTCACGAAACTAATATCAATTTTTGGATTAATTAAAAAGTGAACTGAAACACGTGCCGTTTATTCAAAGTCTTATGACTACAAAATGGTACGTGTTTTTATTGTACTTAAAGTGTGTATAAAACATATCAGATTATAAAATAATTAAAAATAAAAAATATAGCATACGCGCTTTCGAAATGGGGTATATTACTTTTGTAAGGGGAGGTGACCCATAATGAAAAAATTAGTAACAAACTGTAACAACGAGATTGCTTACATCCGAGAGGGTCAAGGTTTTCCTATTATATTAATCCATGGACTAGATGGTAATATGGCTTCGTTATTTAGTTTGAAAGAGGGCTTAAAGCAACATTACGAAGTTATTGTTTACGATGTTAGAGGTCACGGTAAATCATCTAAACCCAATTCATTTAATTTAGAAGATCACGTAGAAGATTTAAAGGGATTGATGACAAAGTTAGATATTTCAACGGCGCATATTATTGGGCATGATATGGGCGGTTTGGTTGCAAAACATTTTAGTGATAGATATAATTCGATGGTAAAGACGCTGACATTGATAGCTTGTAACTTAATTGATAGCGTACATGGATTAAATAAATTAATGATTGAACATCAAGATGAAATTGAAGGTTTCGATAAATCAGAATCACTCATTTTATTGTTACCCTATATGTATCAAGCAGAGGATAAAGCAAAAAGATGGTTCCAGAACCAATTAATTTATAGTAGACAATCGGCTGAAGATAGTGCAGTAGCCACGAGAGCATTAATGGAATTTCCAGTATTTAATAAAGATGTCGTTATTAAAAATACGGATACACCTACATTGATTATTAATGGAAAGTATGATCCATTAGTTCCTATTGAAGTAATAGAAAAGTATCATTATGCATTTACTTCATTACAAATGATAGAATTTGAACATTCTGGTCATGCACCTCATATTGAAGAACCAAAACATTTTTTAGATGTTTATAGCGATTTTATAAATACTACAGAATATCAAAAATATTAAAGTGATATTTTTGATATTCTTTTTTATGTATTGTTTCAATGGTAAGCACTTGTAAACTATGACATACATAAAAATAAGCCTAAGACATAATGAATCATGTCTTAGGCTTATTTTTAATTTGCATAGGCTGATTTAAATAAAATAAGTGCTTCTAACAGGGGCTGTAAGTCACTTATTAATCAGTTATGTCTAACCGTTCTAATTCTGTTAATGAAAAATTTATACTTCGTTATCGTCGTTTGCTGCTTTAATACGATCGTTAACGCGTGATAATAACTCATTAATTTTCTTACGTTGTTTTGTGTTTACTAAAATTAATACAGTTCTTTCATCATGTTCATTACGTTTTTTATCGAAGTAATCTTCTTGTGATAAGTTTTTAACTGCTTTAACAACTTGAGGTTGTTTATAGTTTAAGTGGTTAATAATATCTTTTAAATAATATTCTTCACTTTCGTGCTCGCTGATATATGTTAATACAGCAAACTCCTCAAAACTTACAGAAAATTCTTTTTTGATAATACCTTTTAATTTATCAGCGTAAGTAACCATAGCTAATAATTCAAAACAATCATTGATTTTGGTGATAGCCATCCTATTATTCCTCCCTAATTCTATATGCCCAATCAAATATACACATTAAAAATGTTTTTGTATAATTATTTGTCTTAATTCAAAGTGTAAAACAAAGAGTTTATCATAATCTATGGCTTAATTATATTTGGGTAAAATATATTAAAACCACTATTATTTAGTTTATTATAACTAAATAAAAATAGAAAGTAAACAAAAAACTGTTTAAGCGTTACGTAAATGATTTCAGATATTAATTCAATTCTATACATACCAATGATTGAATTGAAATTAATATATCTTTGTTTCAATTTGTCGTAATTTGATAAAAATAGTAAATAAGCGTTTTGTATTTAAAGATAATTGCTATTTATACAGTGCACTTCTAATTTTTAGACGGCACTGCATCAACGTTTCTAGCGATTATGTCTCCTTGTTTTAAACCTTCAAGAATTAATACATCTTTTTTATTACCCATATTTTGTGGTTTGATAACCCGTTTAATAAATTTTTTATTTCTTTGTAAGAAAACAAATTTGTTATCATATATTGCAGTTTTTGGTATTACAATTTTTTTATTAGGTTTTTCAATATTATAATGTCTGCCATATAATGTTTTAAAGTTACTACTTATTTCTACATTATATTGTGAATGTTTAGCTGCAGGATCAAATTGTAATGGTAATTTAGAAATATATTTTATTTCACCAGTGAAACTTTGTTGGTTATCATCTTTAAGCAATACTTTATCATTTTCATGTAATTGTGCTATAAGTGATTCAGAAACAACAGACTTGATTATAGCATTAGAATTAAAAATTTGCAGAATAAGTTCTTTATCTTTAGTAGGAAAATTTTGGTTTATATGGATGTTACCTTCAAAAGGAGCATATATGACGGTACGTAACGTTGATTGTAGTGATTCAATTTCTGATTGAGTTCGGCTGATTTCATTACTAATAATTGACTGTAATCGTGTTTTTTTTTGTTTTAAGTGTGAAAGATATTTTTGCTTCTTAGCGATAAGATGTTCGGTGGTCGGATTGTAATATTCGAAGAGTGGTTGATGTTTTTTTACAATGTCATTATTTTTTATAAACCAATTATGAATATAACCTTTATCTGTTTCTAATAGTATTTTTGTTATTTGGGTTGGGGACTGTATGCCTGAAAAGTGATAGGAGGGTTCGTACTTAATTTTAATAGTTTCTATATGAGAATTTGTCTGATTAGGGGACATTGATTTTAAGTAAAACCAGTAAAATAATGCCATACTACTTAAAATTATTATTAATGTAAGTAATACAAAAAATTTTCGCAATGAGGTCACCTCTTGTTGTTAATATGGTTTGATTATACAGTGAAAATGACTTAATGTGCTATAAAAAAAGCGCATCATTTACAGTTTGGTAAAAGTAAATGACGCACTATCACAATTTTAAAATAATCTTAACAATATAATACCAATCATAATGGCTATAATCCCTGAAATTTTACGTGGTGTTACTTTATTAACATTTGTGCCTAAGAGACCAAAATGATCTATGACGATACCCATTAGCATTTGACCTAGCATAACAATAATAGTTGTTAGCGCAGCGCCTAAATGTGGCATCAAGATAATATTTGTTGTTACGAAGATTACACCTAATATGCCACCGATAAAATAAATGGGTTTTAATTTGCCTTGTTTATTATTAAAAGTTGCAACTTTAAGACTTTTGTTAAATATCAGTGTCAATATAAACAATACAATGGTTCCAACTGTAAAAGATATAAGTGATGCCATTATTGATGAATGTAGTTGTTGACCCAACGCACTATTAATAGCTGTTTGGATAGGTGGACAGAAGCCAAATATAAAGCCAATTATAAGCCATATATATACCGTTGAATATTGTGCTTTGTCTTTAGGATCTCGTCGGACATAATTCATAAGTAAAATGCCGAAAATTAAAAAAAGGATTCCTAATACTTTTAGTAAGGTGAAAGTATGTTTATCGGCGCCGAACCATCCAAAGCTATCAATTGCCACGCCCATTATAATTTGGCCTGCTACAGTCATAACGACTGTTAAAGAAGCACCTAAACGAGGTAAAAGTAATAGATTCCCTGTTAAGAAAATAACACCTAGTATACCACCAACAAACCATTGATAATTTAACGATTGATTACTATAAAATTGCCCTGTAAAGACATGGGGGTTAATAATAAGATTAATTAAAATTAAAAAAAGAGTTCCTGTTGCAAATGAAATCGTTGATGCATAGAATGAAGATCTTGTATATAAACTCAATCTAGAATTGATTGAAGTTTGAAATGGAACTACCATTCCTGCAACAATACCAATGATATATAAGAGAAACATTAAATCACGCTTTCCTTCGAGATAACTATATTATAAAGGAAAGATTAATGTATGCATACATTTAAATTAGGAGCAGAAATATATGTATATCAGAGAAAATAATGTACACAACAAACAAAGTATAATAAAATACGTATGTTGATGTTTTTTATATAATAAAAATTAACAAAATTAATGTATTTTGAATAACGAAAGTAATTTTAGAAGTGAGTGACTATAGATATTGAAACAACTTTCCATAATTCGTCTTTTAGATGAGGAAACTTTTTTTGTTGGTGCAGGCAGTAACGATCAAATAAAAAAGAATCAATTTATAGAAGTGTTAAATCCTAGACGTACCTATAAAAATTTAGCTCAAATTGTTGAAGTATATGATAAATATTCAATGTGTAAAAAATTGGGTAAGAAGAAGATATTTTTTGGTGATACCGTTAGGCTAAGACCTTCGAGAGATTAATGATAGATTAGAATAGAAAAGTAGTCAGTTGATTATTATGATGTGACATTTATTATTAACCAGTAAAAAGGCCTGAAACATTTGTTTCAAGCCTTTTTGCGTAATGACTTTAATTATAGTCCATTACGTCGTAGTTGCTAGGTAGTTAATTTTCAAATATAAGTTTAGTAGATTTATCTATAATTTGTGCAGCATGCGCTGTTTTAGGAATGCCTGCTTTCGGTCTCAAAATATCTAACTGAATTAATTTGATCATCCCTTCTTTTACGGCCGATTCATTTATAAAGTGCTCGATTTTAGGTATTTGTAATTTAACCGTCTTGTTAACAGCATCGTTGAAAATAAGTTCTAACGTTTGTGACATATTCTGTTTCCTCCTTAATTAATCGTTTCTGTCTTAATGACTTCAAGTTTGTCAAATCTTTCTCCTGTGATTTGCTCTATAATGGATTTGAAACTTTTAAGTTGTTCAGGTTTTACGTCTGTATTTAAATTAGTGAAATGACGCTTAAACTGACTAGCTTTACCATTTTTGTCGAACAATGTACGAGATAATGTGACTGCGAGTTGACTTATATTATTCATTATAATTAACCTCCTTTCACTATATATATCGATTGAGAATAGCAAAACGGTCAAAAAAATTTTAAAAATTTGTATTAAACACTTTCATGTGACATAAACATCATATATCATTAAATAAGAAACATTTATGGCGTGAGAGGTGAAAATATGAATCAAGTAGATCCTATTAGGGATATTGAAGAAATTAAATCAATGTATAAAGTATTGAGTTGTAAGTCTAGACGGGATTATTTACTGTTTAAATTTGCAATACATACAGGTGTTAAACTATCTGAATTATTGAATTTATGTGTGAATGATGTCAAAGGAGCAGATAATCACATAAAATTATATTGGCTTGAAGACCATGCACCTAACATTTATATCAAATTACCTG
The DNA here is from genome assembly GCF_033597815.2 of Staphylococcus sp. KG4-3. Lineage (NCBI taxonomy): Bacteria > Bacillati > Bacillota > Bacilli > Caryophanales > Staphylococcaceae > Staphylococcus > Staphylococcus halotolerans. The sequence continues at coordinate 597,986 of NZ_CP166245.1, forward strand.
ATGATTTAAGAAGTGAGTTATTTGATTATATAAATGAGGAAGGTCTAAAGGAAAATCAATTGCTGTTTCAATCAAATAGAACATTTAAAGGTTTATCGAGGCAACAAGCCTATCGAATTATACATGCGGCTGCTAACGACTTAGGAATGTTGCATATTGGTTTGACCACTTTGAGGAAAACATTTGCATATCATGCTTATCAAGCAGGTATATCTATATCTATTATTCAAAAATACCTCGGCCATCAAACTACTTATGAAACGATGAAATTTATAGGTATTTCTACAAAGAAAAGTAATACGACAATAGCGTTAAATTTATAAATTACAATTAAAGGGGGAATACGATGAGTTTAGTCTATCTACTTGGAGCTTTATTTTTAATAATGTTACTTTTATTAGTAACAATGGCTACGCCTAAAATCCAAAGATTTGCAGGTCATATCGCACTCTTAGCGCCCATCGTTGCCTCTATATACTTTTTATGGCAATTACCACAAGTAATGCACGGGCATTTTGTATCAGTAAAAATACCGTGGCTTACATTGTTGGATATTAATATAGATTTTAGATTGGATGGCTTAAGTTTATTCTTTAGCTTGTTGATTTCACTTATTGGATTAGCAGTATTTTTCTATGCTACTCAGTATCTATCGAAAGAACATGATAATTTACCACGTTTTTATATATATTTATTACTTTTTATGATTAGTATGTTAGGCGTAGTTACTGCAAATAATACCATTTTAATGTATGTATTTTGGGAATTGACGAGTGTTTCTTCATTTTTACTAATTGCATATTGGTATAGTAAAGGTGAGAGTCAATTTGGTGCGATTCAATCGTTTATGATTACAGTGTTTGGTGGACTTGCTTTATTAGTAGGGTTCATCATGGTCTATACTGTAACAGGTACGAATTCTATATCTTCTATTATTGAGCAAAGTGATAAGGTTGCTGAAAGTAATCTTTTTATCCCAATTGTTATATTATTCTTGATTGGTGCATTTACAAAGTCAGCACAGTTTCCGTTCCACATATGGTTACCGAAAGCAATGGCTGCACCTACACCAGTAAGTGCTTATTTACACTCTGCAACAATGGTTAAAGCAGGTATTTTCTTATTATTTAGGTTTACACCATTATTAGGATTGAGTGATTTTTATATTTATTGTGTGACATTCATTGGTCTAATTACCATGATATTTGGAGCAGTTAATGCAACAAGACAGTTTGATATGAAAGCTATATTAGCTTATTCAACAATAAGTCAATTAGGTATGATTGTTGCTATGGTTGGTTTAGGTGGTGGATTTGCACAACACCCTACTGGTACATTATCTGAAGCATATGGTTTTATCTTATTTGCAGCTTTATTCCATCTTATGAATCATGCGCTATTTAAAGGTGCATTATTTATGGGCGTAGGTATCATTGATCATGAAACAGGTACGAGAGATATCCGTCGATTGTCTGGATTAAGAAAGGTGTTTCCAATCACCCACATTGTTATGTTATTATCAGCGTTCTCTATGGCCGGTATACCATTCCTAAATGGGTTTCTTAGTAAAGAGATGTTCTTTGATGGCCTAATTAGTGCGGTTGAACTACCTCAATTTAATCTTTCATTAACTATAGTTATAACAGTTATTGGGGTTTTAGCAAGTATCTTTACTTTAATATATTCAGCTTACATGATTAAGGAAGTATTCTGGGGAGATTATCAAAAAGCAGATTTACCGATAAAATCACCACATGAACCGTTTGTCTTTACTCTACCTTCTGCAATTATGATGATTTTATTACCGGTTATCTTTTTTGTCCCAAATGTTTTTGGACATTATGTTATTTTACCGGCATTTCGAAGTATCACAATTGGAGAAAAAGTAGATAATGTGGCGCCACATATTGCTCAGTGGCATGGCTTCAATTTACCTCTCATATTAAGCATTATTGTAATAGTTGTTGGGTTTACGATGGCCTTTAAAATAAATTGGAAAAACTATGCTAATAAACTTAAGGTGAAATCTATCACCGACTTATATTTGGGTTCATATAATCAATTCGAACATTTTTCGGGTTATGGTATTCGTACTTTAATGAATAACCGCTTAAATCATTATATTACATTGACTTTATTAATATTTAGTATGGTTGTCATTTATGGGATTATTCAAGCAGGCTTCCCACACGTCCAACAGATTCATGTCAGTGAATTTGGTCCAATTGAAGTAATTACATTAATCGTTGTATTTGTACTCGGTATAGCTTTAACGTTTATTCGTCAACGTTTAACTATGGTTATACTTAATGGGATTATTGGTTATTGTGTTACAATTTTCTTCATTTTAATGAAAGCGCCAGATTTAGCATTAACACAATTAGTGGTAGAAACGATTACTACGATTCTGTTTATCGTAAGTTTTTCAAGACTACCAAACGTCCCACGTGCTAAAGTACACAAAAAGCGTGAAGCAGTCAAAATTGTCGTTTCACTGTTGATGGCAATCATTGTCGTGACACTGGTATTTATCGCTCAACAAAGTGATTCAATGCCTACCATTTCAACGTTTTATCATGATGCTTATAATTTAGCAGGTGGTAAAAACATTGTGAATTCAATACTAGGTGATTTCCGTGCTTTAGATACATTGTTTGAAGGTATGGTGTTAATCATAGCTGGTTTAGGTATTTACACATTACTTAACTTTAAAGAACGGAGGGGTCAAGATGAAAGAGAATGATGTTGTATTACGAACGATAACGAAGATTGTCGTATTTATCTTATTAACTTTTGGATTTTATCTGTTTTTAGCTGGTCATAATAATCCAGGCGGTGGCTTTATTGGCGGTCTCGTTTTCAGTTCAGCATTTCTATTGATGTTTTTGGCCTTCGACGTTAAACAAGTTTTAGTCGCATTACCATTAGATTTCAGAATTCTAATGATTTGTGGTTCTTTACTATCATTTATTACAGCAGTTGTACCTATGTTCTTTGGTAAACCGTTCCTTTATCAAACAGATGCATATGTACAGCTACCATTGTTAGGTGAAGTACATTTATCAACTGTAACGCTATTTGAAGCGGGTATTGTATTATCCGTTGTAGGTGTGGTTGTTACAGTTATGCTTTCAATTAGTGGTGGTCGCTCATGAATTTAATTTTATTAATGGTTATTGGCTTTTTAATATTTATTGGAACGTATATGATATTATCAGTCAATTTAATAAGAATTGTTATTGGAATTTCGATATACACGCATGCTGGTAATCTAATTATTATGAGTATGGGGAAATACAGCAAAGATATGGTTGAGCCTTTAATTGGTGAAGGAAGCAAGCAATTTGTGGATCCTTTATTACAAGCGATTGTATTAACTGCAATTGTTATCGGGTTCGCAATGACTGCCTTTCTCTTAGTACTTGTCTATAGAACATATCGTGTAACTAAAGAAGACGAAATCGATGTACTGAGAGGAGATGACGACAATGATGAGTAATTTATTAATATTACCATTACTACTGCCAGCTGTTTGTGGTTTAGGTTTAGTGTTCATTCGTACGCACAGTAGGTTATCTAGGATCTTTTCAATTGGTACAATGGCTCTTACAACGTTAGTTTCTTTAACATTGCTTATTTATGTGATGTATAACAAACCACTTGCGTTAGATTTTGGTGGTTGGAAAGCGCCATACGGCATTCAATTTGTCGGAGATTCCTTAAGTTTATTGTTGGTTGTAACTTCAAGTTTTGTTGTTACGCTGATTATGGCATATGGCTTTGGACGAACTGAGAAAAGAGCGATACGTTACTATTTACCTAGTTTTATTTTATTCTTAACTGTCGGCGTAATAGGCTCATTTCTAACTGCAGACTTATTCAATATCTATGTTATGTTTGAAGTGATGTTATTGGCATCATTCGTACTTATTACATTAGGGCAATCAGTAGAACAATTACGTGCTGCAATTATCTATGTCGTACTTAATATTTTAGGTTCATGGTTATTATTATTAGGCATTGGCTTATTGTACAAATTAACAGGTACATTAAATTTCACACTTGTATCCCAACGACTAAATGAAATGAATGACAAGAGTTCTATCGTAATTGTTTCAATGGTGTTCTTAATTGCATTTGGTGCAAAAGCTGCATTAGTACTATTTATGTGGTTACCTAAAGCATATGCAGTGCTAAATACAGAATTAGCAGCACTATTTGCAGCATTAATGACTAAAGTTGGTGCTTATGCATTAATTCGTTTCTTTACACTTATATTTGATGAACATCATGGGATTTCACACCCATTATTAGTTTTCTTATCTTGTATTACAATGTTAATAGGTGCTTTTGGTGTGCTTGCATATAAAGATATTAAAAAAATTGCAGCATATCAGGTTATTTTATCTATTGGTTTCGTAATTTTAGGGTTGGGAACAAATACTTTTGCGGGTGTGAACGGTGCTATTTTTTATTTAGCGAATGATATTGTAGTTAAAACGTTACTATTCTTTATTATAGGTAGTCTAGTATACGTGACGGGTTATAGACAATATCGAAGTTTACATGGATTGGCGAAACAAGAACCATTCTTTGGTGTAGCATTTGTAGTGATGATTTTAGCAATCGGTGGTGTGCCTCCATTAAGCGGTTTCCCTGGTAAGGTTTTCATTTTTGAAGGTGCAATTGAAAATGGCAACTATATTGGTTTAACGCTGATGATTATTACAAGCTTAATAGCAATGTTTAGTTTATTTAGAGTTTTCTTTGTGATGTATCTAGGCAATGAACAAAGAGGCGAGGCTATTGTATTTAAAAAAATTCCACAATACCGAAAAGTCCTTATAGGTATCTTAGTGGCAACAATTATCGCAATGGGTATTGCGGCGCCGTTAATATTTAAAGTAACCGAAAATGCGACGCATTTAAATATGGATGATGGATTGTATGAAAAAATGGTTAATCCTCATTTAATGAAGGAGGATAAATAATGAGACAAGTCTTACTTAATATCGTAATTGCCTTTTTATGGGTCCTTTTTCAAGATGAAGATTCTTTTAAAATATCGACCTTTTTCGCAGGTTACCTCATAGGTTTATTGGTTATCTATATTTTACATCGTTTCTTTGGGCAACAATTCTATTTAAAAAAAGTTTGGGTCAGCATTAAGTTTTTAGTAGTTTATCTTTATCAGCTAATTACTTCAAGTATTACGACAATCAATTATATATTATTTAAAACAAAGGACTTAAATCCTGGGTTAGTAACTTATGAAACAACTTTAGATACAGATTGGGAAGTATCTTTCCTAACAATTTTAATTATTATCACACCTGGATCTACAGTTATTAGAATTTCGAAAGAAAAGCAAAAGTTCTTTATACATGCTATCGATGTTTCAGATAAAGAAAAGCAGAAATTACTGAAAAGTATCAGACAATATGAAGGACTCATATTGGAGGTGGCAGAATGATTGAATATCTAATAGACTTCTTTATTACGAGTGCGCTAATTATATTTGGCATAGCTTTGTTACTAACACTATTTAGATTGATAAAGGGCCCGACTACTGCAGATAGAGTAGTTGCATTTGATGCTGCCAGTGCAATATTAATGTCGATGGTTGGGTTGTTAAGCATCGTGTTCGGCACATTCTCATTCTTGGATTCGATATTACTCATCGCCATTATTTCCTTTGTAAGTACAGTGTCGATTTCTAGATTTATAGAAGGGGGGCACGTCTTCAATGCAAATAACAAGCGAAATCGTTAATCTTATTGCAGCCTTTATGATATTTTTAGGAAGTATTATAGCTTTAATTAGTGCCATTGGTTTAATTAAATTCCAAGATGTCTTTTTACGTAGCCACGCGGCAACGAAAAGTTCAACGTTATCTGTATTATTGACGCTTGTGGGCGTTATCATATATTTTATTTCGTCACAAGGTTATTTAAGTGTAAGACTTATTCTCGCTTTAGTGTTTATTAATTTAACATCTCCTGTTGGGGGACACTTAATTTCTCGTGCAGCATACCGTACTGGCGCGTATATGTATAGAAAAAGTGATGCCCCTAGACAAACGAATATATTATTGAGTGCTACTGAGAATAACACATTTGAACAATTGAAAAAACGTGCACATGAGCGTGAAGAACGTAGAAGAAAAACGTATGAAAAAGAACATGATTACTAATTTGTTTCAAGGAGACACTTCTCATATTTTAAGAAGTGTCTTTTTGTTAAAATGGGTTAATTAACTATAATTTTACTTTAAAGTAGAAAATTGTAGTTTTTAGGTGCATTACGTTTAAGGGATAGTCTATAAAATGATAAAATAATATATATTTGTAATTATGTTAATTTTTAAATTAATTATCAAATTGGGGATGAAAAACGTTTGGTATTTGATGAGTAAGAGTTTGAAACACAATATATTCAATAAAAAACAATATTATTTTATGTTTCAACCTCAACAATTATGAATGAATAATTATGTTGAAAAGAGGTGAAACCTTGCAAATATTTGAAACGATACTTATATTTTTAGCACTTGTTATTGTAAGTTCGCTGGTCCACACAATACTTCCTAAGGTACCATTGGCTTTTATCCAAATTGTATTAGGTATGTTATTGTATGTGACACCAATCCCCGTTGAATTTCGATTTGATTCGGAACTATTTATGGTCGCTTTAATTGCACCGCTACTGTTTGTTGAAGGTGTTAAAGTTTCACGTGTTCATTTGCGACGGTACATAAAACCAGTCTTAATGATGGCGTTAGGACTAGTAGTTACTACAGTTATAGTGGTAGGACTATTTGTACATTGGATTTGGCCAGAATTACCGATGGCAGCTGCCTTTGCGTTGGCCGCGATATTATGTCCAACTGATGCAGTAGCAGTACAAGCTATAACTAATGGGAAAGTATTACCGAAGGGTTCTATGACAATTTTAGAGGGTGAATCTCTCTTAAATGATGCAGCTGGTATCATATCCTTTAAAATTGCTGTAGCAGCACTGATTACAGGTGGTTTCTCAATGATTAATGCTGTTGAACAGTTCTTAATTTCTTCAATTGGCGGTTTTGTCGTAGGTTTAATCATAGGTGTTGCGCTTGTTAGATTTAGAGTGACATTGTCTCGTCGTGGTATTGAAAATATTAATATGTTTACATTTATTCAATTAGTCACACCATTTGTAACCTATATCGTGGCAGAAATGTTCCATGCTTCTGGTATTATTGCAGCAGTAATTGCTGGTTTAGTTCATGGTTTTGAACGTGATCGTATTGCTCAAGCACGTACAAGATTGCAGATGAGCTATAACCATACTTGGAATATTTTGGGATATGCTTTGAATGGTTTTGTATTCTCTATTTTAGGCTATTTAATTCCTGAAGTGGTTGGGCGTATCATTGAAAATGAACCACACAATTTAATTTTCTTAATAGTGGTGACATGTTTAATCGCCTTAGCTATTTATTTATTTAGATTTTTATGGGTTTTTGTTTTATATCCGTATTTTTATTTACCAGTGAGCCCATTCCAGAAAATGATTTCATATAATGAAGATGAAACCAAAGTAAAGGAAACACCACCTAAACGTGGCATGTATGCATTTATCATGACTTTATGTGGTGTTCATGGGACGATTTCTTTAGCCATTGCTTTAACATTACCTTATATGCTTGCAAATCATCACTCGTTTACTTTTAGAGATGATCTATTGTTTATAGCTTCAGGCATGGTCATCATCAGTTTAATCGTAGCACAATTTGTACTTCCTATTGTTACTCCTAACGCTAAAAAACCTAAAGTTGTGGGTATGAATTTCAAACAAGCCCGTGTGTATATTTTAGAAAAAGTAATAGATAATTTAAATCAAATGTCTTCAGTAGAATCTAGTTTTCAATATGGCAACGTAATTAAGGATTATCATGATAAATTGGCTTTCCTAAGAACTGTTGAAAATGAAGATGAAAATACTAAAGAACTTCAAAGATTACAAAAATTAGCATTTGATGTAGAGAACCATACACTCAATAACTTAGTTGAGAATGGCGATATTACTACTAACGTGTTAGATAACTATATGCGTTATACAGAGCGTACTCAAGTTTATAAACAGGCTTCATTAATACAACGTATAAAAGTTGAATTCAGAGCAATGATTTTAAAAAGAAGAATTAAGTATAAAGTAAAAACTAATGCGGCATCTCCGTTATCCATAATTGATAACTTACAAGAGATTTCAAATGTAATGCGTACAGTTCACTATCGTGTTGTGAGCCGTTTAGCAAAAGAAACAACTGAGGATAATAAATTAGAAGTCGGTATGATTTGTGATAGCTACCTTCTTCGTATCGATAACTTAACACCTTCCAATTTCTTTAATCCTAAAAATGAAAATTCAATAACAAAAATTAAATTACTTGCACTGAAAGAGCAACGTCGTATTTTAAATCAACTTGTTGAAGATGAAGAAGTAAGTGAAGTGACAGCATTAAAAATCCGTGAAGCGATAAATTATGATGAAATGATTATTGTAGATAGTCTGACGGATTAAATCATAAAAAAGCAGATTCCATTGATGGAATCTGCTTTTTTATGAAATCTATTATTTTGTTTAGAAAAATATAATTATGTACTTTATTTAAAAGTATTATAAAAATCTCCATCAATGGGGGGAGGAACCAGCCATTGATGGAGTTAGGGAGATGATTTAAGGCTTGAATACCACCATGCCGTACGCAATTAGGAGGAAAGCTGTACGGCATGGGACTATTCACCTATTATCTAGGTTAAATAGCCCAAACCATTTATTCCATGCTTCCGTGAACAGTTTCGATATTTGACTTCATCATATTGTAATAAGAATCACCTTTTGATCCTTCTTGACCAATTGAATCAGTAAATACTTCACCGTATATATCTTTATTAGTTTCTTCACTTAAGCTTTGCATACTCTTCTTATCTACGCTTGTTTCAACAAGAAGATGTTTTAAGTCATGATCTTTTACGAATTGAATTGCTTGTTTCATTTGTTCTGGCGTGCCTTGTTTTTCAGTGTTTATCTCCCAAATATAACCTGGTGTAATATCATATTGTTTAGAGAAATATTTAAATGCACCTTCACTTGTAATCATGGCTCTCCGATCTTTTGGTATATCATTGAATTTTTCATGACTCTCTTTATTTAACTCTTCTAATTTAGCGATATAATCTTTGCTGTGCGATTTGATATCATCATTATGTGCTTTATCGTGTTTAAGTAAGGTATCTCTAATTGTTTCTACGTATTTTATTCCATTTTCAAGGCTTAACCAAGCATGTGGGTCTTGTTTACTTTCATCGCCTTCAGCATCGTTTAAGTATAATGGTTTTACTTTGTCAGACACTTTTACCACACTGTCATCTTTTGCTGACTTACCAGCTTGAGATAAGGCTTTATCAAACCAACCATTACCTGTTTCTAAATTTAAGCCGTTATAAAAAACGATATCAGCATCAGTTAACGCTTTAATATCTTTAGGCTTAACTTCGTATTCATGTGGATCTTGGCCTATTGGTACGATACTGTGAATTTCAACGTTTTTGCCGCCAGCGTTTTTAACCATGTCATATAAAATAGAGTTTGTTGTTACAACTTTTAATTTTTCGTTAGAATTTGAACCTGAGTCATTCTTGTCGTTACCACAGGCTGCTAAAAATAGTAAAAATATTAAAGCGAGTGATAGTAATTTCTTCATGTTTGTTGTCCTCTCTTTTTAAAAAGTTCTAATTTAGTTAAAGCAAAAATAACGATATAAATTAAGAATGCGAAGAATACAATCGTTGCACCACTAGGGATGTTATAAACGTAGCTGAAATATAGTCCGACAATAGCACTTACAGTACTAATTAGACTAGCCACAATCATCATGGTATGTAATTTTTTAGAAATTAAAAATGCGGCAGATGCTGGTGTTATAAGTAAAGCTACCACCAGTATAATACCGACAGTTTGAATGCTTGCTACAGTTACAAGAGATAGTAATAGCATTACAAAGTAATGAATTAATGTTGTATTTAGGCCACTCATTCTGCTGAATACTGGATCGAATGTTGAAACCATTAAAGGTCTATAAAAAACAATAATTAATAACATTACTAAAACTCCAACAACGATAGTTGACCAGAATGTGACTTGTGTAACTGCGAGTAAATTACCGAATAAAATATGATATAAATCGGTAGTACTATTGATTAAACTGACTAATATAATACCCAAAGCTAAAAATGCAGTATAGCTAATGCCAATAGCTGCGTCGGATTTGGTTTTACTATTTTTAGTAATAAAACCAATAAAAATACTTGCCACCATCCCAGTTGCTAAAGCACCAATAAACATAGGTATATTGAATAAAAATGATAATGCTACACCTGGTAGTACGGCATGGCTCATGGCATCTCCCATTAATGAAAGGCCTCTAAGAACAATAAGAGAGCCGACTGTTCCGCATACAATACCTACAACAATTGAAATAATTAATGCATTACTTAAAAATTTATAATCGAGTAATTGTTGAAAAAATTCCATTATAAGTTACGTCCTTTCTAAAATACTAGGCAGTTTCATGTTGTGACGGAGCACTTATAAATGTGTTGTTTAAATGCTCAGGTTTCATAGCAGTGCTGCTGTCCCCAAAGTAACGAATATTTCTGTTTAAAAGAATTACGCGATCAAAATATTCATCAGTTTTTGATAAATCATGATGTACAATGAGCAGTAATTTTCCGGATTCTTTTAGAATTCGTAATTGTGACATAATGATTTGTTCACTGTGAAAGTCAATTCCAACAAAAGGTTCATCTAGTAAGTATAATGTGCTATCAGTCATTAAAGCGCGAGCTACTAGCACACGTTGTAACTGTCCACCACTTAGTTCTGAAATTTGACGATGACGTAAATCTTTTAATTCTAAGGTATCCATTAATTGATTTAATCTTTTTTTTGTTTCGGGATTTACCCATTTAAACCACCCTATATCTTTATATGCACCTGACATGACCACATGCTCCACATTAATAGGAAAATCTAGGTCAATATGCGCTTTTTGTGGGATATAAGTTATAGATTTTAAATCATTTTGTATGGGAGAACCATTTAATTGGGCTTTGCCTGTCGATTTAAATTCTCCGATAAGAGATTTAATTAAAGATGATTTCCCAGCTCCATTAGGACCCATAATCCCGATTATTTCACCATTAATGGGGATGGATAAATTAACATTTTGTAGAACATGTTTATTTCCTAATGTAAGATTCAAATTTTCAACTTCTAGCATTTTCATCCTCCTTAATAATAATTTTAGGTTAACCTAATTTCATTTATAATATACCATGAACTTTTAGCGTGTCAAGTCGATTCGTGATACAATAAGATGAATGACTTGAGAGGTGAGATAATGCTAACTGAAGAAAAGGAAGATTATTTAAAAGCAATTTTAACGCATGATGGCGACCATTCTTTCGTTTCAAACAAAACACTTTCCCAATATTTAAATATTAAACCACCTTCTGTAAGTGAAATGGTTAATCGTTTAGAAAAGTCGGGATATGTAGAAACTAAACCTTATAAAGGTGTGAAACTTTCTGAAACGGGTTTAACTTATACTTTAGATATAATTAAACGTCATCGTTTATTGGAATTATTTTTAATAAAAATTTTGCAATATAATTGGGAAGAAGTGCATCAAGAAGCAGAGGTATTAGAACATAGAGTATCTCATTTGTTTGTTGATCGTTTAGATAAATTATTAGATTACCCAATAACGTGTCCTCATGGGGGCGTAATACCAAGAGAAAATCAATATAAAGAACTATACACAACGAATCTATTGTCTTTTGAAACTGGTGATATAGTAACAATTAAAAGAGTACGTGATAGAACGGACTTATTAATTTATTTATCAAGTAAAGCAATTTTAATAGATGAGCAAATAGAAATTATCAATAGAGATGATACCAACAAAGTCATTATTGTTAAAAAAGGTGATCAAGTTACAGTATTAAGCTATGATAACGCAGCACATATCTATGCAGAAAAATGATGCTGCAAATTGAGCTTTGACATATGCTGTATTCAAAAAAAGCACCTCCACTTTATGAAGGTGCTTAAACTATCGTTAATGATACCCCCTCCAAGTAATCATAAAAAAATGAAAACTTTGGAGGGGGTTTATTTGCATATCTCATGAAGGCGTTTACCTAGTTTCTGATACCAATCTAACTAGGTTTTTAGGTTGTAAAATAAACATGAAACAATTGATAAATAGTAAATAGATTGATTGCTATCCAAATAATACTAAAAATGAATGTAGGTATATAAGTTAATGATTTAAGAGTTGAGCCATCCCAAGTAACTGATTGGTGTGAAAATGTTAGTTTAAAAATAGTCCATGAGGATTGTATAACCTCGCCTAAAAGTACACCTAGAATGAAATGATAGGTGATTGCTACAATGTAAAACATCATGAGTTGATTATCGCTTTGGAATAAGAAATAAAGCAAAGTAAATAACAATATTACAATGATAATTGGCAATAGTTTTCTGGAAGTTAATATTAAAAAATATATAAAAATGATTAAGTATGCCGTAATAAATAAACTAGGATACTGTGAATCTAGTGCCCAAAAACCAATAAATAACATTAGTGGTGGCATAACATACCCGCCAAAAGTGGTAATGGATTGTCCTAAGCGTGATTTGGATTGAGTAATGGCGAAACCTTGTTGAGAAGTCTCGATACGTTCTGAAGGTGAGGAAACAATCACTAAATCTTTAGCTTTACCGCCACTTATTTTATTAAATAAGATATGTCCGAATTCATGTGTTAATACGGGGATGTAATTTAAGTATATATCTAAAATTTGATTTATTGGTTTGTTGCGATAAGAATGAATCAAAACATATATTAAAGCTATCAACACGACCCAGTATAAATTGAGTTGTATTAAAGAGCTAAAAAATGATTGTAAATATGACATAATATAACCTCGATTTTAGTTTTCAATAAACGCTTTTATAGAAAGTAAAAACAGTCATAGCGCAATATTAAGTATAAAGTAAATTTTGAAATAAAGCATTTGGACTTTGGATGTAGATTTTGAATAAAAAGATGATTAGTATCTACTTATATTATATGGAGGAATCATAATGTGTTAATATAACAATCATAAACTATAATGATAAAGCGCTATAAATGAGTTAGGAGATTCTAAAACATGACGGGAAGCAACAAAGCAAATAAAGTAAATGTGTTATCTGTATATTTTGATAACGTTACTCTAGAGGAAATGCAAGACAATATTAAACAATTTTTCTTAACATTAAGTTCTAGAAGTTTGTTTATTGTAACTGCAAATCCTGAAATTGTAGATTATGCTACGGAGAATGAGAATTATAGAAATTTAATAAACCGTGCAGATTATGTAGTGCCGGATGGGACTGGCATCGTTAAGGCAGCGAGAATACTTAATACGCCTTTAAAATCCAGAGTTCCAGGTATTGAATTGATGGAAGCATGTTTAAAAATTGCTAATGTAAATCAACAAAAAGTATTTCTACTAGGTGCTGAAAATGATGTTGTTAAAACGGCGCAACATAAACTAGCTGAAAAATACCCTAATATTATTTTTGATTACCACCATGGTTTTTTTGATTTATCAGAGGAGATGGTATTAAAACAAGTAACTTCTTTTGATCCGGATTATGTGTTTGTTGGTATGGGTTATCCAAGACAAGAACAGTGGATAGAACGTCACTTAGATCAATTTAACCAAACAGTGTTAATGGGGGTAGGTGGATCAATCGAAGTATTCAGTGGTGCAAAAAAACGAGCACCTATGGTATTTAGGAAGTTAAATATTGAATGGATTTATCGCTTGTTAATTGATTGGAAGCGTATAGGTAGAATGAAATCGATACCTAAATTTTTATTTAAAGTAGCTAAAGTTAAATTTAAAAAATAGTGAAAAAGGATTGGGACAGAAATATATTTTATTTAAAAATATTTCGTCATCTTTTCCTATAAAATGATTAAGGCTGAGACAAATTTTAATTGTCTCAGCCTTTTCTGTCGTATGATCAGTTTAAACATTACATATGCTTTAGTTAATCAAAATAGATTTAATATTAGTAGTTAACTTTGATTTAATCGTTATTAATATTATACATTATCTTTAAAGTGTGGGATTTAGATGTGGATATTAATTTAAAATAATACATTTCTACTAATTAGAATATCTGATATATCTGTTATTAATTGGTTATTACTTACTTTTATTGCTCTTATAACTAGCGCTTGAAATTTTACCGCCGGAAACAATTATATCTTTATCTTGAAACGGTTCATTGTTAAAGAAGCGATTTAAAATATCTTTTACACCTTCTTCAATTCGTTCTTGTGCTTCTAAAGTCATACCAGAATAATGCACTGTCATTGCATTTCTAGGCATAGTTCTCCATGAATGATCAGCTGGTGCTGGCTGCGGGTACCATACATCTCCAGCATATCCTTGGATGTGTTTTGCAGTTAAAAGTTCTACTAAATCATTTGTGTTTACAATTTTACCACGTGCAGTATTTACTAGATAACTACCAACTTTCATACGGCTTAATACATTATAATCAAATAAATTGTCTGTATCTGGTGTTAAAGGTGCATGTATTGTAAGTGCATCGCTAGTAGAAACAAGTTCATCAAAATTAACAAATTTAGAATCTTTGTTATCTTTTTGGTTAATTGGATCATAATGTTGAATTTTAACGTTAAATGGTGCAAGTCTTTCAGCAACAAGTTGACCAATTCTACCAAAACCGAAAATACCTATTGTTTTATTTTGTAATTCGTGTGCGTGGTTTCCAACTTTAGATAAATTCCACTCACCTGCAACAGACTGACGATGTCCTTCTTCGTAGTTACGTAATAAAATGAGAAGATCCATAACTGCATGTTCAGCTACACTAACGGTATTACTACCAGTTACTTCAACTACGCCGATATTGTTTTCACTAGCAGCTTGTAGATCTATGTGATCAGAACCTACACCAGCAGTAATCGCTAATTTTAAGTTTGGTGATTTTTCTATACGTTCTTTTGTCATGTATGCTGGATAGAAGGGCGCGCTAATTACAACGTCCATATCTGATAAATGCTTGTCTAAGTCCGCGTTATTATCTGTTAATATAACGAGTTCGTGTCCTTTTTCTTCTAAAAATGGAATTAAACCGATTGCTTTCTTAGTGTTTAATAATTGGTTTTCTTGGCCCTCTATATACTCTGGGAATAATGCTACAATTTTCATAATATACACTCCTAATTTTTTTATTGAGTTATTTCTATGATGAAAAGCACTTATTACGTTGAGTGATTCATATTTAAATTGAATCAAAAAAGTACTTGATGGATTTGTATAAACCACCTCCTTGAATGTTAATACGTTCAGTGAGGGGAGTAACAAATACAGCACCAAGTACTTTTTGACAATCCCTTTAATATTTATAACTTTTTAATATTTACTCAATACATTGTATGCATTAGTAACTTATAAAAAGTTGAAGTAAATTATAAATGATAATGATATAGTTAGTTTTTAAAATCTATTCAATATTTTGATCGAAAACAAATATAGAAACAACTTCGTCGTCTTCTAAAGAGAGGTCGGTAAATAGTTTAACGAATTTTGCTCCGACAAGTTCTTCCATTTCAGTTGGTGGACTTTGTTTATATAATGCTTTTACTTCTTCAGTCCTTCCATATTTAAGCATACTCTCTAAATCTTTATTACGCAAATAAAGATTTTCAACTTTGCTTAAACTACCGGTCATGTGAACTACAGCCCAATTGTCTTTAAAGAAAACTTTAACAGTCTCTGGACCCTTGCCGATATAAGTTTTTCTATAAGCACGAACTAAATTAGCGAATGCCTGGGTTTTATTATTTTTTTCTATGATATTCACCCCATTTGCTAAATAATATTTATTATTATAGACACATAAATATATGGTAACGCTTTTAATATACTTTGAAAAGTGCTTTGTTTGTAATTCACTAATTCAAAAGTTTATAAAGTATAAAAAGCCCTAGCACTGAATATGAAATCAATGCTAGGGGGGTATCACGTTTTATATTATTTTACGACAAATCTAGAATTGTCTAAATCACTTCTGAATTTCTTTTGTTCTGCTTTAGAACGTTTTTTAAAGTCATTTAAGAATTTTTCATATTCAGGCAATACTTTATCTAATTCACCGAATTGTTTCAGTTTGCCAGCTTCTATCCAAGCAATCTTAGTACAGAATTCTCGTACTTGTTTCATATTATGACTCACAAAGAAAATGGTTTTACCTTGTTCTTTGTATTCAAAAATTTTATCTAAACATTTTTGAGCGAAAGTTTGGTCACCGACGGATAAAGCCTCGTCAATAACAAGGATATCTGGGTTGGTTGTAATGTTAATTGAGAAACCTAATTTAGCACGCATACCACTAGAATATTTTTTAACAGGTTGGTATATGAATTCTCCTAATTCACTGAATTCAATAACTTCAGGTGTTAATTCTTTGATTTGTTTTCTAGTGAATCCCATACATAACATTTTGAACTCGATATTTTCAATACCTGTTAGTTGTCCATTTAGTCCTGCGCTAATTGCAATCACACTTACATCACCATCACGCTTAATACCACCATCAGTAGGAGATAGAGATCCACCAATCATATTACTTAAGGTAGATTTTCCTGAACCATTGATACCAACTAATCCAATCACATCGCCCTCATATGCTTTCAAGGACAAGTTATCTAAGGCGTAAAATGTTTTATTTTTATGAAAAGGGAGTAAGACATCCTTTAAACGTTCTTTGTTATTACGATAAATACGATACTCTTTAGTTACATTTTCAATGTTAACGGATACATTCATAATTTTACCTTCCTTGTTTACAGATAGTACTATTATATTATACATTATATTAGTTGTTAAATTTATAAACCTATTGTAAAGTAAGTGAGTATAATTTAACGGAATTAATGCTTATACAGTTGTTAAATTTTACTGAATTAAAATTATAAAATCAACTATAACGACAAAATTAAAAAATATATAAAGTGCGATAGCTATTATTTAGGCTTATATCAACTATCTATATTCATTATTCAGTATACAAGAGATTCAACTTTTTAACACTTTTTTAAATAACTATTTCCGAAAGTCACTGAAAGTTGTTATGATAGTTAATAAAGCGTATATTGAAATTGAATATAATAGTGTCATAAGTAAATTGTGATAAGCAAATCGATTGAAAGTGTGGTTTATTTAAATGAATGCAGTATGGGTAGTATTTAGAGAGCATTTTAAAAATTTCTATCTAATACAAAGACTAGCACAGTTCCAAGTGAAGATTTCTAATACAAATAACTATCTAGGTATGGCTTGGGAGTTAATTAATCCAGCTATGCAAATCATGGTTTATTGGTTTGTATTTGGTCTTGGTATTAGAAGTAACAATCCTATAGATGGTGTGCCATTTATTTATTGGTTACTCGTAGGTATCAGCATGTGGTTCTTTGTTAACCAAGGAATTTTGGAAGGTACTAAATCAATAGCAACAAAATATAACCAAGTAGCGAAGATGAATTTTCCGTTATCAATCATACCTTCTTACATAGTAATGAGTAGGTTTTACGGTCATCTTGCACTACTTGTCGTAGTCATTTTACTATGTATGTTGGCAGGTTACTATCCAACGATATACACGTTGCAACTTTTCTTATATGTACCATTTGCATTAATATTAACAACTGCAATAGCGTTATTTACATCAACGTTAGGAGTGCTTGTAAAGGACACACAACAAGCAATTCAAGCGCTCATGAGAATGGTGTTCTTTGCATCATCTATTTTAATTGTACCTCCAGAAGGCATTGTAAAAGATATAATGAAATTAAATCCAATATATTATCTAGCTGAAGCATATCGTTCTGCTGTGTTACATAAAGAGTGGTATTTTATAACGCATTGGGAACTGACATTGTATAATTTATTAATCATCTTGTTCTTATTTATAGTAGGTTCGATTATGCATATGCGTTATAGAGATCATTTTGCAGACTTTATGTAATGGAAATATTGGAATGACTACATTTGAGTAGTGTTGTAATGGGAGTAGGGCAGAAATCAATTTTTTTAAAATGATTTCTGCATCTGCTCCCTTTTTTATTTTCTACTAAAATTAAAAGTTGTTAAATAGAGTAGTGTTTATAGTTAACGTTTTGTTATAGAACTGGTACGATACCTAAATAACATAAAACTTTAGCTGGTAAACATAAATTTTAAAATCATGTGAGTTTATGAATGAAAGTAAAATACGTTTTTAAAGATGTGTTGATGTTATATTATATAAAAGGTTTTTCTATAACTTTTTATGTGGGGTAGATATAATAAAAGCTAAAGTAGTTAATAATTAACGGCGGTGAAATGTATTGAGACAAATTATAAAAAAGCTTTATATCATTATCATTAGCTTTTTGAATATGATATATCGAAAGAAAAAAGTTCAAAGTGACCAAATTGTGTTGATGATGACTTTTGCTGAAGATGTGTTACCTATTATTGAAGCGTTAAACCGTAAAGGATATAAATTGACAGTTATTGGCACAGAAAAAAATCGTAAATATATCCAACATTTAGAGAATACAGTGTTTTTACCTGCAGGAAATAAACAAGTATTTAAGCATATCAAAGCGTTGAGTAGCGCAAAGGTGATTGTAATAGACACTTATTATCTGATAATGGGTGGATTTAAGAAGAAAAAACAGCAAACTGTCGTACAAACATGGCATGCGGCAGGCGCATTGAAAAATTTCGGATTTACAGATAGACAAGTTGACTTATCAAATAATAAAATAGTTCAACAATATAAAAAAGTTTATGACGCAACAGATAAGTATATTGTTGGTGGTGAACCAATGGCAGACTGCTTTAAAGAATCATTTGGAGCAAATGAAAAACAATTTTTAAGAACGGGATTGCCTAGGTTGGTGCCATACACAAGGTTGGACGTTGAACAAAGACAACAAGAATTGAAACAACAATATGGGATAAACGGCAAGGTAGCTGTTTATGTACCTACCTATCGAGAACACAAGCAGGCTAACCGTCAGATAGATAAACAGAAATTTGAAGCAAAGTTACCAGAGTATACTTTATTGAGCAAATTACACCCATCTATTGCCACAGAGCAACAGACGACAATTAACTTGCAATCATTAATGATATTAGCAGACGTGATTATTAGTGATTACAGTTCACTAGCAATTGAAGCGAGCATATTAAACAAACCCACGCTTTTTTATGTTTATGATGAAGCGGATTATAGTCGCACCCGTGGATTAAATGTATTTTATGAAAAAATACCTAAGGCATATAAAGCATATAATGAGGATGAATTAATGCATAAGTTACATGAAAATAGTTACGCGACAGCACTATTATTTGAAGATTGGCATAAATATAATACGAAAGATAGTTTGACGAGCATAATTAATGAAATTGAAAAGATGGTGAAAAAATGAAAATTTCAATAATCATTCCTGTGTATAATGCTGAAGACACAATTCGAAGAGCAATTGCATCGATTGATACAAAGCAAAATTATGAAATTATATGCATCAATGATGGTTCGGAAGATGATAGTAAGTTTGTATTAGAACAATTGCAAAAAGAATATAAAAATATAACGATTATCAACCAAGAAAATCAAGGTGCGGCAGTTAGTAGAAATGTTGGTATTGCTAATATGTCAGGCGATGTTTTTATGTTTTTAGATGCTGACGATGAATTCTTACCTAGTAGAATAGATTTTATGGCTGATTATTATCAACGAGATGAAAATGTAGATATTGTTATCGGACAAATTGCAAGGGAAAACAATGGTGACTGGCAAACCATTTATTCTCATGAAGTAATCAAGAAATTAGATACTGTAAATATTGCTCAATGTCCTGAAGTGATGCAATCAATTGGTCCTGGTGCCAAAATGTTTAGCGCAAAATTTGCTGATTTAAGATTCGATGAAGACGTTGTTTTTTGTGAAGAACATACCTTCATTATCCAAGCATATAAAAAGGCACGAGATATTCAATTATTGCCAGATATCGTTTATGGATATAATGAGCAAGCTGGTTCAGTAACTGATCAACTTGCGAATCAATTTGAATCTTATATGCGTGATGCAGAAAAAGTTAGAACACGTGTAATGGATACATTATTGCTAAGAGAAGCAAGAGTCTATTATAGTTACCGTATGGATGAATTGATTGTAAGTTATCTGATTCAAGCATACGTCAGAGAGCATAAAACCGTTACACAACAAATGTTAGATCTTGTTATCTCATATATTAAAGAAATGCAAAAAACAGATTATGCTGGGGAAGCATTATTTAGAATAATTAAAGTGATTGAACAAGGTAGTGTGAAATGGAACAAAGCTTTATATTATCAATGGAGAGATGCATTGTTAAGCGTTGGTATTGGGAGACCTAATTATTATCGTTTTAAAGTGGAAGTGCTACCGAGACGCGCAAAATTTAGAGGTAAAATGAAATTAAAACAAATTTTGAAAAGATGAAAATTATCAGAATTCGTAAACTAAGATTTAATATGCTATAATTTTTAAAAATGTAAATATTAAATTAATATTTTGTTAAGGAGCATATGCTAATGAAACGAGTTATTACTTATGGAACATATGATTTATTGCATTATGGCCATATTGAATTATTAAGAAGAGCTAGAGAAATGGGCGATTATTTAGTCGTGGCACTCTCAACAGATGAATTTAATCGAGTTAAAAATAAAAAATCTTATTATAATTATGAACAAAGAAAAATGATGTTAGAATCAATTAGGTATGTCGATCTTGTTATCCCTGAAAGTGGTTGGGGACAAAAAGAAATTGATGTTGATCGATATGAGATAGATACATTTGTTATGGGCCACGATTGGGAAGGTGAATTCGACTTCTTAAAAGATAAATGTGAAGTTATTTATCTAAATCGTACTGAAGGTATCTCTACGACTAAAATTAAAAAAGAACTTTATGGTGACAATGAAAAATAGCTTTGCTATTTTATAAATGATTTATTGCGAAGTGATTTGAGTAGCTAGGTTACAGAAATACGGGATTGATAACCGTTGATGTGATCTAGCTTATTTTTGTTATTGTTTGTTAATTTACATTTAAGACGTGTATTTAGTATCAACTGTTTAAAAGGTTTATAAAGAATCTGTAGGGACTGCGAACGGGCATTTAACGCTAATTATTTCTCTTCATGACTCATTTAGTTTTGTTGTTAAAATAAATGAGGATGTGAAAACAAAATCAAAAATTCGATTTCATCTTCACACCCTCAATATGTTTGAGCAGCTACTACCTAGTTAAGGGTAGTAGTAATATTAAGTTTACTTTGCGTGAGTATAACATTAATTGAATAGCAGGGCTTAATAATGTAACAATCACTTGAACGATTATTATTTCTTATTAATTGATTTTTTTCTGATTAAATCAATGATTAGATAGATAATGATTGCGATTGCTGCAATAATTAGAATTGTACCTAATAAAGTTAGTATTGGATGCTCATCCCAAGATGATTTTACAACTGTTGTTGCTTGATGAACGAGTGGTTTGTTGACATCAACTGAAGGGGGACCATATTTACTACTAATAAACTCGCGGTCATATTCAATATGTGCTTTGTTATCTTCAATTACAACTTTATAGTCTTTTTTATCAAAATCTTTTGGTAACACATCGTAAAGATCTTTTTCTACAAAATACGTTTTCCCATTAATTTTTTGTTCACCTTTTGACAATACTTTTTCATATTTATACTGGTCGAAAGACATGTTCATTAAAGCATTACCTATCATGTTACGCTGCTTTTCGCCACCAAGTTTATCGTAATTACCTGCACCCATAATAGCTTGGTTAATTCTAAAGCCATCACGTTTCGTTGTTATTGTATGGTTATAGTCAGCAACATCGCTTGACCCCGTTTTCAAACCGTCAGTACCTTCTAAACTCATATCTGCACCTTCAAGCGAATGGTTGAAGGTGTAATATGTCACACCGTGTTGTGTAGGTGCTAGTTGCTTAGTGAAATCTAATATTTTCGGTGTGTCTTGAACGGCACGTTGCGAAAGTATACCGAAGTCTTTGGCAGTAGATGTATTATCATTTTCATTTTTATATTTTTTAGGTACAAAGTCACGAAGTTGGTGATTTTCTGCACCTGTTGGATTTACAAAATGCGTATTTTCCATTCCTAATGCTTTTGCTTTTTTATTCATTTTATCAGTGAAGTCAGAAAGATTGCCTGAAACTTCTTTTCCTAAAATGAGTGCAGCTGCATTACTTGAGTTTGATACCGTAATTTGAAGTAATTCCTTAATTGTATACGTTTCGCCAGGGTATAACTTGGTATTGCTTAATTCTGGTAAGGTGGACATACGATAGTGTGTATCTGTAATTTTTACTTTATCGTTTAAAGATAACTCGCCTTTATTGACTGCGTTAAGCGTAAGATACATGGTCATAAGCTTAGTCATTGAAGCAGGGTACCACTTTTTATTCATGTTGTATTGATAAAGTAGCTGACCCGTTTGTGCAACATTTACTGCACCCTCAGGTTGATAGGCTTCAGATACATTATAACCATATTGATTTGCTGCTTGTGTGGGTGTAACAGTTTCAGCTTCAGCAAAGGGTGTTATAATTGTACCGACGAAGAGTACAGTTATAAATGTCAAAATTAACTTTCTCATAATTACATTCCCTCTTAATATTTTGAGTTTTATTGCAATAGAAATATTTTAGCATATTGTAAAGTTTAAATAAAATACATTCATGAAATTGTTGTAATTATTGCATTGTTAAAAATGATTGTAAAAAATAAAATTGTGTTTGCTTGGAATTTAACTCATTAACTATTATAATGTTATTCTGCTCAGATTGATTTTTAGCATTAGCTTAAAAATATAAAAATAGAAGAGGTAAAAATATGAAGCAAGAAAATCCATTATTCTATTTATTTAAAAAACTGTCATGGCCAGTTGGCCTTATCATTATTGCTGTATTTATTTCTTCATTGGGTAGTATTACTGGGCTTCTAGTCCCACTATTTACTGGGAAACTGGTAGATAAATTTTCCTTTGATAATATGAACTGGATGTTTGTTGCAGGCTTTATTTCAATTTTTATTGTTAATGCATTACTTAGCGGTGTTGGTTTATATCTATTAAGTAAAATTGGGGAAAAGGTTATATACGCAATTAGATCTGTTTTATGGCATCATATTATCCATTTAAAAATGCCATTTTTTGATCAAAATGAAAGTGGCCAATTGATGAGCCGACTGACGGATGATACGAAAGTCATCAATGAATTTATTTCTCAAAAACTTCCTAATTTATTACCGTCTGTATTAACAATTTTAGGTTCGTTGGTTATGTTATTCATTATGGATTGGAAAATGACATTAGTCACATTCATCACTATTCCAATTTTTGTGTTAATCATGTTTCCATTAGGTAAAATTATGGAAAAGATTTCTAAAAAAACACAAGCTGAAATTGCTAATTTTAGTGGCTTGTTAGGTCGAGTTTTGACAGAAATGCGTTTAGTGAAAGTTTCACATACAGAAGACTTAGAACTGAATAATGCACATAAAAACTTAAAAGAGATTTACTTTTTAGGATTAAAACAAGCTAAAATCACCGCAGTAATACAGCCTATTTCAGGCGTGATTATGTTACTTACAATCGCAATTATATTAGGGTTTGGTGCGATTAGAATTTCCACTGGTGCAATCTCAGCAGGTACATTGATTGCTATGATTTTCTATGTGATCCAATTATCAACGCCACTGATTAATCTTTCAACGCTTGTTACAGATTATAAAAAAGCTGTAGGCGCAAGTGGCCGTATTTATGAAATTATGGAAGAGCCTACGGAAGCATTTCATATAGAACAAGAAGATGAGATTACTGATGGTAGTTTGGTATTTGAACATGTTGACTTTAAATATGGAGTTAAGCCAATTCTGAGTGATGTTAATTTTGAAATACCACAGAGTAAAGTTACTGCATTTGTAGGCCCTTCAGGGTCAGGAAAGAGTACTATTTTTAATATTATTGAGCGGATGTATGATATTGATCAAGGTGATATTAAATATTGTGATAAGTCCATTTATGACATTGGGTTAGGTGAATGGCGTGATAAAATAGGTTACGTAATGCAATCAAACTCAATGATGAATGGTACTATTAGAGATAACATATTGTATGGTATTAATCGTGAAGTAAGTGATGAGGAACTTATACATTTTGCGAAATTAGCGAACTGTCATGAGTTTATAGAACAATTTGAAGATGGCTACGATACGATGGTTGGCGAACGAGGATTGAAATTATCTGGTGGTCAACGTCAACGTATTGATATAGCTCGTAGTTTTGTCAAAAATCCAGATATTTTATTATTAGACGAAGCTACAGCTAATTTGGATAGTGAAAGCGAAAGAAAGATTCAAGATGCGCTAGAAGAATTAATGGAAAACCGCACAACTGTAGTTATCGCGCATAGATTATCTACTATTAAAAAAGCAGAGCAAATTATTTTCGTAGATGCTGGTAAAGTAACTGGTAAAGGTACACATCAAGAATTGATTATGAAACATGAGAAATATCAACAATTTGTAAACACACAGAATTTGACGAAATAAGAAAAAGAGTAAAAAGTAAATTATAGTTGTGTTTATGTAGGCGTTTTCATGCCGAAAGACGAATGTTTGATTTTAGATTATGTACAAAAAGTGATGTTTGTCGAACTATAAAATTGTTATTTTATATAAAGTACATGCATGCTATAATTATTGTGAATTATTAATAAACAGTGTTTTGAGAAAGTATAAATTGATTACAAAAATGAATTAACAAATCTAGGGATTAGGAATAATTAAGGTAAATGCAGGATTTAATGCTGTCTATGAACGTTTGATTGTTTATGTCAGTAATATGCATTTACCTTTATTCTTCTGAATACATAGCTACATAAATTACTTTCAAAAATTCATTGTTATCAATGATTTTAATAAGAAATGGTGGGTGTATTATGTTTTTAGTGATTAACATAATTGGATTGTTTGTGTTTTTAGGGATTGCAGTATTATTCTCTCGAAGCAAAAAGGATATTCAATGGAAATCAATAGCAATATTAGTTGTATTAAACTTATTTTTAGCTTGGTTCTTTATGTACTTCCCGTGGGGGAAAACTGCAGTACAAACATTAGCTAATGGTATTTCTTGGGTGATTGATTCAGCACATGCAGGCACAGGGTTTGCTTTTTCTAGCTGGGTAAAACCAGGCGCAATGGATATGGCAGTTAGTGCATTATTCCCAATATTATTAGTTGTTCCGTTATTTGACATTTTAATGTATTTTAATATTTTACCTAAAGTAATTGGTGGTATTGGTTGGGTTTTAGCAAAAATCACACGTCAACCAAAGTTCGAATCATTCTTTGGTATTGAAATGATGTTTTTAGGTAATACAGAAGCATTAGCAGTTTCGAATGAACAATTAAAACGTATGAAAGAAACTCGTGTGTTAACGGTGGCGATGATGTCTATGAGCTCTGTATCTGGGGCTATAGTAGGGGCATATGTCTCTATGGTTCCTGGTGATTTAGTATTGACAGCTATTCCATTAAATATAATCAATGCGATTATTATTTCATCTATATTGAATCCGGTTACGGTAGAAGAAAAAGAAGATATTATTTACACTATTCAAAGTAATGAATTAGAACGTCAACCGTTCTTCTCATTCTTAGGTGACTCAGTATTAAATGCAGGTAAATTAATCTTAATTATTATAGCATTTGTTATTAGTTTCGTTGCTTTATCAGATTTAATTGATCGATTAATTAATTTACTTACCAGCATCATTGGTGGTTGGGCAGGTATTAAAGGTAGTTTTGGTTTAGATCAAATACTTGGTGTGTTTATGTATCCATTTGCGTTATTGCTTGGTTTACCATGGGATGAAGCTTGGATTGTTGCACAACAAATGGCCAAAAAAATTGTCACTAATGAATTTGTTGTCATGGGACAAATTAAAGATGTTGTTGAATCTTATTCGCCACATAGACGTGCAGTCATTACAACATTCTTAATTTCATTCGCGAACTTCTCGACAATTGGTATGATTGTAGGTACTTTAAAAGGAATCGTAGACAAGAAAACATCAGATTTCGTATCACAATATGTACCGATGTTATTACTTGCAGGTATTTTAGTATCGTTGATGACTGCAGGATTTGTTGGATTATTTGCTTGGTAAATTATAAATAAACATTAAACTTAAGTTGTATGCTTATTTTTTATTGGAACATGTTAAATTACTAGACGTTTAAAAGTGTTTGTCACGCTTTTGAATGTCTAGTTTTTTTGTTCCTTATTAGACGCAACATTATAGTTTGTTATAAATTAAATTCCTAGCCATCAAACATTATGGTTATAAAATAAAAAGCAAAAAAATAAAGCCAAGTAATTGAAGTGAGGAGACACATTCATCATTACTTGGC
This sequence comes from Staphylococcus sp. KG4-3, assembly GCF_033597815.2. Taxonomy (NCBI): domain Bacteria; kingdom Bacillati; phylum Bacillota; class Bacilli; order Caryophanales; family Staphylococcaceae; genus Staphylococcus; species Staphylococcus halotolerans. The sequence goes on from NZ_CP166245.1 coordinate 624,675, forward strand.
TTTTACGGGAAATGAATTAACTGTATATAAATAGTAAGGACTAGGTACTAAGTATATACTCGAGCAAAAATTGTTTTGTTTGTTACTATAAACAACACAAAGGAGATGGCTTCTTATTGGCTACCAATAAGAAGATAAATTTTATTATATCAAAGAGAAATTAATAAGTAAACAGAAATTTCAGAATTTTTAAAATTAACTAATTTTAATTAAATATATAGGAATTACAATACAAAATAAATTTATTATATAAAGGGTTTTCTGTATATTCGTGTTGTAGTATTTCCGATAATTTGCTAACATTCAATTGATTAGTGCAAATTCAAGGGGGTCGTGTGGGTGAACAAAACAGTGCGAGATTTAATATTAGTTGTTTTTGGATCGTTCATTTTTTCAGCTGGGGTGAATACGTTTATTATATCTGCTGATTTAGGTGAGGGAGGAGTGACTGGTATAGCGATCGTACTTTACTATGCTTTTCACATTTCTCCAGGTATTACAAACTTCGTATTTAATGCCATTTTAATTGGGATAGGTTATAAATTTTTAAGTAAACGAAGTATGTATTTAACTATTATCGCAACGATTTTAATTTCTATCTTTTTAGAATTAACTGTAAGTTGGGAAATTGAAACAGGCAATATATTGGTTAATGCAGTATTTGGTGGTCTTTGTGTGGGGCTAGGTATAGGTGTGATTGTGCTTGCAGGTGGTACTACAGCAGGGACTACAATTTTAGCTCGAATCGCTAATAAATACTTAGACGTTAGTACACCTTATGCGTTACTATTCTTCGATTTAATTGTTGTAGCTATATCACTGACTGTTATTCCAATTTCTAGTGCACTGGTTACTGTGATTTCATTGTATATCGGTACGAAAGTAATGGATTACGTCATTGAAGGTTTAAATACGAAGAAAGCAATGACAATTATTTCAAGCAAGCCTGATGAAATTGCTAAAGTAATTGATGAACAAGTAGGACGTGGGCTTACCATTTTAAATGGCCGTGGCTATTTTTCAAAAGAAGATAAAGATATTTTGTATGTTGTTATTACTAAAACACAAGTAACAAGAGCCAAGCGTTTAATAAGAAAAATCGATGATAACGCATTTTTAGTTATTCATGATGTACGAGATGTATACGGAAATGGTTTCTTAATCGATGAACATTAAGATAACACAATGTAAAGTTGAATAATAAAGTTGCCTAATTTATTTGGAATATTTCCATAGTGAATTAGGCTTTTTATGATAGAAAAAAGTTAAACAAATCATATAGCGAATTAAGATTTAAAAATGTTATTTTATGAACATAAAGCCTATAAAGATAACGAAATATGAAGGTCTGTTGAAAATAATTAATAGTCAATAGGTGTAAAAAATGATATAATACCATCTATGATAATGATTATCATTTACTTGAGATAATTAGAAAATTTAACATGACTTAATATAAATTAATTGGGAAAATATACGATGTTATGCTTATTAATATAGGAAGAAGGGGAATTATGAATCGCTTAAAAGGAGAACAGGTCACTATAGGTTATGGAGAAAATATTATTGTGGATAACTTAGATGTTCACATTCCTGATGGCAAGATTACCTCAATTATAGGACCAAATGGTTGTGGTAAGTCGACGTTACTTAAAGCGTTATCACGACTACTGCCAATTAAAGGTGGAGAAATCCAATTAGATAACGAAAACATACACTCACAATCTACGAAAGAGATTGCTAAAAAAATTGCAATTTTACCTCAATCTCCAGAGGTTGCAGATGGCCTTACAGTTGGTGAATTAGTATCATATGGTCGTTTTCCACATCAAAAAGGTTTTGGACGTCTATCTGCCGAAGATAAAAAAGAAATAGACTGGGCAATGCGTGTTACAGGTACTTACGATTTTAAATTACGACCAATAAATGATTTGAGTGGAGGACAACGACAACGTGTATGGATTGCAATGGCGTTAGCTCAGCGTACAGATATTATATTCTTAGATGAGCCAACAACATATTTAGACATTTCGCATCAGTTAGAGATATTAGAATTAATTACACAGCTCAATAAAGAACAAGGCTGTACTATTATTATGGTATTGCATGATATTAACCAAGCCGTTCGTTTTTCTGATCATTTAATCACTATGAAGAATGGTGATATTATCGCTAATGGTGATACTGAGGAAGTATTAACTAAAGACATATTAGAAAAAGTATTCAACATTGATGTTGAAATTAGTACAGACCCAAGAACTGGCAAACCAATGTTAGTAACTTACGACTTGTGCAGAAAAAGCTATTCAGAAGTTTAGGGGTAAATTATGACTACTAAGAAAAAAGGGAAGTTAAGTTTTACAGCAACTTTTATAATAGCTGTATTATTATTAATCGGCGCACTCATCATTTCTATATTGTTCGGAGATGCCAAAATTCACTTAAGCACAATTTTTGAAGCGGTGTTTAATTACGACTCTAAAAATCAACAGCATAATATTATTAGTGAGATTCGTATTCCAAGAGATATTGGAGCTATATTAGTAGGTGTTGCGTTAGGTACTTCAGGCGCTGTTATCCAAGGTGTGACTAAAAATGGTTTAGCTGATCCAAGTCTTATAGGATTAAACTCTGGTGCATCATTTATGCTAGCGCTTACGTTTGCATTTTATCCTACTGCACCATTCCTTGTGATGATGTTCGCTGGTTTTATAGGTGCGTTGATGGGTGGCTTTATCGTTTTAATGATTGGAAGGTCAAGAAGCGACGGGTTCAATCCTATGAGAATTATTTTGGCAGGCGCTGCTGTTAGTGCATTGTTAACCGCGTTAAGCCAAGGTGTTGCGTTATTATTTAGACTAAATCAAAGTTTAACGTTTTGGAGTGCTGGTGGTGTATCTGGTACAACCTGGAACCAATTAGTTTGGGCAGCACCGTTTATCATCATTGCTCTTGTTATTATCATTTCAATGAGTAAGCAATTAACAATTTTAAATTTAGGTGAAACATTGGCTAAAGGTCTAGGGCAAAACGTTGCGTTTACGCGAGCTATTTCACTGATATTATCTATGGTTTTGGCTGGTATTGCAGTTGCAATGGTTGGTCAAATTGCCTTTGTCGGTCTGATGGTGCCGCATATAGTGAGATACTTAGTGGGCACGGACTATGCTAGAGTGATACCTTTAACTGCTGTAGTCGGTGGTTTGCTATTACTAGTAGCAGATACGATTGCACGTATGTTAGGAGAAGCCCCAGTAGGAGCCATCATTTCCTTTATTGGTGTACCTTACTTCTTGTATTTAGTTAAAAGAGGAGGTCGCTTCTCATGATAGATCCAAAGTTAAGATATAAACAATGGCTTACGATGCTTATACTCACTATTCTAGTCTTGTTAGCGTGCGCATGGAGTATTACTTCTGGAGAATATAAAATGTCTGTAGAGGCATTTTTCAAAACGTTAATTGGCCAGGGCGAATATACAGACACATTGATATTGATGGAATTTAGATTGCCGCGTATGATTATTACAATATTAGCTGGTGCTGCTTTAGCCATGAGTGGTGCAGTCATACAAAGTGTAACGAAAAACCCACTTGCAGAGCCTGGTATATTAGGTATTAATGCCGGAAGCGGCTTTGTAATTGCTTTATTTATAGTGGTAGGCCAGGTAGACGCGGGTAATTTTGTGTATGTTTTACCATTTATTAGTATGGTAGGCGGTGTTTTAACAGCACTTATTATTTTCTCGTTTAGTTATAATAAAGGAGAAGGTATTACTCCAGCGAGTATGGTACTTGTCGGCGTGGGAATGTCTACTGCACTTAGTGGTGGGTCGTTAACACTAATGTCCACATTTGACGAAGACCAATCAGAGTTTATAGCTTCTTGGCTTGCTGGTAATATTTGGGGTGATGAATGGGCGTTTGTTATAGCCTTTTTACCATGGGTTATCGTGTTAATACCATTCTTATTATTTAAAGCGAATGTGCTAAATTTATTGAACACACATCAGTATATTGCTCAAGGTGTCGGTGTGAAGATAGGGCGTGAACGGATTGTCTTATTATTAGTGGCAGTTGTGTTATCATCAGCAGCTGTTTCTGTAGCTGGTGCGATTGGATTTATTGGTTTGTTGGGGCCACATATTGCTAAGTCGATTGTTGGCCCAAGACATCAATTATTCTTACCGATTTCAATACTAATAGGCGCCTTTTTACTTGTACTAGCAGATACTATTGGTCAAGTTATACTACAACCTTCAGGTGTTCCAGCAGGTATTGTAGTTGCTATTATAGGTGCCCCTTATTTCTTATACTTAATGTATAAAACAAAATCAGTATAATTTATTTAAGTGTAAAATTTTCGCTTTACGTAGTGTTTATAAAATTGAAAAAAGCCGAGGCAAGGAAGCATGAGATACATTTATATCTCGTGCTTTTTTGCGCTTACTCATCTTTGCTAACAGTGCTTTGCTACTATAAATAACTTTTAGAAATTATGAGTAATGTTTTAATTTTTCCCATACAAATGAAATTAGCATTCATATGTTAGCGTTTGCATTTGTGTGTAGGGTATACTATAACTGAATAGTTTAAATAGGAGGTCGTTATTATGAAAAAATTAATTAAACAAAAGACGAATTTTTTGAATGATATGTTGGACGGGCTTTCAAAAACAAACAAACAAATAGAAATTATTTCAGACACAGTCGTAGTTAGAAAGAATAGAAAAGAACAAGGAGTTTCTTTAGTTTCTGGTGGTGGAAGTGGGCACGAACCAGCTCATGCGGGTTATGTTGCCAATGGTATGTTAGACGCTGCAGTTTGTGGAGAAGTATTTACTTCACCGACGCCAGATAAGATTCTTAGTGCCATAAAAGCTGTTGATAATGGCGATGGTGTATTGCTTATAGTAAAAAACTATGCCGGTGATGTTATGAACTTTGAGATGGCTCAGGAAATGGCAGAAATGGAAGGCATTCAAGTAGAAACTGTCGTTGTAAAAGATGATGTTGCAGTGGAAGATGAGGCCCAACGTCGAGGTGTAGCAGGTACAGTTATTGTTCATAAGTATGCAGGACATTTAGCGGAAAAAGGGCTGTCATTGTCAGAAATAAAAGAAAAAGTAGAAGGTTTATTACCTCAAATAAAAAGTATTGGTATGGCACTAACAGCACCTATGGTTCCCACTACTGGACAATATGGATTTGATATTGAAGAAGATGAAATGGAAATTGGTGTAGGTATACACGGTGAAAAAGGATTGTCTAGAGAAAAAATTGAACCCGTAGATCAAATTGTAGAGCGATTAATTCAAGTTTTACTTAAAGAGGTTGAATCAGAGGAGCTTATCGTAATGGTCAATGGCATGGGGGCAACGCCTTTGTCAGAACTTAATATCGCTGCAAAATATGTCGATGAAAATTTAGAACAAAAGAGCAAATCGATTACTCATTGGTTAGTCGGAGATTACATGACTGCATTAGATATGCAAGGTCTATCATTAACATTTGTACCTTCTTCAGAAGAATTGTTAGAAGCGTTAACTGAAACAACAGAAAGTTTATATTTCCATTAAAAATAAAGTGATTATTGAAAGGAGAGAAAGATAGATGAATATCGCTGAACTAAAAGAAAGATTATTAAAATTAGTAGATGTGTTTGAAGAAAAAGAAGAATTATTAACAGAATTAGATAGAGCAATCGGTGATGGCGACCATGGCGTGAACATGGTTAGAGGTTTCAAAGCGTTACCAGATAATATTGATGATAGCTCTATGCAAAGTTTATTGAAATCTACAGGTATGACACTTATGTCTAATATTGGTGGTGCTTCTGGTCCATTATACGGTTTTAGTTTTGTAAAGATGTCACAAGTAGTATCAGATGAAATAGGAAGTTCGAATTTGAAAGAACTCTTAAAAACTTTTTCAGAGGCAATTGCTCAAAGAGGTAAAGTAACGTTGAATGAAAAAACTATGTATGATGTAATTGAGCGTGCAAACCAAGCTTCACAAAATGATGAAATATTAACAATTGATGTATTACAATCCTACGCAGATTTAACAAAAGATATCGAAGCAACTAAAGGTAGAGCGGCATATTTCAAAAAAGATTCCTTAGGACATGTTGACCCTGGAGCTCAAAGTAGTGTTTATATATTGAACGCATTGATTGGAGATGACTCGTAATGACAAATATAGTAGTAATTAGTCATAGTAAAGAAATTGCAGAAGGTACAAAAGCACTATTAAATCAAATGGCCGGTGATGTTAACGTCATTGTACAAGGTGGTGTTGATGGTAAAATTGGTACATCGTATGATCATATTCAAGCATTAATAAATGAATTAACAGATGATGCATTGTGTTTTTATGATATAGGTTCTGCTGAAATGAACTTAGATTTAGCGATTGAAATGTATGAAGGTAATCAGCGTATTGAAAAAGTAGAAGCGCCAATTGTTGAAGGTAGTTTTACTGCAGCTGTGCAATTATCAGTTGGTAAATCCATAGAGGAAACTTTAGGAGAATTAAATAAAACGTTTGGCTAAATAATGTTATTTGTTTTACTATGTTAAATATAAATTAAAATGAAGTTCTCAACTAATATAACAAAAAACTTCTTTTTTATAGGAATATTTAATTGAATTGTGGTAAAATGAAAATTAATTGTAATAGAAATCTGGATATCTAGGAGGACATTGCCATGAAAGATTTAATATTAAAACATGTCTTAAACGGCGAATTTGAGTCAGTCAAACGTTTAATGTCCCAAACAGATTTTATGGAATTTGAAGAAGTATACATTTCAAGCGCACATGAAGCTGAAAACATTATGTTTTATACATGTATTTTAGATATGATGAAAGTAGAAGAAACTGCAGAAATGCATGATTTAGCTTTTCTATTATTAGTCTATCCATTAAGTGAACTTCAGGGTGCTTTAGATTCTGCGTATTACCATGCAGAGTCATCCATAAAACTTACTGAGGGCAAAGAAGTAAAAAGTTTGTTACAAATGTTATTATTACATGCAGTTCCTGAACCAGTCATTTCTGATAAAAAGGCATTTGAAATTTCTAGACAAATACTTAAATTGGACCCAACTAACAGTGTTGCGCGTAATGTACTGAAAGAAACAGCCAAACGTATGGATAACGTAGTTGTTGATTTTAATGAACTTAATCGTTTTAAAAATGCACACTAATAACAAAATTATCATAGTTGAGTAATCATATTATTAGAACTTGACAAAATAACACATTAAAGTGATTTATTAAAGAATCGAAATATACATGTTAAAAGGTGTATTTATTTTGATTCTTTTTCTTTTATTTTTTGCAATTTTACACACTGTTGAAGCCTAGCTTTAGTAATGTATAAAATTGCAAAAATTAAATTAAGATAACCATAAAAATGCAATGGCTACATTAAGGTTTGTTATATTTAAAGAATATAATGAATGATTAAAAACGATATTCAACTTATTTGTTATTGTTGAGAGCAATTATAAGTGTAAAATTTTATATTGTGTAGTTGCAAAAAATAATCAGTAAGTTATAATAATGCAATGTGTTAACTATGAGGAGGTTAAAATAACATGGGGTTGAATAAAGAAGCTATAAAAATTGGTTTCGCTTATGTCGGTATCGTTGTAGGTGCTGGCTTTTCAACAGGACAGGAGGTTATGCAATTTTTCTCACCATATGGCCTATGGTCATATATTGGGGTTATACTTTCTGGTTTAATATTAGGCTTTATAGGTCGACAAGTTGCAAAGATTGGTACTGCGTTTGATGCGCAAAACCATGAGTCAACATTAGACTATTTGTTTGGCGATAAGTTCAGTAAGCTTGTAGATTATTTGCTTATCTTTTTCTTATTTGGCATTTCAGTCACAATGATTGCTGGAGCAGGATCGACATTCCAAGAAAGCTTTAATGTGCCAACATGGTTAGGTGCATTGATTATGGTTATTGCAATTTATATTACATTATTGATGGATTTTAATAAAATTGTTAGAGCATTAGGCATTGTTACACCATTTTTAATTATTTTGGTTGTAATCATTGCTGCGTATTATCTTTTTAATGGTAGTATTTCGATAGGTAAAGTAAATGAAACTGTACCAGAAGCTAGCTTATGGTTAGGTATATTGAAAGGAATTAATTATGGTGGACTTGCGTTCGCAGTAGGCTTTAGTACGATTGTTGCTATTGGCGGTGATGCTTCTAGACGTAGAGTATCCGGAGCTGGGGCATTATTTGGAGGTATTGTTTATACAATATTATTAGCGTTGATTAACTTTGCGTTGCAGTCTGAGTTTCCAAAGATTAAGGATGCTGATATTCCTATGTTGACATTAGCAAATAACATAAGTCCTTGGATTGCACTTATACTATCAGTTATTATGTTAGCTGTTATGTATAATACAATTCTTGGTTTAATGTATTCATTTGCTGCGAGATTTACAGAACCATATAGTAAAAAATATCATATATTTATCGTAGTTATAATGGTTGTAGCTTACGGTTTGAGTTTCGTAGGTTTCGCAGGCTTGATTAATTTCTTATACCCGATAATGGGTATTGTAGGACTTGTTGTTGTAATCGGCGTACTAATTAAATACTATAGCAGAAAACGTCAAAACAAAAAGTTCATAGCATAAAGTATTCATGGTATTAAAATAAGAAATAAAAACTCAGTTTGTACAAATTGTACAAGCTGAGTTTTTAATAATTTCGATAATTTATAAACACTACTGTGCAATAGTTAATTATGGTACAATGCATTTCGAAAGGGAAGGTAATGCATGAAGAAAAAACACAAATGGACGATAATTACTTTAAGTATTGTTATTGTAGTAGCAATCTTGACTGCTCTGTTATTAAAACAACAGTATGACCGTCAACATTCACAAGAAATTAAAGAAAAAGTACAGATTAATAATAAAAATGTAAATGCATTTACAAATATAACTTATGGTACTGGTATGCCTAATAGTAGACTAGATATATTAACACCAACTGAATTAGATTCGGATAATAAGTTGCCCGTAATTTTTTGGATGCATGGTGGTGGCTTTATAGCGGGAGATAAACAATATAAGAATCCACTATTATCCAAAATCGCTGAGCAAGGCTATATTGTTGTAAATATTAATTATGCACTTGCACCAGATAATAAATATCCAACGCAGCTACACCAAATTGATCAAGCTGTAAAATTTATAAAACGTAATAAGCATGAATTACCAATGGATTTTGATCAAGTTATTTTCGGAGGGGACTCTGCTGGTGCACAGCTATCTAGCCAATACACGGCAATTCAAACAAATAAATCATTAAGAGAAGATATGTCATTCGAACAACAATTTGAGGCAAATCAATTGAAGGCAGCAATATTTTTCGGTGGTTTTTATGACATGAAAACAGTAAAAGCTACTGAGTTTCCAAGGATACAACTTTTTATGGAAAGTTATACAGGAAAACGAGATTGGGAACAGCAGTTTAAATATATTAGTGAGATGTCTACGATAAATCAGGTTACCAAAGATTACCCGCCAACGTTTTTATCTGTAGGTGACGCAGATCCATTTTATAGTCAGAATATATCATTTTATAAAAAGCTGAAATCGATGGATATTCCGGTGGATAAATTATTTTATGATGGCTCCCATAATTTGAGACACCAATACCAATTCCATATGGATTTACCAGAATCACAACAAAATATGAAAGATGTTCTAAGGTTTTTAAGTAGAAATACAAGTTCATCAGGTGTTGAAACAAATGTTAGTGAAGAAACAACGAATCCTAATGGAGTCGAATTAAACCCTTATTAAATAATAAGAATATAATGAAGTGTTATTTTTATCTTATAATGTTAGTAATTTTAGATTGCGACAGTCTTAATATGAGGCTAGCTAAACGCATATAGTATAATCATTAATTTAATTTCAAAAATTGACTACATTCCAGTTATAAAAAAGGAGCGGGACAGAAATCATATTTTCAATAATGATTTTATTGTCCTGCTCCTTTTTAAAATTGTAGTAAAAAGTTGAAAGAGGTCAACTATTAATGATTATAAAACAACATCGGTATTTTAAATTTCTATATCTAAATGATTATATGACAACATTATTATTTGGCTCCTTGTTAATTTATAATTAAACTATAAGTGTGACATGTTTAAATATTATGCTTAGAGGTAGATTAAAATAATAACTTGGCCATTACATATTTGTTGTAATACCTACCGTCGATGTATAATTTATCACGAAGTTCTCCTTCTATTTGATAACCCGCAGTTTTAAATAATTCAACAGCTGTAGTATTTTCAGGTACTACTGTTGCTTCTATACGACGAATGTTATGATTTAAGCACCATGCATCTACAGAATTAATTAAAGATTGGCCGAGGCCTTTTTCTCTGTAGTGTCTAATGACGCCCATTGAAAAATGAGCTTCATGACGTGTGCGTTCAAAATTTTCTGTCGTTACGATTGCAAAGCCGACGAGTTCGCCGTTATTTTCAGCGATATAAATGGCATTGGAAGGCGATGTAATATAGTGCTCTAGGTTTGAAAGCGCATCGTTATTAGAAGGTGCGTATTCCCCTGGATTGTAGATTAAATAATCAGATTCATCATAAATTGTCGTTAATAATTTAACAAATGGATCTACATCATTGATACCGATTTCACGTATTTGATGAACCATGTATGTCCACTCCTTATTTCTATTTTGCTAATGCCTAGTTATAGTATAACTTAACATCATTAGCGTGATATTACTAGGACATATTTATGTTGAGATAAACTAATACAAAGGAAGTATGATTATGAAACCTAACATTTTATTGGCAGGTGTCACAGGCTATATAGGTAAAAATTTAATCCAACATATAAAAAATGAGGCTAATTTATATACATTATCAAAATATCCTAAAGAAGAAGACTTTAAAGAAGTGACATGGTTAAAGAAAGATATTTATAATTATATGGATGTGTTATCAGCGATGGAATGTATAGATATAGCCATCTATTATTTGGATCCCACTAAACACTCTGCAAAATTAACACAAGCCACAGCAAGAGATTTGAATTTAATCGCTGCAGATAACTTTGGTCGGGCAGCTGCTAAAAATGGTATAAGTAAAATTATTTATATTAGTGGAAGTAGATTTGATTATGAAACCATCCAACGTTTGTCGTCATATGGTGTTTTTGTGGAAAAAACAGAAACAACTGTATCGCGTCCACATGTATCGGTGGAACTTCAATCTTCTAAATACGATGATGTTCGTAGTGCTCTAAGCATGCAGCTACCTATGAATTGGACACTAGAACAAATGGTTGAATATTATTTTAAATGGTTGAATGAAACTAAAGGCACATTACTACACACATACAAAGAAGATGAGGATTATATAATATACCTTAAAGATAAGACTAAGCCTATTCTTGTTTTTCATAAAATGCAAATAGAAGAAGACATCATTTCATTACATTTAGTGGGTGGTACATTAGTTAAACCTAATTTATTGAAACAAGGTAAGTTAGAATTTCGTAGACTCAAAAATACGCAAACTGTAGTAGTACATTTATATGATTATATACCTAAATTAGTTTGGCCGGTGTATTATTTAATTCAGTCTCCATTTCAAGGTTTGATGATGAGAGGTTTCGAGATAGATTGTCGAATTAAGCATTTTAACGGGAGAATTCAGTCTGGGGAAGACATAAAATATACTAAATAGATAAAGTGGTGATGACGTGGATATTTTATTAGTAGAAGATGATATGACATTATTTAAAGAATTAAGTGAAGAATTAGAGCAATGGGATTTTAAAATTTATGGTATTGATGATTTTAATGATGTATTAGCTAAATTTGAAGCAGTTAACCCTGCTATCGTTATTATGGATGTGAAACTACCTAAATATGACGGTTTTTACTGGACTAGAAAGATTAGAGAAACATCTAATACACCAATATTATTCTTGTCGTCGCGAGACAATCCAATGGATCATGTGATGAGTATGGAATTGGGGGCAGATGATTATGTTCAAAAGCCATTTAACACGAGTATATTAATTGCTAAACTACAAGCAATTTATAGAAGAGTATATCAATTTAGTTTGGAAGAAAAGAGAGTTCTGACTTGGCAAGATGCAACTTTAGATTTGTCTAAAGATAGTATTAATAAAAATGAAGCACAAATTTACTTATCCAAAACTGAAATGATTATTTTAGAAATGCTAGTTAAGAAGCAAGACCAAATTGTTACGAGAGATACATTGATTACTGCATTATGGGATGATGAAGCATTCGTTAGTGACAATACATTAACGGTTAACGTGAATCGTTTAAGGAAGAAATTAGCTGATATTGGTATGAGTGACGCGATTGAAACGAAAATAGGTAAGGGATATATGGCGCATGGATAACTTTAAATGGGTTTATATCTTTTTAAGGTCACGGATATACTGGATATTATGGTTTATTTTCTTAAACTTTATCACTCTGCTTATTGCTTATTTAGATTATGATATTAGTGTGGGGAGTACATATTATATTATTATTTTAAATCTAGGTATTTCAATATTGTTCTTGTCGTTCACATTTTTAAAGGAAATTAAATTTTTTAAGCATTTAGATGAAAATGTAGAACCTGAAGCATTAAAGCATAAATCATTGGCGGATACGCCGTTACAGCAAGAAATGGTTAATTATTTATACAATCAAATTACCGATCAAAAATCATTAGTTACGCGTCAGCAAAAGCAAATTCAATCTACTGAAGCATCATTAACAGATTTTGTACATGATATTAAAACACCTGTAACAGCAATGAAACTATTAATAGAAAAAGAACAAGACACTACTAGAAAAAATGCGCTTTTATATGAATGGACACGAATAAACGACATGTTAGATAGGCAGTTATTTTTAACTCGCTTAGAGTCACAAAATAAAGATATGTATTTTGAACATGTGGCACTAAAACGTCTTGTAATTGAAGAAATACAAATCACTCGATATATTAGCCAGTCTAAAGGTATTGACTATGATTTGAATTTTGAAGGTGATTATAAAGTATATACAGATGCTAAATGGTGTCGAATGATGATTAGACAAATTTTATCAAATGCAGTTAAATATAGTGAAGAAAGTACAATTCATGTTCATGCTTATGTCGATCAAGGGCATACAGTTCTTAGAATTACAGATGAAGGTAAAGGGATAAGTGCTAAAGATTTACCACGTATTTTTGAAAAAGGTTTTACTTCCACTAATGATCGTAATGAAACATCAGCTTCTGGGCTTGGTTTATACCTTGTCAATCATGTGAAAGAAAAGTTAAAAATCCATGTATCGGTTTCTTCAGAACCGAAAGTAGGGACAACTATGAATTTTATTTTCCCTAAGCAAAATGAATTGATATCAAGATTATCTGAAAATATATAAATTAATGAGTAATTGCAAAAATATAATAATAAACGTATAGGTATTATAAATTATGTTAGCCAATACGTATTTAGAACCTGAGAAGATTGTTTGTTTCTTGGGTTCTTTTTGTTCCTAACATTATATGGTGGATGTATATGTATTTAAAATTATTTATAAAAATATTTGCAAATTAGTGAAAAAAGTTGTTGAATACAAATAATAAATATGCAATCATATTTAAGGTGAGTTTAATATGAAATAGTTATTAAAATTAATCCAATCTGATAGGTTACAATTTCTAAATATGCAACTATGATTTATAACAATAAAAGTAGTAAAATTTTGTTAATTTTACGAAAATGTAATATTAAGAATTTGTAAATGCAATTGTAGGATTGTAAATTTTGTGCTATTTTCAAATAAGGATAAATCAACATTTATGAGATTTTTTAACCAATAGAAGCAAATGCTCATTTACACAATTTTAACAATAGCGAAATGATTCAAAATGATGAGTGAATTGTAAATCTTGTAAATCTTAATTTATCTTAAATATAGGTATTTAAATTTTTTAAATTTATTGAAGGTGATTGGGGACAATCGCTGTAAATGGAGGATTTTTTGGATGTTTAACAAGAAAAAAGATAAGTTCATGGTGAAACTAGAAGAAATGGTGTTCAATTTAGATAGAGCAGCAATTGAATTTGGGAAAATGGATTTTAATACACACTTAGATTTGAAAGCATACTCTGATAATATTAAAACATATGAGTCGCACGGTGATGAATTAATGCATCAAGTGATTTCAGACTTAAACCAAACTTTTATTACACCAATCGAACGTGAGGATATCCTCTCTTTATGTAATGCAATTGATGACGTATTAGACGCAATTGAAGAAACTTCAGGCATGTTTGAAATGTATTCTATTGAATATACTGATGAATATATGGCTGAATTTGTAGATAATATTCAAAAAGCTATAGCAGAAATGAAATTAGCTGTTGGTTTATTAGTAGATAAAAAATTATCACACATGCGTATTCATTCTATTAATATTAAAGAATTTGAAACAAACTGTGATGGTATTTTACGTCAATCAATTAAACATATTTTTAATAGTGAAACAGACCCAATCACATTAATTAAAATAAAAGAAATATATGAAAGTTTAGAAGAAATTGCAGATAAATGCCAAGCCGTAGCAAATAACTTTGAAACTATAATAATGAAAAATAGCTAAGGAGTCCTAACTTATGGAATATATTTTGATCATCACAGTAGCTATTGTTATTTTTTCACTTATATTTGACTTTATCAATGGTTTCCATGATACAGCCAATGCTGTCGCTACTGCTGTTTCAACGCGTGCCTTAACTCCTAGAACGGCTATACTTTTGGCATCTGTCATGAATTTTATAGGTGCTTTAACGTTCACTGGGGTTGCAGGAACAATAACTAAAGATATCGTAGACCCATTTAAATTAGAAAATGGTCTAGTTGTAGTATTAGCAGCTATTATCGCTGCAATTTTCTGGAATTTATTAACTTGGTATTACGGTATACCAAGTTCATCTTCTCATGCATTGATAGGTTCTATCGCTGGCGCGGCAATTGCTTCACAAGGTTCATTTGCCGTATTACATTATCAAGGTTTTACAAAAATTATAATTGTATTGCTTTTATCACCAGTCATTGCATTCTGTGTAGGGTTTATAATGTACTCGATTGTAAAAGTAGTATTTAAAAATGCGAACCTTACAAAAACTAATCGTAATTTTAGATTCTTTCAAATTTTCACAGCGTCCTTACAATCGTTTTCACATGGTACGAATGACGCTCAAAAATCAATGGGGATTATTACATTAGCTTTAATTGTTGCAGGTATTCAAACGGGTTCTAGCGTAGAACCACAACTATGGGTTAAAATTTCCTGTGCTACTGCGATGGGATTAGGTACTGCTGTTGGTGGTTGGAAAATCATTAAAACAGTTGGTGGTAATATTATGAAAATACGACCAGCTAATGGAGCTGCAGCAGATTTATCATCTGCGTTAACTATATTTGTAGCATCATCACTACATTTCCCACTATCTACAACACACGTAGTTTCTTCATCTATCTTAGGTGTGGGATCTTCAAACCGTATTAAAGGCGTTAAGTGGAATACAGCACAACGTATGATTGTTACATGGGTTATTACATTACCAATTTCTGCAATAGTTGCAGCGTTAATTTATTACATTATTAATTTTTTCTTATAATTTAAGATAAAGCATTCCAAAAGCGGCTGAGACAAATTAATTGTCTCAGCCGTAATTATTTTATAGCAGTAGTTTTAAGGCACATTTCTTAATTTATTGAGTTAGTGGTATTTAGACATAAGCTTTTACTCAGGTGTGCACTTATAAAAATTAGTATTATTTATGTAAAAACTCCAGCTCTTGTAATAAATACATTCAGTTAATGG
Organism: Staphylococcus sp. KG4-3; assembly: GCF_033597815.2. NCBI lineage: Bacteria > Bacillati > Bacillota > Bacilli > Caryophanales > Staphylococcaceae > Staphylococcus > Staphylococcus halotolerans. The sequence continues at coordinate 640,603 of NZ_CP166245.1, forward strand.
AACTTACGCTTCAGTATTGGTTAGGATAAATCTTTTAACCTTATCAATCTTAGCTCTCATTGCCAGGGAAGACAATGAAAGCTATTAGATAAATTAATTTTCTGTCTCACACTTTTTTGATTCAAATATAGTGGTATGGAAATGATAAATGGTTAAAATTCATGAGCACAAAATAATAGCCTGAGACATTTATGTCTCAGGCTATTATTTGATTTGTTTTACGACTATCATCAGTTTATTCACATAATAAGTTTGTAATTAGTGAATGTAATTATAACTTGAAGCTTGTGATGCAGGGATAGTACGATAATCAACAGTACCTGGAGGTGTATTGTAATTCATTTCTGAAATTAGAATACTACCATCTGGATTTACTTGTTCTACGTAAGCAACGTGTCCAATAGGTCCTTCATAATTTTGCATGATTGAACCAGCACTTGGTGAATTATTTACTGTATAACCATCTGCAGCGGCATTGTTTGCCCAGTGGTCTGCGTTCCACCAATAAGTACTAATTGGTTGACCAGTTTCTGCTCTACGATTAAACACGTGCCAAGTACATTGTCCCCAATCATATAGGTTAGCATCACTTGCAGATGATCCACCCGTATTCGTGTTTGGTGTTTCTGTTGAGCTTCCGCCCGCACCGCCAGTTCCTGTTGCACCAGGGATTGTTAATGTTTGATTAGGGTAGATGATATAACCATTTAAATTATTGGCTGAAACAATTTCTTCAACTGAAACGCCATATTTATTTGCAATGATATTTAAAGACTCACCTGATTGTACAGTGTGAGTTGATCCACCAGAAGTAGCGTTTGAAGATGATTCTTGTCCCTGAGAACCACTTCCGCCAATTTCAATGACTTGGCCTGGGAATACAATGTTATTATTAATGTTATTATTTTGTTTAATTTCATCAATTGAAACACCGTATTGCTGTGAAATTGACCATAGTGACTCACCAGATTTTACTGTATGCTGTGTTGATGCATCAGCTTCATGATTTGCTATGAATGCTGCTGCACCTGAAGCAGCTGTTACTGCAAATGCTAACTTTTTCAAAAAAACTCCTCCTTCAATGCCTATGTCTAACAGTGATTATTGAAATAAATACATGTCGTTAGTTTTTTTAATCTCAATTCACGTTTCATACTAACAAAAATCATTTGCTTTGTGTACGTTGTTATAAAGTTGTAATATTATTAATATTTAGTGTTTCACTGAGAATTGTTCGATAAATGCCTTTGTATAGACGTTTATAAGCATGTGTTACATTTCACTTGTAATTAACTTTATTTAAAATGTAACATTAACTATTAACAAAATAGTAATTTTAACATTAAAATTGTTAGAAAATACATTCGTCATGTTTGCTAATCAATGAAACAGTGAACATTTAAAGTATTAATAATTGCAATCGTAGGACATTGTGAAAATTTACATGCTATACATATATCCCATAAATGTTATGATTAAACGCATATTATTTTTATAAATAGTTCTATAATGAGAAGGAGTGAGTAAATTGGCTGAATCAACACAACATGTAAACAAGCAGCAAAACCAATCTAAAAACCAATCTAAATCACAGTCACATGCATATAGTAAAGTATGGCTATTCTTTATGTACTACTGGATTATTTTTGGTATTGGTTGCTATTTTGGGCAGTTCTTACCTATGGAATGGAGAAAACCACTTTCATTCGTACTTCTTGCCTTAGTACTGATTACGGTTATCTTTAATCGGGCACGTAAATATGGTTTAGTAATTTCCCACATTTACGCGATTGTTGTAGGTTTATTATCTTATGCAACGTTCACTGCATATTTACAGAATTTAGGACCAGAGGTATTTTTCAAAAATATCATTTTAGCAATTTCAGCGTTTATTGTTTTTGGTATTATCGGCTATTTCTTAATTGGTAATGCGGCTAGTATGGGAAAATATTTATTTGTTACTTTAGTTGCGCTTATTATAGCAAGTTTAATCGGTATGTTTATACAAAATCCAATTTTCCATACGATTATAACGGTAGTAGGCTTATTACTATTTTTACTCTATACTTTGTACGATTTCAATCGTATGAAGCGTGGGCAATTTTCTCCAAGAGAAATGGGCTTTAATTTATTTGTGAATCTGTTGCATATCATCAAGTATGTATTAAGACTTGCAACTAAGTTTAGAAAATAATAAAATTTTAATAATCAATTTGATGAAGACACCTTCAAAAAGACCTTGTGAAATGAGAGGTTTTTTGAAGGTGATTTTTATTTGATATCATTTTTTGATGAAACAGTCTTTTTAAATTTTAAAAAATACAATGCAACATTTTTAAAATTGAGTTTAATTAATGAAAAAAGTTGACAAAATTATTTGTTTTATACAAAATTATCTAAAGACAAAAAATACTTATTTAAATAATTAAGATATAAAGTACCAACTTTAGCTTTTATGATAGAGTGACATTTTAATGCATAGCGTATGACAATATTTGAAAGAGGTTAAATTATGAAAGCGCAGTGCTTAAATATTATTTCTAAGGATAATTATCCTACGAAACGTGTAGCTGACGGCTTATTACTAATATTTCCTTTAAAAGGAATCACAGAGATACAACATTTTATAACAGATATAGAAGTTGAAAATGACTTGTTTATAATCAATAACTCTGAAATTTTTACAATTAAAAGGAATGAACAAGCGATTAAGTTGTACATTGCAAGTGATTGGTTTTATGAGCGTGGCTATGATTTTTTTGCTTATCAATATACATCTAACTTAATCCAATCTTCCAATGCATTATTCCAATCTATACTTAGCTTAACTCAGCATCAATTAAATCAAACGTTGACTGAACCATTGTTTGAGTCCTACATGAATAATATTGTCGATATTATTGCTTCTGAAGCAAAAGTCGACATAAAATATTTGAAACAACAAACAGACTATTCATTTTATGGTATTACAGGAGAAATACTGGATTATGTTAACAACCATTTAGAAGAAAAATTAACGTTAAAAGAAATTGCTAATAAACTTTTTATTTCGCAATCAAATATATCGACGCAATTTTATAATACGTTGGGGATGAGCTTTAAAACATATATAGATACTTTAAAACTTTCAACATCGATATCCAGCTTACTAACAGGGAAATCTACAATAAGCGAGGTATCCGACTACTATGGATTTAGCAATTCTGCTATCTATAGTAAAAAGTTTAAACATTATTTTGGTTATTCACCTAAGGACTATCGTCTACTTTCAAAATTGGATAAATCATTTCCTTTTACATCAGAGGATTATAATACTAGTGCAATCGCTGAAATTCAGAATATAATAGCTGAACGACTTAACAAACTTAATGTTCAAAATAATTATATATGTATTGATCTACAGCATATTAAAGAGTCTACTAACGATACTATTGTAATTCAAATTCATAGTATAGAAGAGTTTCATAATTTGTTTGCGAATAAAAGTATGAGTTATCTATTTGAAGGTACACAAAAAGTGATTATTTATTGCATGATAGATCCGAGAAAGTTACGGGAAACATTTATGGATAAATCTTATGGCTTGATTAATTTTGTTTATCACGCAAATGTGAATCTTGCGTTTCAAATTACTAGTAATGACGATGTTAATATATATATCGATCAAATATATAGTCAATATCAAGCTTATTTACAGGCACATCCAGAATTGTCAGAAAAACATATGCATTCAGTGAGTTACATCTTTAATGTTGAGAGTATGACTATCAAAGAAATTTATCGTAATATTATTAAAATTCAGCAGTATAGAGAGCATGTGAAATTTGGAATTGATATTACACATTTATTCAATAACCCTGAATATTTTAAATTGATGGAGAAGCAGATGAAACGTATAGGATTTGATTATTTCTTTATAGATAATCATAAATTAACTTCTCCTTATTTGAGTGAAGATCATGAAGACTTGCTTATAAAACAAGTGTTTAAGTTTAGTAATATTAAAAAGATTATGAATGATATGGAATTGGAAGAGAGAGCATACTTTCTTTTGAATGTGCATAATAATTACTTATTAAATGATGACAATATGGAAATTATCGAAAGTCCGCCGTTATTGATGGGTATGTTTAAACAGATGCGTGAATATTTTACAGGCGTTGGGATAGATTTATTCCAGCAACAAGGTGAGAAAAATGCATTATATTTATATGATCAAAAAGGATTTCGCTCTGTTTTAGGTAATATGTATGAAAGAATAATGGAGAAAATGAGATATGAAGTGAAAGATTTTGAATATTATACGATAGTAAATCAACCAGAGAAAATTTCAATTTTTATAAATGATTGGCGTATAGGGGAAAGTGAAACTGCAGAAAGTGAATCGCAAAATATACAAATACATTTAAATTTTAAAGATAAGGCTTTGAAACGTCCTTATATTATTTTTTATGAAAAAATAAATAGTACGTTTGGAAATATAAATGGTATTATTGCGCCAGCTTTAAGAATTGAATATACGTGGTCAGATGAATTAATTAGCAAAATCGATGAGTATAATAAACCGCATTTTAGCGTTATGCAACATCATTTTGAAGAAGAGAATTTGACTATTGATTTAAATTATAATACTGTTCATATTATTGATATTTACAAAAATTAAAACATTATTATATTTCACCTCTTTTGAAAATATGCGTGGCAAAATATAATTTATCGTTATTCGTAATTTTGACAAATCTATAATTATAAATAATAAGGACATAGACTTGTAATTTATGGATAATTGTATTGTATTGCTTACTTACTAGCATTTGGAGGTGTAACAACAGTGAATAAAGACAAAAAAGAGCAATTTTTAAATATTTACAAAAAATACAAAAGTTTAATGCACTACATTGAATCAAACTACAAATTGACTATGAATGACGTTGCAATTTTAGAATTGATAGAACAAAATTGTAGTGAAAATAACATGTTAATGCAGCCATTTCTAAAAATTGCAACTACTGAACTTGAGTTAAGTAGGACTAAGGTGCTTGCATCGATTCGCAGATTGATTGATCAAGATAGAGTAAGCAAAATACGTTCAACTGAAGATGAACGTAAAGTATACTTATTTATGGATAATGAAAATGCGCAAAACTATAAAATTTTATTAGATGATATTGAAGGATATGTAAAATAAATAAAAGTATATTTTAACGGCTTTAATAGTCTAAATAAAATAATAAAATAAAAAGCTACAGGTATTTACTTTATATGGTAAGTATCTGTAGTTTTTATAGTTTAAAAGGACTTGAGTTCAACTGATGTGCGTAAATCTATATTCTAAAGCAAAAATATTGTATAATATATCATATTAATAGATGTAGTAATCGAGAAAGCGAGATGAAATCATGGGACGTAAGTGGAATAATATTAAAGAAAAAAAGGCCCAAAAAGATAAAAATACAAGTAAAATTTATGCGAAGTTTGGTAAAGAGATTTATGTAGCAGCTAAATCAGGTGAACCTGACCCACATGCCAACCAAGCTTTACGTTTAACATTAGAACGTGCCAAAACTTATTCAGTTCCGAACCACATTATTGAGAAAGCAATTGAAAAAGCTAAGGGATCTGGTGAAGAAAATTATGATGAATTAAGGTATGAAGGTTTTGGTCCAAATGGTTCAATGATTATTGTTGATGCTTTGACAGACAATGTAAATAGAACTGCTTCAGATGTACGTGCAGCATTCGGTAAAAATGGAGGCAATATGGGTGTATCAGGATCAGTCGCTTATATGTTTGAATATACAGCTGTATTTGGTTTTGAAGGTAAATCAGTAGACGATACATTAGAAGAATTAATGGAAAAAGATGTGGACGTTAGAGATGTGATTGATGAAAATGGATTAACTATTGTATATGCTGAACCAGACCAATTTGCTCAAGTACAAGATGCATTAAGAGAAATAGGTATTGATACTTTTAAAGTTGCGGAATTTGAAATGTTACCTCAATCTGATATTGAATTATCAAAAGAAGATCAGGAACAATTCGAAACACTTGTTGAAGTATTAGAAGATTTAGATGATGTGCAAAACGTATTTCATAACGTGGATTTGAAATAATATGAATCAACACATACAATCATGGATTTCACAATTACAACTGCAACCGCACCCAGAAGGTGGTTTTTATAAAGAAGTAATTAAAGGTACTACAGATGATACAAATCAAAGAGCGCAGTATTCTAGTATTTATTTCTTATTAACGCATGACAATATTTCACATTTCCATCGTATAGATGCAGATGAAATTTGGTATTATCATGATGGTGATTCACTTACGATTCATATGATTCATCCTGATGGTAGATATGAACAAGTATCTTTAGGGAAGAATATAGAAGCGGGTGACGTATTACAGTATGTAGTACCAAAAGGAACCATATTCGCATCATCAGTTGAAGGGCAAAATGATTACGCACTTGTTGGATGCATGTGTCAACCTGCATTTGAGTTTGAACATTTTGAATTATTGAGCCAAAGTTGGTTAAACGAACAATATCCTAACTTAGAAGATATCAATATGCGTTATGCATTATCTTCTGAAGCCATTGAACAAAACAAATTTTAAATTCTATAAAAAATAGATTCGAGAGCCCGAGACATTACTTTATGTCTCGGGCTCTCGAATTCTTAAGAATTTTTCACTTTATGTTATTTTGCAGTGCCAAATACTTCTTTTGCAATTTCTACTACATAAGCAAGTTTTTGCCATTGTGCATCTTCCGTAAGTTTATTACCTTCTTCGGTAGAGGCAAATCCACATTGAGGACTCAAACAAATTTGATCTAATTTCACATATTGTTGAGCTTCTTCAATGCGCTTAAGTATAGTATTTTTATCCTCAAGTTCACCAGTTTTTGAAGTGAATAAACCTAGTACTGCTGCTGATTTATCATTTGGGAAATAGCGTAAAGGTTCAAAGTCTCCAGAGCGATCATCATCATATTCTAAGAAAAATCCGCCTAAATTTTCTTGGAATAAATAAGGAGCTACTGGTTCGTAACCACCTGAAATTGCCCAAGTAGACTGGTAGTTACCTCGACAAACGTGTGTTGTAATGAGTAAATCTTCTGGCAATCCTTGTACTGCTTCGTTGACGACACGGAATGCGAGTTGACGTGCGGCTTCTTTTTCATCTTCGGTGCGATCACGACCACGTGTTTTTTGAGTTCCTGATGTTAGGTTTGCCCAATAAACATCATCTAATTGAATATAACGCGCGCCCAGTTCATAAAATTTTAATAGGCTATCATGATATGCTTTAGCAACATCATGTGAATACGCTTCAATATCTGGATATATTGTTTCATTCAAAATGTTTGGATGGAACAGTTGGTTAGGGCTAGGAATAGAGACTTTTGATGTCCCGCGGCCGTTTACTTTTTCATGTAAGAATTGGAAATGTTCAAAATGGGGATGGTTCGGGTTAAATGCAACCTTGTCTACAATCTTCACATTATGATTTCTAGTTTCAACACCTTCGAATTCTAAACCGTGTTCAGATGTATAGCCTTGAACACCTTCTAAGTTTTCTAAGAAGTCAAAATGCCACCAACTTCTACGAAATTCTCCATCTGTAATACTATGTAACCCTACTTCTAATTGTTTTTCGATGATATGTTCAATCTCTTCATCTTCAATAGCTTTCAATGTTTGTGAATCTATTACATTATTTTTATAGTCTTGTCGTGCTTCTTTTAAGCGATCTGGTCGTAATAAACTACCAACATGATCTGCTCTAAATGGTCTATGGATAACTGTCATGGTTAGGCTCCTTTATTTATGGAATTTTCTGAAAAATATAGATAAAATTTAACAGACTTCTGTGAAATTGTCAATTTCGCTTTTACACTATGAAATATAGTACAATAATACTAATCAAATTTTAAAGTTAAAAATAAAAGACATCAATATAATTCATGAGATGACATGGGAGAAACAGTTTTATATAATAATGACAAGGAGTTGGTGACAGTGAAAGTAAAATATATTGATAAGCGTCACTGGCGTCGCATCATTGATAGAGAATACACAGAGGTCAAAGTGAACAATAATAAGTTTAAAGGTATTATTGGTTTAGTCACTATGAAAAAAGTTCGAGAGCCATTAGAGGTATCAGTTGTTGGACAAAACATTATTGTTGCTGATGACAACTATCAGTGGTTACAAATCTTACCTGAGAAAAAACGTTATAGTATTACAGTGATGTTAGATGACAAGGGCAACCCATTAGAATATTATTTTGATATCAATTTAAAGAATGTTACACAGAAAGGGAATGCACGTACGATTGATTTATGTTTAGATGTGCTTGTATTGCCAAATGGGTCTTATGAACTTGTTGATGAAGATGATTTACAACGTGCATTGGATACAGGACAAATTACTAAAAAACAATATCATGAAGCATATGTAATTGCGCATCAGCTCATGATAAAAATTGATGCTGATTTTCCAACTATGCAAGAGAAAATTATGTATTGTTATCATAAAATTAAACAGAAAGCAAAAGGGCAGAAACATAGTAAACATAAGCCAAAAGTGAACAAACATAATACTCATAAACCCAAACAACACACACATGATAAACATAAACACCATAAACATACATCTACGCATAAACAAGGACAACAAAAGACTTCACATCATGAATAGAGCTAATATATGTAAAGTAATTGAAGTGTAGTTTTATATGAATCGCAAACGATGCAAACTACAAAAAATCATGTATTGAAAAGGCATATAAGTATATAAATAAACGTGTTATAGTGAATATTACATGTATAATGGAAAACTTAGAATTACATGTAGTCTACACAAATAAAAATGAGAGTTATTATACGATAATTAACAGGGGCTTATAAAAATAGGGGGATAATTATGAAGATTGACGATTATCGCTTGTTAACTACTTTGGATGAAACAAAAACACTGAGAAAAGCAGCCGAAATTCTTTATATTTCACAACCTGCAGTTACGCAAAGACTTAAAGCGATTGAAAATGCTTTTGGCGTCAACGTTTTTATCCGAACTAAGAAACAATTGATTACGACGACTGAAGGTACGATGATAATTGAACATGCTAGAGAAATGCTGAATAGAGAGCGTTTGTTTTTAGATAAAATGCAAGCGCATATTGGTGAAGTCAATGGAACAATATCAATCGGTTGTTCATCTCTGATTGGCCAAACCTTGTTACCTGAGGTGTTGAATTTGTACACGAGACAATTTCCTAATGTAGAAATTCAAGTTCAAGTTGGCTCAAGCGAACAAATTAAGGCAAACCATAGAGATTATCATGTCATGATTATTCGTGGTAATAAGATTATGAATTTAAGTAACACACATCTTTTTAATGACGAGCATTACTTTATTTATCCTAAAAATAGGAATGATGAACTAGAAACAATGCCTTTTATCGAATTCCAAGCAGACCCAATTTATATTAATCAAATAAAGGAATGGTATGGAAGTCAAATTGGGCAAGATTACCACGCAATGATTACAGTAGATCAAGTGGCAACTTGTAAAGAAATGTTATTAAATGGTGTTGGAGTAACAATATTACCAGAAATTATGATGAAACATTTAGATCGCGAGTTGTTCGAATTTAAACGTGTGGATATCGATAATAAATCGCTCATACGTTCTACGTTTTTAAGCTACGATTCAAGTATGACACAATTGCCCCAGGTAGAGTCATTTATAAATCTAATGATGGAATATGTTGAGTAATAAAACAGCTATAGATTTTATTTAAGGTTTTATTTTATAATATTAAAGTTATTGCACTGACGAAGAAATATATTATTAAGAGAATAGAGGTTGTCTACATGTTTAGTGCCTTATTACATATTAAAAACTACAAATTATTTGTAGTGAATATGATGCTATTAGGTATGGGGATAGCAATTACAGTACCTTATTTAGTATTGTTTGCCACAAATGATTTAGGTATGACTTCCACGCAATATGGATTATTGTTAGCCTTAGCTGCAATTAGTCAATTTATAATGAATACGATAGTTGCGCGCTTTTCTGATACGCATAATATTAATAGAAAATTAATAATAATTGCAGCCTTATTTATGGGGGCAGTTAGTTTTTCAATTTATTTCTATATACATGAAATATGGATTTTTATAGCAATGTATGCTATTTTCCAAGGGTGTTTTGCGCCAGCGATGCCTCAAATGTATGCATCAGCACGTGAATCAATTAATGCTTCTGCATCAAGAAATAAAGCTAAATTTGCCAATGCAGTTTTGCGGTCTATGTTTTCATTTGGCTTTTTATTCGGTCCTTTAATCGGGGCCTTACTACTAAGTGCTAATGGTTATTCCGGCTTGTTTGGTGGTACGATTACAATCATTATCTTCACCTTACTATTGCAAGTATTTTTCTTTAAAGATATAAAGACAGAACACACTGTTTCTGATGTAAATCATGTTGAGACAACAGCTCCCAATATGTTAAGGGATAAATCACTATTTGTTCCATTTTTAGCGTTTATTTTACTGCATATAGGGCAATGGATGTATACATTGAATATGCCGCTATTTGTGACGAAATACCTTAGTGAACCAGAAGGTTTTGTTGGTGGATTAGCAAGTTTATGTGCTGGATTGGAAGTGCCCTTTATGGTTATTTTAGGCATATTATCAGCAAAAATGACAACACGTACATTACTCATGTTAGGTGGCCTCTTTGGAGGATTATTTTACTTTAGTATTGGCGTGTTCGAAAGTTTAGCTATGATGTTTGTAGGCCAAGTATTTTTAGCGATATTTTTAGCAATACTACTTGGTTTAGGAATCAGTTACTTTCAAGATATATTGCCAGACTTTCCGGGCTACGCCTCAACATTATTTGCTAATGCGATGGTTATTGGACAATTATGTGGTAACTTGTTAGGTGGTATAATGAGTCAATGGGTTGGTTTAGGAAATGTCTTCTATGTTTCTGCAGGGTCTATATTTATAGGCATGATTCTCATTTTCTTTACTAAAGATCAAAAATTTACAGAAGAAAGTATGAGTAGTTAATAATGACAATTATTTTATGGTTATGTATTATAGTGGCATTTGTCTTAGCGTTTATAGGTTTAATTAAGCCGGTTATTCCATCTGTACTTGTCTTATGGGTTGGTTTTCTAATTTATCAATTCGGTTTTCATAATGGTAATTTGTCATGGGTGTTCTATGTATCTATGATTTTGCTTACACTATTTATAATCGTTGCAGATTTTATAATGAATCAATACTTTGTTAATAAATTTGGTGGTTCAAAAAAAAGTGAATACGCAGCCCTTGTTGGTGTTATTGTAGGGTGCTTTGTATTTCCGCCTTTCGGCATTATTATTGTTCCATTTGCTGCGGTATTAATTGTAGAAATGATTCAAGAACCAAATTTTTCAAAAGCTTTAAAAGCAAGTTTTGGTTCGGTGGTAGCATTCTTAGCAAGTACTATTGCACAAGCTATTATCATGATTATTATGGTAGTATGGTTTTTTGTAGACGCATTACTAATTAATTAAAGTCATATTTTGAGCTAATAGTTTCATCTTTAGAATAAAGTGAGCAATTCATTTAATTCTAAGAGTATTGTTAGCTCTTTTTTTTGTGAAAAATTATTACTCGAAAATTAAATTAGAACTATTAAATACATACATAATTTTAATGAAAGCGCATTAATATAATAAATTAATAAAAAATTAAGCAATTGCCTTGTTTTCGGTAACTTTATTTTAGTATAATCACAAACATGTTTAAAAAACGGAATAGGAGGGGAGTCGAAATGAAATATCCAATAGCTATATGGATGCTGGCTATCGGTGCATTTGCAATCGGTATGACAGAATTTGTAATTATGGGACTTTTACCAAATATTGCAAGGGACTTTGGTGTAACTGTGAGTCAAGCAGGACAGCTAATTACTGGTTATGCATTAGGTGTCGCCATCGGTGGACCAATCATAGTTATGTTAACAATAAAATGGAATAGAAAGTATCTATTATTAGTGTTAATGGTCATCTTTATTTTAGGTAATTTTGCTGCTTCATTTAGTACGAGTTATGGATTTATGATGACAAGCCGTATTATTACATCATTAGCGCACGGCTCATTCTTTGGTATAGGCTCTATACTAGCTGCAAATATGGTTAGACCAGAGAAAAGAGCAAGTGCTATGGCTTTAATGTTTATGGGACTAAGTTTAAGTAACATCTTAGGTGTGCCATTCGGTACATTGGTTGGTCAGAATTTCGGTTGGCCAATGACATTTATTGTTATTTCTGTTATTGGTGCGATAGCTTTAGTAGGAATCATTATTTTTGTGCCAATGCAACGTGAAACAGTTAAATCTTCAGTATTAAATGAATTGAAAATTTTGAAAGAGAAGCGTTTATGGTTAACATTAGCAGTAACACTATTTGGTTTTAGTAGTGTATTTGCTTATTTCACATATATTTCTACAGTCTTAACTGATGTATCTAATGTTCAAGAACATCTTATTTCATACTTACTAATTATATTTGGTATAGGTGTTACATTAGGTAATGTCGTAGGTGGTAAACTTGCAGATTGGAATTTAAATAGAGCTTTACAGATGATATTTATAGTATTTATTATATATTTCGTACTGTTATACTTTATCCAAATGAACGGATTCTTAATGGTCGCAGGTATATTCTTCTTTGGTCTAATAGGATTTAGTATGAGCCCATCACTACAGTTCAAAAGTACTTTAATTTCAAAAGATGCACCAACGCTTGCTAGTACATTGAATCAATCAGCATTTAATCTAGGGAATGCTTTAGGTGCCTTCATAGGAGGTTTAGTCGTTACACATTTACCAGTAGCATCTCTAAGTCTTATCGCCCCTATTTTGACAGCGATAGGCTTAATATTCTTATTTATCAGTGTTGCAGTTGAGAAAAAAGAAGGCATGACAACTTAAAATAGTGCTGCCATAATTAATAAAACTGGGATATATAAAGTTTCAATTTTCCGTCTACACCTGTTCAGAAAAGGTAATAGAGTTTAGATATCATAAGTAGAAATATTTTTAATTCAGCTAGATACTGAGCTATATAAAGCAAGAGCCTGAGACATAACTCTATATGTCTCAGGCTCTTGCTTTGTTTTTAAATATTAAAATCATGTTCTCACTAAATCATAGTGAAGTATTTGCATCTTTATTAATATAGTGATGATCGATATACAATGAGATTGGAATAATTATGAAAGAAATAATAATAAATGTCCAATTACTTATGAAAATGTAAGGGCCTACAGCAAGCGCTGCTTGGGGTACAAAAAATACATAAAATATTGCACATAACAACAATATAATACTGATATATGTCATAATCCAAGTCCAATGTGATTTGGTAAAACATTGCATTTGTACAGTTTTAAATACCATCCATATAAAAATGAAAATAATACTAATACCGACGAGTAACATTATCGGAAACGTATATATATATAGTCGTTTGGCGCCGATAAAAAAGCCAATAAACCCTTTTAGGAAACAAAAAATACCAAAGAAAAGGAGAATATGTTGATAAATATATTTGAATATGTTGAAGAGTGTCTCATTCGGCAATTTTTTAATTTCTTTTTTTGCGTGTAATTTAGGATCATGATCAAAGAAATCCATAGCAAGCGTGCCTTCTTTTTCGGCTTGTAATAATTGAGTTAATATACGATTTAACATCTTTTCGGAATCATGGGGATTCACACTTAGATCGGCACGTACATATGTCATATAGTTTTCGAATGTTTCTCTATCAGTATTGTTTAATCGTAGTGATTTTACATTATTTTCACGCATTAATCTTTCAGTAGATTTCATTTGAATTCCGCTACCTTTTTTATAGAATGTAAGAATAAGATATGGCTTATTATGACGAATATCACCACATAAATCAACTTAACTTTTTAAAAGGAGGAATTATGAAACAACTTTCACTATCGCAAAATCAATTTATAGAAGAAATTGCAAACATACATGAACAACAACTTGAACAACAGTATCATGATTACAAAAAAACTAATTTGTCAGTTGCTTTGCGTATAGAAATAATTGAGCGAAGTTTGAAATTAGAAACGAGTCGAATTTTAATTGAAACACTGGATGGTGTCTTACTAGGATTTGTATGGGGACGAATTGAGACAATTGGATGTAAAGTTGTGATTGAAATGCTCTATGTCCGTCCTGAATATAGACATCAGGGTGTAGGTGGCAAATTGAAATCATCCATTGAAGCGTGGGGGATTAGTAAAGGTGCTCAAAAAATAGAAAGCACCGTTGCATATAGCAACAAACAAATGATTGAAATGAATTTAAATATGGGTTATCAGGTAGAGAAGGTAATTATGTCTAAAAAACTATCAGTAATTAATGAAGATGTTAATAATTAATGATAAAATTAATATATTATAATGAAAAAGGAGCTCTTACATGAAAAGGTGTTTGACACTCATATTAGCAGCGACAGTTACATTAACAGCTTGTGGTAAAGATGATGAAAAAGCATCATTGGAAAAAGATGTTGATAAATTAGAAAAACAACAAAAAGATTTGAAAAAGCAAAAAGATAAATTAGAAAAAGAACATGATAAGTTGAAGGATAAATCTGAAAGTTTAGAAAAAGATATAAACTCAGAGACCTAAAGTGCATAGATTATTGGATAGTCGAATGAAATACAGAGAATTAAAAAATATATCTGTATAATATACAGAAATTAGATTTAATTATTTTTTTAAATACGTTGTAATATTTCCTAGGAAATCATTGTAATATGGTTTTACTAATTGTTATAATGGGTATCATTAAACATAATGTGGATTAGTAAATACGTATAAAAATGCAATGAAGTTGAAATACAAGGTAGTTATTAATTAATCATTCAAGCTTGAGTTAACGACTGGTTTGGAGTAAGTTATATTTTGATAATTTCCTTACATAGAAAAGAGGTAATGAATATGCACGAACAAGATTTCAATTTATTAGAAGGCAGAACTATTACTTTACCAGAATTAGGTAGAGAAATAGAAAATATTACAGGTAGAGAAATAAAAGACTCTACAGGTGAAATTAAACGTGTGATTGCACACTTACCAAACTTTGAATCTGATACAGATACTTTTGTAGCTACTTACAGATTAAATCATAAAAATGATTTTATTGATGCAACATTCACTGCACCAAAAAGTGAACGCGGCCGTTTGAAAGAAGTTGCAGTAAACGTAGAGTTGATTAGTTATATTTCAAGAGCTTAAATGTTGATTATTGATAGAATATGTAGGTAGCGCGATATGAATTGTTTCGTAACGCGTTACTTTTTTATAGAAATTTATTTTCCAGTATAGAGGTGTAACATATGACAGTTTATATTGAAACTGAACGTTTAAGGTTACGTGACTGGCGAGAGGAAGACTTGCTACCATTTCAACAAATGAACGCAAATCAACAAGTTCGTAGATATTTTCCTAGTTTATTAAGTTATCGACGTTCAGAACACGATATGAATAAAATGGATGAAGTTATATCAAAATATAATATTGGCCTATTCGCTGTTGAATTGAAAGAGACGAATGGTTGGTTAGGTTTTATTGGATTGAATTATGTGCCTAAAGAAAGTAAATATACATTTGAAGAGTTGCCATTTTATGAAATAGGATGGCGTTTAATCCCTGAAGTATGGGGGAATGGTTTTGCTACAGAAGGTGCGGAAGCTGTATTGAAATATGCCAAAGCTCAAGGTTTAGAAGATATTTATGCCTTTACTTCAGAGAATAATGCAGCTTCTAGAAAAGTGATGGAAAAAATCGGCATGAAATTATATGATTATTTTGAGTATCCTAACCTTAGTAAATATCATCCACTTAAAAGACATGTTAGATATTATAAAGATTTATCAAAAAACGTCTGAGAAGCGTTTTTTGATAATGCGCATTGTAATTCCTACAAATGCATAGGGATTAAGTTAAAGGCTGAGACAAATTTAATTGTCTCAGCCTTTAACAATTTATTGAGTTAGTGAGATTTATAGATGAGTTTCGTGAAGGTAAATTTATTATCCTTATCAACCTTAGTCGTTTTTTCTGAAGTGGGGAGACAAAATCTTTTTAAATAAGTTAAATTTCTTTCTCGCTCCCTATTTAAGACGATGTGGTAAAACGTGTTTGGATAATTTCGCTTAATCGTTTTAACGCTACATCGATATCATCGGCATCGATATAAGCATACGAGAAACGGATACAATGATGCGCATGTTTATCATAGACTTCACCGGGATTAATTAGTATGTTTTCTGCAATAGCTGCATCGAAAAGTTTTTTCATATCGATGGAGTACTTAAATTGGAACCAAATGTAAAATGAACCTTCTGGCGTTGACCATGAACCTAAATTACTAAAATATTTGTTCAGAGATTCTAAAAATAAATTTCTTTTAATTAAAAGTTTATCTTTTAGTCCTTTGAGGTGTTGGTCGTGATAATGTGTCTGTGTTAACCATTCTGTTGCGATATATTGTGATATAGAACTTGCGCCGTAGTCATTTTGCATTTTTAAATCAGCTAAATGTGCCACAACAGAAGGTTTGGCAACGATCCAACCGACACGCAAACCAGGACTTACAGTTTTAGATAAGCTGTTCAGGTATAAAATATTGTCATTTGCATCAAATGATTTTAAAGGTTTAGGACGTTCACCAGTACTTAAACGCATCATATTGGAGTGGAATTCTAGTTTATTTATTTGTTGAACAAAGTATTGATTATTTTTAGTTGTACTATTGCTAATATAGTTTTGCCAATTGATATTGTTTCTAATATAAGTATGCCAAGTATTTCCAGATACATATAAGCGTTGTTTCTCTCTACCTTTTATTATCCCCTGACTTTTAAGGATATCGATTGCTTGTATAACGGTAGAACGATTCACTTGATATTTTCTTGCCATATCTCTTTGAGAAGCTAATTGCATGCCTGGTTCTAATTCTCCGGTATCAATTTGTAAAATGATATTATCAATAATTTTTTTGTATTTTGGTTTGAACATAAAATAGCTCCTATATAATCTGGTTGGTATTTTAATTTGCATCTGGTTGGTCCAATTTCTGTGCATATAGTATAGCATAGTTGATATAGACGTAATAATTAAAGGAGAGTAGTTTTGTATGTTGCAACCAGCAGTTCATGGATTACTTTTGGCATTAGGACTTATATTGCCTTTAGGAGCTCAAAATATTTTTGTATTTAATCAAGGAGCTAATCATAAAAGTATTTACAAATCATTACCGGTAATAATCACCGCTGGTTTATGTGATACATTATTAATATTGCTAGCTATTTTAGGGGTATCATTAATTTTGTTGTCTTTACCTATTTTGCAGATAACTATATATTGTATAGGTATTGTCTTTTTAATTTATATGGCATGGTCTTTATGGACATCGTATCAATATCAACTTCAAACTTATAAACTCATGACTGCTAAAAAGCAAATAGGTTTTGCATTATCAGTGTCATTACTAAATCCACATGCAATTATGGATACGATAGGTGTAATAGGTACAAGTGCTGCTATATATGAAGGAGTGGAAAAGGTAGTGTTTAGCATTGCCACAGTATTGGTGTCATGGATTTGGTTTTTCTTTTTAGCGATAGCAGGGAAGATTATAGGACATGTAGATAAAACAGGAAAATATATTACAGTATTAAATAAATGTTCAGCAATTATTATCATTATCGTGGCATTGATGATACTAAAACAGTTAATAGCAATTATTTGAATTATAAACAAAGGGCAAGGAAGCGATTTTAAAATAATTTACTTCCTTGCCCTTGATAGTTAGTCGTAAGTTCTAACGCCTAAAGGTTTATAATTATTGATTGTTTCAAATAGTGCTTCAGTTGAATCACATAACGGTGCTAAAGTATCGTATTTAGCATCGATAAAGCCTTCTTCAATCATATGAGATAATAGAGATTGTAATGGATCGAAGAAGCCGTTGATATTAAATATAGCAATCGGTTTTTGATGAATCCCGATTTGTGACCAACTATACATTTCAAAGAATTCTTCTAAAGAACCAGCACCACCAGGGGCCATGACAAATGCGTCTGCTAATTCGGCCATTTTGTTTTTTCTTTCATGCATAGAGTCAACTAAAATAAGTTCCGTTAATTTCTTACTAGTTATTTCTTTTTCATTTAACATATTAGGCATAACGCCTATAGCGTTACCACCATGATCTAGTACACCATCTTGAATTGCCCCCATAATGCCTACAGAACCAGCTCCAAAGATTAATTCATAACCGTTTTCGGCCATAGTTTTACCTAGCTGATAAGCTTCCGACATATAGGAAGGATCATTTCCTTTACTAGCGCCACAGTAAACAGCAATTCTTTTCATGTTTAATCCTCCTTGTTCAAGTATTGATCTTGTAATATAGATGAAAATGCAGATTCAAATTTAAGCAAATCTTGTTCTGTAAATGCAGAAGGGCCTTTTGTACGTCCACCACTTTTTCTAAATTGTGCACTTGTATGCCTTTGCTCAAGTAAAGTGTCAATATTTTGGTGGTTATATACATAGCCTTTATGATGCATGACAATCTTTGTTTTATTAAGTAATAAACTTGCAAGACCATAATCTTGCGTAATTACTAAATCATTATTTCCTGCTAGTTTAACAATCCTATAATCAACAGCATCTGGTCCATCATCGACATAAATGGTTTTTACATGTTCTGGTTGTTCTATAGTAGAAAAATGACTGAAACTACGAACGATTGTAACAAAAATGCCTGTCCTTTCAGTCAATTCAATAACTGAATTGATTACAGGACAAGCATCTCCATCTATAATGACCTGTGTCATTAGTGTTATTCGCCTTTATTTTCGTTGTTTTGTTTAACAACGCTTTTAGCAACGTAGTCTTTATATTTTTTGAATTCAGATAAGCGAGTTTTTTTATCTTTTGCTCGTACTTTATCTTCTTCTTTGTGGCGTTTGTCGATGTTTTTTTGTAGGATTTTATCTAGTTTTTGAATATCTTTACGATTTGCTTTCTCTAATTTTTCGCCTTTTTTCTCAGTTTCATCGTCAAGTTTGCCAGGTGTTAATCCAACTTTTTCCATATGTTTGTTAGATTTTTTCATATCTTTAATACGCTGTTTTTCATTATCTTGACGCGCTTTATCTTCTTCTTTATGACGTTTGTCGATATTTTTTTGAAGAATCTTATCCATTTTTTGAGCTTCTTTACGATTTTCTTTTTCTAATTTTTCGCCTTTTTTCTCAATATATGCTGGATCGTGTTCTTTAGCGATACGTTTAAGTTCTCGTTTTTGATCCATGTCGTGTTTTTTATCTACTACATATTCTTTCGCATGGGATGATTTTTCTACGACAGTATCTTTAAACTGTACAGATTTATCTGCAACTGTTTTAGAAGCGCTTACGGTTGCATCACTCGCTTTTTTAACGTCTGGGTGATCTTTAATTCGTTTACGTTCAACGATTAATGGTACTAAAAACACAGGAGCCACTGTGATTATCGTTCTAATTAATTGTTTTTTGTCCATATGCGTTGCCTCCATTTAATTTATACTATGTTCATATTACCCTATCATACATGAAAATAA